>CAZCKC010000021.1:19614-31753 GCA_964499235.1 uncultured Planctomycetales bacterium | reverse complement strand
GCGATATCAATGGGGGCAGCGTGAGCCATGTCCTCTCCGCAGTGGCTTAGCGCAGGTTCGCGCGCTTCTCCGGCGGCACCTCGTCGAGCGACCCGCTGTACGAACGCTGCAGCGCCCGCACGTACGCGACGATCGCCCACCGGTCCGTGACCGCAATCTGGTCTCCGTAGCCGGCCATGTTGTTTAGGCCGTTCTTGATCGTGTTGTAAATATGCCCGTTGGGCCGCTCGCGAACCAGGTCGCCGACCAGCGTCTGCGCCGACACCCAGCCGATCTGGAGGTCGATCGCCCGCTGGTTAATCATGCCGTTGCCCTGCCCGTCGTAGCCGTGGCAGGCGGCGCAGAAGGTCTCGTACTGCTGTCGGCCGCGCTCCAGCAGCGCCATGTCGACCGGGATCTCGGGCGGGAAGCCGTCGTACCACTCCATCTGGAGCTGCCCGGATTCCTCGTTGCGGACGAGGCGGCCGCCCTGCAGCAGCGGCGGGTTGGGCAGCGGGTCCTGGCGCGCGACGGTACCGGCAACCTCGGGGCGCATCGCGCGGCCGTCGGCGAACAGCGGCATTGCCTGCTGAGCCTTGAAGCGGGGCTGGTTGTCCATGTCCTGGATCGGGTGGATCCGGGGCTTCGACTGGCGGTCGACGCGCCCCTGGGCGACGAAGACCGGTGGCAGGAGCATCAGGGCGGCGATGATCCAGGCAGCCCAGAAGATCGGCTTCGGCATGCCGGGGGTCTTGACCTCGTAAACCTTCTCGACCGTGCCGCCGAGGGATTCGGCGAACTCGGACGTGCGGCTCTCCTCGAACTGCGGGTCGTTGGCGGGGATGCTGATGAAGAAGCGGTCGCTGGTGGCCCGCAGGAAGCGCTTGCTGGTGAACAGCGCGTTGTAGAACCACGGCAGGTTGTTCAACGCGAGCATGCCGAAGACCGCGCCGAAGGCGGCCAGCAGGATGGTCAACTCAAAGATGATCGGGATAAAGGCCGGCAGACTGAAGAACGGCTTGCCGCTGACCCGGTAGGTGTAGGGCTCGAGGTAAGTCGGCAGGAACGTCCACCACGGCGTTTCGTTATTGGCCGTGATCGTGTCCGCCCAGAAGGCGCCGTTGGTCCAGTACTGCAACGCGAGACCGGCGAACGCGCCGGTCATGCCGAGGCCGAAGACGATCCACGGCAGCTTGGTCATCCGGATGCCCATGGCGCGATCCATGCCGTGGATCGGGTAGGGCGAGTGGGCGTCGAACTTGCTGTAGCCGGCCTCGCGGGTCCGTTCGGCGGCCGCGACGAGCTGGTCGTCGGTCTCGAACTCCACCAGAACCGCGGCGAGCGTGTCGCGCTCGAGCTGGTCGGCGGGGGCGCTCAGCGTGTTGGGCAGGACCGCGTCGCTCACGACTAAGTAGCTCCCTCGGTGGAGGTGTCTCCGTGGCTCTGGTGCGACATGACGCCCTTGACCTCAGAAAGGGCGATCATCGGCAGGAACCGCACGAAGAGCAGGAACAAGGTGAAGAAGAGCCCGAAGCTGCCGACAAAGGTCAGGACATCGACCCAGGTCGGGAAGTAGGGGCCCCAGTTGGCCGGCAGGAAGTCCGCGCTCAGCGACGTGACGACGATCACGTAGCGCTCAAACCACATCCCGACGTTGACGATCAGGCTGAGGATGAACATCGGCATGATCTTCGTCCGGAAGTACTTGAACCAGAAGAGCTGCGGGAAGATCACGTTGCAGCTCACCATCGTCCAGTAGGCCCAGGCATAGGGACCGGCCAGGCGGTTGAGGAACGCGTACTGCTCGAAAGTCCAGCCGCTGTACCAGGCGACGAACAGCTCGATCAAGTAGGCGTAGCCCACCATCGAGCCCGTCGCCAGGATGATCTTGCACATGTTGTCCAGGTGCCGCGGCGTGACCAGATCCTTGAGCCCGAACCACTCGCGGGCCGGGATGATCAGCGTCAGCACCATGCCGAAACCGCTGAAGATCGCCCCGGCCACGAAGTAGGGCGGGAAGATCGTCGTGTGCCAGCCGGGCAATTGGGCGACGGCGAAGTCGAAACTGACGACCGAGTGCACGCTCAGCACCAGCGGCGTCGCCAGGGCGGCCAGGAAGAGGTACGCCCGCTCGTAGCGGTGCCAGTGGCGGGCCGAGCCGTTCCAGCCCAGCGAGAAGAGCCCGTACAGGAAGTGCCGCACCTTGCCCGTCGCCCGGTCCCGGAGCGTCGCCAGGTCCGGGATCAGCCCGACGTACCAGAACAGCAGCGACACCGTCGCGTAGGTGCTGACCGCGAACACGTCCCAGAGCAGCGGGCTGCGGAACTGCGGCCACATCGCCATCTGGTTCGGATAGGGGAACATCCAGTAGACGACCCAGACGCGGCCGACGTGGATCGCCGGGAAGATTCCGGCGCACATCACGGCGAAGATCGTCATCGCCTCGGCAAAGCGGTTGATGCTCGTCCGCCAACTCTGTCGGAACAAGAACAGGATCGCGGAGATCAGCGTGCCGGCGTGGCCGATACCGACCCAGAACACGAAGTTGACGATCGCAAAGCCCCAGGCGACCGGGATGTTCACCCCCCAGACACCGACGCCTTCGATGAACAGGTAGCCGATCAGCCCGAACAGCATCAGCGTCAGGCTGCCGGTGATCGCGAACGCCACGTACCAGGCGGCCGGCATCTGCTTGCGCTCGACCGGCTTACAGACCAGCTCGGTGACGCTCTGGTTGTCGTGACCGCCCAGGATCAGCGGCGGGCGCTGGCCGGGGGTCTCGATCGTGTTGTCCATCGGAGCGGGAATGCTTGCCATGCCTTACCTTGTCAGCCCGGTCGCAGCGTCCAGTCAGCCGTGTCCGCCGCCGGTTCCGCCGTCGTTGTGTCCGTCATGCCCGCCGCCGGCTGTCGTCAGCGGGTTGTTGATCCGTGCCAGGTACTTCAGCCGCGGCCGTACGTTGAGCTCCTGCAGCAGGTAGTAGCCGCGGGGGTTGTTCATGGTCAGCTGGTGGACGCGGCTGGCGCGGTCGTTGCGGTCACCGAAGGTGATCGCCTCGGCCGGGCAGGTCTGCGCGCACGCGGGGGTGACCATGCCGTCCTCGATGTCGATCGAGGGGTCGTTCTGCTTGATGCGGGCGTTCTTGACCTTGATCCGCACCTCGTTGATCCGCTGCGTGCAGAACGTGCACTTCTCCATCACGCCGCGGCTGCGGACGGTGACCCGGGGGTTGAACAGCATCTGCTCCATCGGTGAAACGTCCGCCCCGTCGCGCGGGTGGTGCGGCCCGTGGTGGTTGTAGAACCAGTTGAACCGCCGCACCTTGTAAGGGCAGTTGTTCGAGCAGTACCGCGTGCCGATGCAGCGGTTGTAGACCATCGCGTTGAGGCCTTCCTCGTCGTGGACCGTCGCCGCGACGGGGCAGACCTGCTCGCAGGGCGCGTTCTCGCAGTGGTGACACGTCACCGGCTGGTGCGCGACCCCCGTCACCCGCTCGGGCGTGCCCTTGAAGTAGCGGTCGACGCGAATCCAGTGCATCTCGCGGCCGCGATGGACCTCCAGCTTGCCGACCACCGGGATGTTGTTCTCCGCCTGGCACGCAATGATGCAGGCGTTGCAGCCGGTGCACGCCGACAGGTCGATCGCCATCGCCCACTGGTTCTCGCCGATGTAGTCGACGTCGCCGAAAAGCTGCCCGAACTTCTCGCGGTCCTCATGAGTGACCGCGCCGTCGTCCTTGCCCGCCGGCGCGCCCGCGGGTTCCTTCGACTTGGTCGGATCCTTGAACAGCGGCAGGTGCACGACGTGATCAACGAAGTCCGGGGTCGCTCGGAACTGCTCGAGGGTCTCCTCGCGGATGAACCGCTCGGCCCGCTGCCGCTTGGCCGCGTCGCCGATCGCGACGTCCATGTAGCTGTGGTCCTGCGTCGTCGCCAGCAGATAGGTTCCGCTCGCCTTGGCGACCGTCGCCCCCGTCGCCATCCCCGGCGCCGTCGTCGCCAGCAGGCTGTAAGTGTCGAAACCGGTGTTGGCCGACACCAGGCCGAGCCGCGTGCCGTAGCCAACCGGCAGCGTCAGCGTGTTCTGCGGCTGCCCAGGCTGCACGAACGCGGGCATGTCCAGGCTCCGGCCGCCCAGCTCGATCCGCAGCAGGTCGCCGCGCTTCACGCCGAGCGCCTTCGCGTCTACCGGGCTGATGATGGCGGCGTTGTCCCAGGTCAGCTTCGTCAGCGGGTCGGGCAACTCCTGGAGCCAGCCGTTGTTCGCGAACCGACCGTCATAGACGCTCGGGTCGGCCGTGAAGACCAGGTCGTAGCCCGACGATCCGGGCTGTCGCGGCAACGGCACCGCCTGCACCGCCGGCGGCGCGACCGGCTCCGCGGCCGTGCCAGCGATAACGCCGCGGTGCAGCGCTTCCTGCCAGGCCGTCTCCCACGGCTGATCCGCCGCCGCGAAGCGGTTACGGAAGGTGTCGCGGACCAGCGCGAAGTCGTCAACCACCCGGTCCTCGGCCAGGGCGGCCAGCAGCTCGGCCGGCGTCCGGGTCGCGACGTCCTGCGGCGGGTCATAGAGCGGGGCGATCAGCGGCTGGATGATGCTGACCGTCCCATCGTAGGCCTGCGTATCGCCCCAGCTCTCGAGGTAGTGCGACCGCGCGAGGTGCCAGTCGCACGCCCGCGACGTCTCGTCCTCGTACAAACCAAGGTGCAGGCTCATGCCCGCCTTCGCCAGCGCCGCCTCGAAGTCGAGGTCAGCCGGCGCCGTGTGCACCGGATTGCCGCCGAGAATCAGGAGCGTCTCGACGACGCCGGCGTTCAGCTCGTTCGTCAGCTCAGCGAGCGCATCCCGGTGGCTCGGACGCTCCGGAGCAGGATCGGGCAGCAACCGCACGGTCGTGCCGAGATTCCCCAACGCCGCGTTCAGCGCCGTCACCGCGGCATGGACGTCCGGCGGCAGGTGAGCGCCGCCCATGACCACGCACCGCCCACGGTGCGCCATCAGGTCGTCCGCGATCAACTCGACATCGCGTGCCGACATCGGCCCCTCGGCCGCCTGTCCATCGCGGACCGCGCTCAGCAGCTGCCCAACCAGGCCCGGCAGGGCGGTCGGGCGGAAGCCCTCGCGGCTGTCAGCGCGGCAGCCCGTGAGTGAGAAACCGCTCTCGAACACGTAGAGGCGGTTCATGTCGTAATCGTTGTCCGGGCTCGGCTTGCGGCGGCGGGCGAACTCGCGGGTGAGGCGGATCGACTCGGGGTGCTGCAGCAGGAAGTCCTCGTCGAGGCTCACGATCACGTCGGCCTGCGTGAGGTCATAGCTCAGGCGGTAGGGTGTGCCGAGGGCGGCCGCGGTTCCGGCCCGAATATTGTCGCGCGAGAGGGCCTCGTATTCAACCCACCGGGCCTGCGGAAAGACTTCCAGGAACCGCTCGCGGGTGGCGGCCAGCGTGGGCGAACTCGAGGCCTCGCTCAGCACGAAAAAGCCGGCCCCGCTCTTCTGCCGGACGCCGTCAAAGTGATCCCGCGTGGCGTTCAGGAACGCCGAGAAGGTCAGCCGCTGCGGCGTCGAGCCGCGGCCGTCGATCGGCTGGTAGTGCCGCTGCGTGCGGTCCGGGTCGTAAAGGTCGAGCACGCTCGCCTGGCCGAAGGCGTCGGTCGCCCCGGCGTTGAGCGGGTGCTGGTCGTTGCCCTCGACCTTGATCGGCCGGCCGTCGAGGCTGCTGACCAGCAGTCCCTGGCCCCAGCCGCCCAGCTCCATCGCGGTCGCGTACTGGACGGGCACGCCGGGGATCCGGTTGTCGGGGCGGTTGGCGTAGGGGAGGATCTTCTCGCGCGGCCACCGGCAGCCGGCCAGCCCCGCGAGGGCGAGCGACGCGCCCATCACCTTGAGGAAGCCGCGGCGGGTGGGCCCGTTGAGCAGTTCCGGCGCGAAGTTGGGGAACTCGTTCTCGACGAAGGTGCGGAACTGCTCGGTGTTGGCGAGTTCGTCCAGGCTGCGCCAGTAGCGCTGCCCGGTAGGGGCGTCGTCTAGTGGTGGCATACGGAGCAACTCTGCAAGTATTGGGCCGAGCGAATGTCGTACTCTTCCTTCAGTTGGAGCCCCTTGGCCAGTTGATCTTCCGGGGTCAACTCATAGTCCATGTCCGTGATCCGGTCGTTGGGCCGCAGGTATTTTTCGGGCTCGCGGTGACAGTCGAGGCACCACCCCATCGACAGCGGCTCGGCCTGGTAGACGACCTCCATGCGGTCGATGCGCCCGTGGCACGTCCGGCAACCGACGCCGCGGTTCACGTGGGCGGCATGATTGAAGTACGAGTAGCCGGGCAGGTCGTGGATCCGCACCCACTCGATCGGCTCGCCGGTGCGGTAGCTCTCGATGACCTTCACCATCTTGGGGCTGTCGTTCTGGATCTGGTGGTGACAGTTCATGCAGGTCTGCGTCGGGGGGATCGCCGCGTGGGCGGCCTCCTCGACGGTGTTGTGGCAGTAGCGGCAGTCCATGCCGAGCTCACCGGCGTGCAGGGCGTGGGAAAACTCCACCGGCTGCGTGGGCATGTACCCGACATCCGTCGTGACCGGATCCGCGCCATAGGCGACAACCAGCACCACATAAAGGGGCAAAACTGCCCCGATAACGGCGACGGCGTTGCGGATCCCGTTGAACCATTTGGGAAAGATGAACGGTGCGTTGGCCATTGGCTGCCTGTCGAGAAATTCCAGTCGATCGCGACAATATCTGGTAGAGCGGTGAGCGGGTCAAGGCGTCGCGACCACGCGGGTCGCTTTTTCACAAGGTTCACTGCGCCCCCCGAGTTCGTCGATTTGATTGAATTTCGCCGCCCACCACCGCAGCGCCGGCGCCGCCCCACGCGTTTGACCCGCGCGCAGCGCGGCGCGTAGAATCGCAAACCTGGATCCGTTTCCGCCTGTTTTTTATCGTCCCCGGTCAAGAGCGTCGCTGCACGATGGTGAACCGCTGGCTTGGCATTCTCTCGGTGATCGCGATGCTCCTGGCCAACGGGGCGTTGGCGTGGCGGCACGTCCTGCCGCGGCTGCTGGCCGGCAGCCCGCCCGCCAACTTCGCGACGCACCTCGGCGACAAGGACGAGCGCGGAATCCAGGTCGGGATCTTCACCGCCGACGGCCGGCGGATCGGCTCGAGCTGGCTGGTGTCGAACCGCTTCGGCGCCTCGGTGAACGTCGACGCCCGCACGCTGATCCGCGAGGTGCCGGTGCCGACTCCCGCGCGGATCGAGGGCGTCATCCTCGAGAGCAGCATCCGCTACGAGCTGCCCAACAACTACTTGGCCGACTCCCTCCCGATCCCCGACGAGATCGAGATGGACATCCGCGGCCTCGGCATGCCGGTCAAGATTCGTGGTGAGAATTTCTCGGGCGACTTCCCGTTCGAGTACTACATCGGTGATACCGATAAGCCGGCCGGCAAGTTCCTGGTGCCCGCCAGCGCGCTCAAGTCGCTCGGCAACGTCTTCCGCCCCTTTGATCGCATGCCCGGGCTCTACGTCGGGCGCATGTGGCAGGTGAAGCTCTTCAACCCGCTGTCGGCGATCCTGCCGAACGTGACCGGCCCCGAGATGGAGATGCAGACGATCACCGTCGCGGTCACAGGCGAGGAAGAGGTCAGCGACCCGCGCACCGGGCAGACGGTTACCGCCTTCCGGGTCGAGTCGCCCCAGGCCCGGGCCTGGGTTCACCAGGATGGCACCGTCCTGATCCAGGAGGTCGACCTGCCGATCATCGGCACGCTGCGGCTGCTCAACGAGCCGTTCGACCGCGAAGCCTTCGACCAGGCCGGCGTCTATCGCCTGATCGATGTCGACTACCCGCGCACTGAGTGAGGACCGCCGTGTCTGCTGCCCCGGTGCTCGTGCGGATCCCGCCCAACGGCTCGCAGCAGGTCGTCCTGCTCGACCAGGTCGCCAAGCGCTTCGGCACCAAGCAGGCCGTCCAGGCGCTCACGCTCGAACTGGCCGCCGGCGAGATCTTCGCCTACCTCGGCCCCAACGGCGCCGGTAAGACCACCACGCTCAAGATGACGACCGGGCTGCTGCGCCCGGACACCGGCCGGGTCGCGATCTGCGGCATCGACATGCGCCGCCAGCCGCGGCAGGCCAAGCAGCACATCGCCTACGTTCCGGACCAGCCCTTCCTCTACGACAAGCTCACCGGGCGCGAGTTCATCCGCTTCAGCCAGGAGATGTACGGCGTGCCGTCAGCCGACGCGGCCGCTCGGCTCGATTACCTCACGCCGCGGCTGGACATGGAGCCGTTCCTCGACCGCCTCACCGAAACCTACAGCCACGGCATGAAGCAAAAGGTCGCGATCGCATCCGCCCTGGTGCACGCGCCGCGGCTGCTGGTCGTCGACGAGCCGATGGTCGGGCTCGACCCGCGGACGATCCGCGTGATCAAGGACCTGTTCGTCGAGATCACGCGGCAGGGGGGCACGGTCTTCATGTCCACCCACACGCTCGAGATCGCCGAGCAGGTGGCCGACCGCATCGGCATCATCCATGACGGCCAGCTCGTCGCCCTCGGCACGATGAGCGAACTGCGGGCCTCGGCCGAGCCCGGCCACCGGCTGGAAGATATCTTCCTTCGCCTGACCGGCGCCGAGGACGCGCTCCGCGAGATGCTGGCTCCCAACCCGCCGGCGGAGCCGACCGATGGTTGAGCCGCGGTCCGGCACTTGGCCGATGATCCGCTACCGAACGCTCCAGCTCGGCCACGCGGTGGATCAGCAGCTCCGTGACGCCCCGTTCCAGACGCTGGCGGTGCTGGCGCTGTTGGCGCTGATCTGGTCCGCCCTGTACATGCTCTTCGAGCACATCCTGCGGTACGTCGGCCGGTGGGAGCTCGTCGGCATCGTCGCGCAGGAACAGATCTTCGTGAACTTCTTCTTTTTCCTGGCAATCATGTTGGCGTTCTCGAACGCGATTCTGGCGTTCGGTGCCCTCTACGGGCGCGGCGAGGCCGGCCACCTGATGACGATGCCGGTGCGGGCGCGCCAGGTCGTGCTGATGAAGTGGTTCGAGGGACTGGTGCTGAGCAGCTGGTCGTTTCTGCTGCTGGGCTTCCCGCTGATGCTCGCGATCGCCGCGCAGAACCGCGTCGACTGGTACTTCTACCCGCTCTTCACGGGACACTTCTTCGGCTTCGTGCTGATTCCGGCGACCCTCGGCGTGCTCGTGGCGTGGGCCGTCGCGATGTTCGCGCCGCGCAAGCCGCTGACGCTGGCGATCTGGATCGGCGGCGTGCTGCTGGTCGGCGGGATCGCCTGGTTCTACCGCGTCGCGCAGACCGGCGATCACGCCGAGGAATGGCTGCGCCAGATGATCCAGGACCTCAGCTTCACCCGCAGCCCGTTTCTCCCCAGTGCCTGGACCGCCCGCGGCGTGATCGCCATCGTGCGGGACAAGGCCGACGACAGCTTCTTTTATCTCCTGATCGTGGCGGCCAATGCGTTCTTCCTCTCGTGGCTGACGATCAACATTGCCGGCGTGACCTGGACCGAGGCCTTCAGCCGGGCGCAGCACGGGCGGGCTCAGCCGACGATCCGCGACGGCTGGGCCAGCCGGCTGACCACGACGGTGCTGTTCTTCTACCTGCCCCCGCGGCTGAAGGCGCTCATGCTCAAGGACATCCGGGCCTTCTCGCGCGACGCCACGCAGTGGACGCAGATGGTCATCATGCTGGGGCTGCTGTTTCTCTACGCCGTCAACCTGCAGCGCATCCCGGTCAGCCTGAACAACGACACGATGCGGATGGCGATCGCGTTCCTCAACCTGCTCACGATCAGCCTGATCCTCGCCACCTTTACCAGCCGTTTCGTCTACCCGCTGCTGTCTCTGGAGAGCCAGCAGCTCTGGCTGCTCGGGCTCATCCCCGTGCGCCGCGTCACGATGCTGCTGGTGAAGTTCCTCTTCGCCCTCGTCGTGACCGGACTGTCGGCGGTGCTGGTGATGGGGACCGCCGTCTACATGCTCAAGCTGCCGCCGCTGTGGGCCCAGATCAACATCGCCGTCATCCTGGCGATCTGTGTCGGGCTCTGCGGGCTCGCCGTCGGGCTGGGCGCCCGCTACCCCGTCCTCGGCCAGCGGAACCCGGCCCGCATCGCGTCCGGCGTCGGCGGCAGCATCAACCTGATCGCGAGCATGCTCTTCGTGACCGTCGAGCTCTTCGGCGTCGGCGTGCTGGCCGTCCGCCTGCTCCAGGAGCGCGACGGCGTCCCGGCCAACCTGGCGCCCGAGAACTGGCAGCTGTTCGGGGCACTGATCGGGCTGGCAGTGCTCATCAGCGTCCTCGCCCTCTGGAGCGGAGCCCGGCACTTCGCCCGCCTGCAGGTCTGAGCCGCCACCCCCCGAGTCCTGGGCCGCGCCCGGGTCAGGCTTGGCGTTCGGGAACCGGCTCGGCCGAACCGGCATCTGCGGCGTTCTCGACCGGAGCCGGGCGGAGCCGTTGCTGGTCGAGCTGTTCCTGGTCGATGCTGTGGAGCACCGGCTCGTCGATCGAGCCGGCCAGCGGGCGCAGCACCAGTGCCCGCAGCGCGAGCGGTACGGGCTGGAAGTCGACGCTCACCACGCGCGTCAGCAGGGCGACGGTCGCCAGCAGCCCGCACGACGCCAGCACGAAGATCGTCAGGTAGGCCCCGGTCCCGTTGCCCAGCATCCAGAGGGCGTAGCTGCCGATTGTCGACCCCGTGACCATCGCCCCCGCGTTGAGCAGGTTGAACGTCGTCAAGACGCTCGCCCGCTCGTCCTCGTGAATCGTCTCGAAGAACAGCAGGAACGTGCTCAGCTCGTATGTCGCCCAGGCCGCGCCGGCGAACACCTGGACCACCGCCAGGTAATAGAAGTTGGGCGAGAGTGCCCACGCCGCCGACAGCGGGATCACCGCCAGCCCGCCCACCCACAGCAGCCGGTAGGGGCCGTAGCGTTTCGCCCAGTCGCCGAGCGCGGGCAGCAGCAGCGTCTTGCTGATGAACGGGATCGCGATCAGCGTCATGAACGCCAGGTAAGACAGCTGCAGCTCGCGCAGCATGTACGCCGCCAGGAACGGCACGGCGATGAAGTTGAAGATCTGGACGAAGAACATGTAGCGCAGCAGCTTGCCGTCGTTCGTGCCGCGCAGCCGCGCGAGGATCTCCCGCGGCCCGATCAGGCGGCGCAGCTTCGCCACCCCCGGCGGCTCTGACTGCGTGCCCAGCAGCGTGATCGACATCACCCGGCAGAAGCACGCCACCCAGAACAGCACCGCGAACGCGAACAACTTCTCGGCATGCCCGACATCGAGCTGCTGAAGCAGCGTGCCCCCGACGATCAGCCCGCACAACACGCCCGCCTGGATCGCCCGCGTCCGCACCGCGAAAAACGGCGCGCGCATCGACCGCGGCACGATCCGCCCCATCCACGCGTTCCACGCCGGCCCCGTCGCCATCCCGGCTCCGTAGTAGACCGTCGCGATCGCAAACGCCAACCACGTCGGGATCGCCCCCTGCAGCGCGAACCAGATCAACGGCAGGAACATCGACGCTTGAAGCAGCCCGCAGAGCACGATCCACCGCCGGTACGAGCCGACCCACTTCAACGCCAGCGGCGACGCGAGCTGCAGGCACGCGCCGGCCAGGATCGGTACGGTCGCGATCAGC
The DNA here is from genome assembly GCA_964499235.1 of uncultured Planctomycetales bacterium. Taxonomy (GTDB): domain Bacteria; phylum Planctomycetota; class Phycisphaerae; order UBA1845; family Fen-1342; genus JAFGRR01. The sequence goes on along the minus strand of CAZCKC010000021.1, from coordinate 20,110 downwards.
CCCGAGGCGATCTCGCTCAGCCCGCACGCCAGGAAGAACGCAATCAGGTACGCCTCACCCAGCCCGACCGCCAGGCTGAAGAAGATCGCATCGCCCATGCTCGCGTTCAGGTCGCGCCGAATGGGCACGCCGCGCAAGGTGCTTGCCATCAACAGTTTCCTTCCAAAAAACACCGCCCGCTCATGCCAAACGGGCATGCGGGCTTGCTCGTCATGCTGCCAGGGAGTTCTGAAACGCGCGCTTCCGTCGCCGGGGAAACGTGACGGTTGCTAGGTTCGCCCGCTCCAGCGTCGCCGGGGGCCGGCGGCCGCGCCAACCTGTGGCGGTCAGCGGTCGCCTGCCCGGGACATGCGAGGATTATTGCCCGGTCCCGGCGCCGCACAAGCGTTTCTTGTCAGGCGGGGTGTTAATTTTTGATGAGCACTTACCCCCGCGTGCATGGCCGTCAGGACGCCCGCCGGACTAAAAAAATGCCGGCCTGCGAGCGCTACCCGCA
>CAZCKC010000021.1:0-19514 GCA_964499235.1 uncultured Planctomycetales bacterium | reverse complement strand
GCCGTCAGGACGCCCGCCGGACTAAAAAAATGCCGGCCTGCGAGCGCTACCCGCAGGCCGGCATCGGTCCAGGAGGGAGAAAGACTCAATGCGACCGCAGTGTAGCGAACCCGACGGCCACTTCCTATCGCCGCCCCCCCCCTGCCCGCGGGTTCGGGAGACGGCCGTAAGCATAACTATAGCAACGTGTTACGATTACGAACGGCGTCCGGTCCGACAATTTTCGACAATTCTGACCCGCCAAGCCGGGCGTCCCGGGCACGGTTCTGATCGCTCACGGGTCGTTCGGGCCGATTTGAACGGTATACTGGTGGGCGTGAGCATCTCTGAGGCCGACGGCCGCCATCGGACCACGGACGGTCCCTGCCCATCTCCCTGACGCGGCCGGCGCCTCGCCGATCGGGAGAGCGTTTGACATGAGCACGAGCCCGGACAACCGCGAAACCGAGCTGCAGACATGCGACGGCTGCGGCGCCACGGTCTATCCCGAGCACATCGCGAGCCACAAGGCCGAGCGGGTCGGCAAGCGTCTGTTCTGCCGCCACTGCTACCAGGAAGCCGTGGCGACGCAGCAGATCGCCTCGCCGCTGGGAACCGGGGACGATCCGATCCAGATTGACGAGGATCTGGAAAGCCCCGGCCCGGGTGGCTCGACGATCACCGCCTTCGGGCAGCAGGGCGGGATCTCGTTCGAGACGTCCGCCCACCGCGAGGATTTCAAGCGGGCACTGAATCCTGACGCCCGTGGGGCCACGCGGTGCCGCACGTTCCACGCCAAGCTTAACGACGCCTCGATCGCCCACATGAACGACACGATCAATGAGTGGGTTGACAGCCGCGAGGACATTACGATCAAATTCGTGTCGAGCAACGTCGGCGTGGTCGAAGGCAAGCACAACGATCCCCACCTGATCGTGACCGTCTTCTATTGATGGACCGTCCAACGAGCGCCGGCCAGGGATTCCCGGGTTGCCTGACGAGATCGAATGCAAGTCGTTCGTTTCCTGACGGAAGACGGAGCGGTCATCCACGGCCAACTGGTCGCTCCGCGCCAGGCCAAGCCGCTGATCGGCGACCTCTTCGGGTCGTGCGAGGTCGGCCAGAAGCCGATCCGCGTCGTGAAGCTCCTCGCCCCGGTCGAACCGCCTAACGTCTTCGGCATCGGGCGAAACTACGCCGCCCACGTCAAGGAAACCGGCGCCGAGCGCCCCGAGCACCCCCTCGTCTTCCTGTTGCCGACGACGGCCGTCGCCCCGCCCGAGGGCGCGGTGATCCTCCCGGCGCCCGCACCGGATCACGTCGACTTCGAGGCCGAACTCGCCGTGGTCATCGGACATACCGCTCGCCAGGTCCCCGTCGACCAGGCACTGGATCACGTTTTCGGCTACACCTGCGCCAACGACGTGACGGCGCGCGATTGTCAGCAAAACGACGGGCAATGGGCGCGGGCCAAGGGGTTCGACACCTTCTGTCCGCTCGGTCCGCTGATCGTCACGACCGACGAGCTCGATCACGCCGATTTGCGAATACAATGTCGGCTGAACGGCGAGACCATGCAGGATGCCTCGACGCAGGCGATGCTCTTCTCCGTGCCCGAGCTCGTCAGCCACCTGTCGCACCAGTTCACGCTTCGGCCGGGGACCGTGATCCTGACCGGCACCCCCGAGGGCGTCGGCTTCGTGCGCCAGCCACCGCGTTTCCTGCGCGACGGCGACCAGGTTGAGGTGGAGATCGAGGGGATCGGAGTACTCCGAAACAATGTTTTCGCCGGGGGCCTCACGCCGAAAGCGGTTTGAGCTCCAGGCTTTTGCCCGGCCCGGGAATCTGATATAGTAAAAGGGTCCATTCGCGTGCGGCCGTCCGGCAGGACGGCCGATCAAAGCCGAACTTTGTTCCCGCGGCCAACTTCAGCGCCGCCCCTCGGCAACGCGATTTGCGAACATCGGTCACAGTGGAGTTTTCGGTGAATCAACGGGGACGAAACCGAGCCGCGCGCGCCGCGCGGGCTCAGCAGTCTGGATCGCCTGCCCAAAAGGGGGGCGGCCAGCGGAAGAACCGCCGCGGCGGGCGTTCCGGCGGCCAAAACCGCCAGAAAGGCTACCAGCACCGCCAGCAGCGCGGCCAACAGGGCAAGGCCCCGAGCATGCAGGACGCGACACTCGGCGAAGTCTCCGGCGTGCTCGAGCTGGTTGGCGGCGGCGGCTACCTGCGGGACCACAAAAAAAACCTCGCGGCCCGGCCAACCGACCCGCCCGTGCCGAAGGCGGTGGTCGAGCAATACGCCCTACGCGGCGGCGAGCTGCTCGAAGGCCTGATCGTTGCCGCCGAGGGGGTCTCCGGCAACAAGACCCTCGACGTTCAACGCATCAACGGCGTCCCAGTGGCCGAGTGGACCGCCCCGCCGCCGCTCGAAGAAACGACGGCCATCGATCCGCAGATCCCGCTGAAGTTCTCCACGCCCGGCGGCCCGCTAAGCATGCGGATCCTCGAGCTGTTCACGCCGATCGGCCTCGGTCAGCGGGGGCTGATCGTGGCCCCGCCGCGGACGGGCAAGACCGTCCTGCTCCAGCAGATTGCTCACGGCATCGCGGTGAACCATCCCGATATCTACATGATCGTCCTCCTCGTCGACGAGCGGCCCGAGGAAGTCACCGAGATGCGCCGCAACGTCCACGGCGAGGTCTTCGCCTCGAGCAACGACCACGACGCACCGGCCCACGTGCGCCTCGCCCGGCTCGTTGTTGAGCGGGCCCGGCGGCTCGTCGAGTGCGGCCAGCACATCGTGATCCTCCTCGATTCGATCACCCGCCTCGCGCGGGCGTTCAACCACGTGGTCGGCTCCAGCGGCCGCACGCTGAGCGGTGGTCTCGACATCAATGCGTTACAGGAACCGAAGCAGATCTTCGGCGCCGCCCGCGCGGTGGAGCACGGCGGCTCGCTCACGATTCTCGGCACGGCCCTCGTCGAGACGGGCAGCCGCGGCGACGAGTTCATCTTCCAGGAGTTCAAAGGCACCGGGAACATGGAGCTCAAGCTCGACCGCGAGCTGTCGAACCTTCGCATCTGGCCGGCGATCGATCTCGGCCAGTCGGGCACGCGGAAAGAGGAAAAGCTCCTCGCCGAGAGCGCTCTGCTCAAGGTCAACATGATTCGCCGCCAGCTCCACGGCGATCCGCCGGCCCGCGCCATGGAAGCGCTGATCGGCCGCATGGAACGGTACGACACCACCGAGGGCTTTCTCGAGAGCTTGCGGGGTTGAGACCGTGATCCTGGGCGTGCTGTCCGATACGCACGGCAAGGAGCGCCACGCATCCCGCGGGATTGCCGTCCTCCAGCAGGCCGGCGCAACAGCGTTCGTCCACTGCGGCGACGTCGGCTCCGAGAGCGTTTTCTCGGCCCTGGCCGGCCTCGAATGCTGGTTCGTCTGGGGCAACACCGATACGCCGACGACGGGGCTCACGCGTTATGTGCAGCAGCTCGGACTCCCGCTGCCGAACGCGATCCCGCTCGTGCTCACGCTGGCCGGCCGGCGCATCGCCGTCTGCCACGGACACGAACGCGGGTTTGAGCAGCTTGTCCGCCAGCACTACGCCGCCGAGCCCGTCCCCGATGATCAGCGGTTCGACTACCTGTTGCACGGGCACTCGCACGTGGCCGCCCGCGAGACGCTGCCGACCGGCCTGGTCCGGGTCAACCCGGGCGCGTTGCATCGGGCCGACCCCTATACGGTGGCGACCCTCGATCTGGCCGGCGGAACCGTGCGATTCTGGGTCGTTGAGCCGCACGGTGAAACGACCCGGCAGGGCTACGACCCGACGACGGGCAACCGCGTCAGCCTTTGAGTCCGGTTTCACCGCTGTTTTTTGTAAGGACGGGAGAAATCGCTGCCGATCGGGGTATACTAGATGACGTCATTAAGGCTAATCCTCTGAGGTGATCGACCGAGAGTACCGTTTGCCTGAACCGATGAGCTGATCCCTTCGGGAGGCTGACAGGACAACATCCCGTCGGAGGCGCCTTGAAGCGTTAGGTCGGGAACTTCCGCAGCCACCCACGTAATGCGTAGGGTTCAGCAAACCACTCTCACCGACACACTCGGAGGAACGCTTTCTGCAGCGGACGCCCCTCGGGACGTTCGCTGCTTTTTTTGACCGCTTCTTCCGAACCGCCACCCGTCGTCGCCAGCGGCCCGCTCCCGCTAGAATGCCGTACGTCCTATGCTGCTGAACTACTTCGCTACGCCGAGTTGGGACCGCCAGTCGCTACGCGACCCGCACCGCCGGCGCGACAAGGCCGACCGCGTGCGAGCAATGTTCAACGCGATCGCTCCCACCTATGAGCGCGTCAACGCCGTCGCCAGCCTCGGCCAGGACGCTCGCTGGCGCCGGCGCACGATTCGACTGGCCGCGGTCAAGCCGACCGACGAAGTGCTGGACATCTGCTGCGGCACCGGCGACATGCTCCGCGCGTTCGCTCACCACCGCCCGCCGCCCCGCCGCCTGGTCGGGCTCGACTTCGCCCAGGCAATGCTCGACCGCGGCCGCTACGACGGCCTGACAACGCCCGTCGAGTTGATCTGCGGTGATGCGCTCGACCTGCCGTTCGAAAGCAGCAGCTTCGATATCACGACCTGCGCCTTCGGCGTGCGGAACTTCCAGGACCTGCAGCGCGGGCTCGGCGAGATGGTGCGGGTGCTGCGGCCGGGCGGGCGCGGCCTGGTCCTCGAGTTCGCCACGCCCGACAACCCGCTGCTGCGGTGGGCCTACCACGGTTACACGAACACCGTGCTGCCCTGGCTCGGTACCTGGCTCAGCCGCGACAAGAGCGGGGCGTACCAGTACCTGCCGCGGTCGATCGAGACCTTCGAGTCCCGGCACTCCATGCTGACGCGCCTCAACGACGCCGGGCTCCACGACTGCCGGGCCATCACCCTGAACTTCGGCGGCGTCGTGATCTACCGCGGCACCAGGCCCTAAACGCACCAAGCCCTTCATCAGCCGATCAAAAAGAAAGGCAGCGTCCCGACCATGCCGGAACGCTGCCATCGGTTAAACGCTGAAGCGCGGGTCGCCGAGGTTACGCCGTCGCCGGCACCGCCTCGAGTTGAATCCGCTTGGCGCGCGTTTCGCGGGCCTGCGTCGCCTTCAACGTTTCCTCGTCGAGGTTCTCGCCCTCGCGGACCAGCCGCGTCGAGTTGAACACCACCACGATCGACGACGCCACGTGCAGGAACGCCGCCATGATCGGCGTGATGTAGCCGGCCGCGCTGAAGGCGATCGTGAGCACGATGTAGGCCACCGAGAAAACCATGTTCTGCCGGATCACGTCGAAGGTCCGCCGCGATAGCCGGACCAGGAACGGGATCCGGTTCAGGTTGTTGTTCATCAGCGCGATCGAGGCCGAGTGGATCGCGACGTCGCTGCCGGCCGCGCCCATCGCGATCGAGATGTCGCCCGCCGCCAGCGCCGGCGCATCGTTGACGCCGTCGCCGACGACCGCCACCACGTGGCCTTGCTCGCGCAGCTGGTCGACCGCCGTCAGCTTTTCGCCCGGCAAGACCTCGGCCTTCACGCCGGAGCAGTGCATCTCCGCCGCCACCTTCCGCGCGACCGACCACCGGTCGCCCGTCAGCATGACCCGCTCCCGCACGCCGATTTCGTTGAGATCGTCCAACGCGTGCGACGCGTCGGCCCGGGTCTTGTCCTCCAGCCCGATCCAGCCGAGCACGCGGCCGTTGCGGGCCACGTAAAGCAGGCTGAGCCCCTCGGTCTGGCTGGCGTCGACCGTTGCCACGTCGACCCCGCGCTCCTCGAGCCAGGCGACCCGCCCGACGAGGATCTCCTCGCCGCTCAGCACCGCTCGCACGCCGCGGCCGGAAACCTCCTCGAAGTCATCGGGCTGCGGGGCCTTGAGCTTGGCTTTCTCGGCCACCTGCACCACCGCCCGGGCAACCGGGTGGCGCGAGTTCTGTTCGGCGGAGAGCGCCGCCCGCAGCAGCTCTTCGGGATCGACGCCCTCGGCGGGCTTCATCCGCGTAACGTTGAGCACGCCGGTCGTCAGCGTGCCGGTCTTGTCGAAGACGACCGCCGTCAGGTTGCGGGCGATCTCCAGGTCGGTGACCTTCTTGACCAGCAGGCCCAGGCGCGCGGCGGCGCTCAGCGCGGCCACCATCGCCGTCGGCGTGGCCAGGATGATCGCACAGGGACACGCCACGATCAGCAACGCGATCGCCCGGTCCAGGTCCTCGGTGAAGAAGTAGACGATCGCCGCCAGCATGAGCACCACCGGCGTGTACCAGCGCGCATATTGGTCGGTCAGCCGCATCACCGGCGTCCGGGTCGTCTCCGCCTGGAGGATCAGGTCCTGCACCTGCCCGAGCGTCGTGTCCCGCCCGGCCTTAGTGATCTCGACGTCCATGACGCCGGTGAGGTTGATCGTGCCGCCGAAGACGTCGTCCCCGACATTCTTGTCCTGCGGGAGCGACTCGCCCGTTACGTTGGCCTGGTTGACGCTGCTGCTGCCGGTCAGGATTCGGCCGTCACCCGGGATATTGTCGCCGGGGCGAACCCGGACGACGTCGCCGGGCTGGAGCTCCTTGGCCTCGACCTCGACCTCGACTTCGCTGTCACCTTCCAGCTTGCGGGCCTTGGTCGGCGTGATTCGGACCAGCGATTCGATGCTCTTGCGGGCGCCCAACGCGGTCCGGTGCTCGATCAGCGAGCCCATGATCATGAAGAACGCGATCACGCCGGCCTCGTGGTACTCACCCGAGACGATCGCCGCCACCACCGCCAACGCGACCAGCTCGTTCATCTCGGCATGGCCCCTAATCAGGTCACGAATCGCGTCGTAGACCAGCGGGATGGCCAGGATGATCGCCGCCACCAGCGCCACCAAGTCACCCTGGATCGCCATCCCCAGCCCCGGGATCGCGGCGATGTACGCGGCCAGCAGCAGCACCCCGCCCAGGAACGTCGCGATGATCATCGCGTTAGCGCTGTGCGTGTGGTCGTGGTGGTGATGGTGGTGGTGCGCGTCCTCTTCGAGCGTCGGTCCGCCGTGCGTGGCTTCGGCCAGCTTGACGGCCTCGGCCTCCTGGTGCGCCCGGTCAGCGTCGGAGAAGATGTTCCGGTGAGCCATGCGATTGCACTCCCTGGGGCCCGGCCCGGTCCGGCTTAGGACGGCGGCCGCCCGACTTCATTCAAGTTGTTCTACGACAAGTGCTTGCGAAAGATGCTGTCGGGCCGCGTGCGGGGCTCCCAACGGCTGCACCAATCGTAGTGGGCCCGCCGTGTCGTGCCAAGGCGTCATCGGCCGCCGCAAAGGCTACGACAAGGGATTCAGGCAGGTTCGCCACAGGAGGTCAGTTTCGGTCCAGCAGCCCCTGGACGCACTCGGGGGTGATATCCGCCAGCCGCTCGGCCACCCAGTCGACGCCGTCCTCATCGAGCTTCTCGCGGGGATGGGTCCCGACGAGGCCGATGACGGGCATCCCGGCCGCCTTGGCCGCCTCGAAGCCGACCGGGGCGTCCTCGACCACGACGCAGCGGTTGGCGGGCACGCCCAGCCGCTCGGCCGCCAGGAGGAACACGTCCGGGTTGGGTTTGCCGCGTTCGATCTCAAAGCCGTTCACGGTGGCGGAGAAGAAGTCAAACAGCATTCCTTCGGCCAGAACCAGCTCGAGGTTCTCTGGGGGGCCTGAGGTTCCCACGGCGAGCTTGAAGCCGGCCTGCTGGAGGCTGGTCAGGCACTCGCGGACGCCGACGGTCAGGGGCACCATTCCCCGGATCAGGTCGCGGTAGGCGTCTTCCTTCACGTCGTCGTGGTGCTTGATGTCCTCGGGGCTCAGGTCATCGCCCCAGATGATCTTGATGATCTCCGCACTTCGCATGCCGAAGACGCGGGAGAAGAGGTCGGAGGAGACCTCCTTGCCGGAACGCCGGGCGGCGATCCGCCAGCTCTCTGCGTGCGCGCGGCCGGAAGCCACCAAAACGCCGTCCATGTCAAAAATCACGCCGTCGGCCAACCGATCGTCTCCCATCATCAAAGCTTCAGTGGTCCTCGGGGGCTGTCGCCGCCCCGCTCGCAATATAGCGGCTTTCGCGCGGCGTGCACGCGTTGTGGCGGTTTCGCGCCCGGCCTACACTTCGCCGCGTGATGAGTGCTGAACCATCCCCCGCTGCCGACACCTCGCGACTCGTTCTCGTGGTCCGCGACGTGGCGAAGTTTTACGAAGCACCCGGCCACCGGGTGGTCGCGCTGGACGGTGTGAACCTGTCAGTCCGGCGGGGCGAGTTTGTCGCGATCATGGGGGCGAGCGGGTCGGGTAAGAGCACGCTGCTGCACCTGATTGGCGGACTTACCGCTCCGAGCGACGGCTCGATCCAGATCGAGGACACCGACCTCGCCCAGCTCTCCGACCGCCAGCGGACGCTCTTTCGCCGGCGCCGGATGGGCGTGATCTTCCAGGAGTTCAACCTGCTCCCGACGCTGACCGCGCGAGAGAATATCGCGCTGCCGTGGTTGGTTGATGGCCGCAACATCCGGGGCATGGACACCCAGCTCGATCAGCTACTGGCGACAGTTCACCTCCAGGCCCGCGCCGACCACCGCCCGGATGCGCTCTCGGGCGGCGAGCAGCAACGCGTCGCGATCGCCCGCGCGCTCTCCAACGAGCCCGCGATCGTGCTCGCCGACGAGCCGACCGGCAACCTCGACTCCAAGCAGTCGCACGAAATCTGGCAGCTGCTGCGCGTCATTGCGGCCGAGCAGCAGCGTACGATCGTCATGGTGACGCACGAAGCTCCCGGTGCGGCCTTCGCCCACCGCGTGGTGGTGCTCAAGGATGGGCGGGTGGTGGGCGAATTCAACCCCGAAGGACCGGACGATGCGACACTGGTCGCAACTCGTTACCAAGAATTGGCTGGCTAGGCCGATCCGGTCGGCCGGCGCCGTCGCCGCGCTGGCGATCGGGACCGCGCTGGTCGTCTGGGTGACGGCCTCGTTCGAGTCGATCCGCCTGGCCGTCACCGAGTGGGCGGCCGGCTATGTCGGTAACAGCCACGTCAACGTGCAGTCGCCGCTTGGCAAGTATGGGACGATCTCCGACCGTCTCATCGAGCCGCTTAGCGAGATCGAAGCGGTCGCCCACGCCGCCCCGATGCTTGTCCGCCGGATCCAGGGGCAGTTCGTGCCGGAAGATGGCGGCGCGTCGGTCACCGTCGGTGGCCGAAGGCTCACGGTCCCGCTCGACGCCTATGGAATCGATCGTGATCGCGACCAGCACGTTCGCGCGTGGCGGATTCTGCCGGGCAACGGGCGGCTGTTCACGCCGGACGAAGAGTGGGTCGCAGTCGTCGAGCGCTCGATCGCCGAACAGGCGGGCGTGGAGGTTGGTGGCACGCTACGGCTCTGGGGCTCGTCGCGGACCGAGCCTTTCGAGCTCGAGATCGTCGGGCTAATGGAACGCCGGCGGGCAGGGCGGCTGCAGAAGGGGCTCGTCCTGCTGCCGCTCGAGACGCTCCAGGCGATCGAGGGGCAACAGGGGCGGCTCACGTCGGTCGACCTGGTGCTTGCGGACCCGTCCCCCGAGCAGACGCGCCAGGTACGAGCCTTGGCGGCCGGCGTGGTGAAGCGGACCCCTTTCGCGGGTGCCGCCCATGTGCGCGACGCCTCGGACCGGATGCGGCAGATCGAGCACGCCCAGCAGCAGCAGGGGACGATTCTCGGGCTGCTGAGCTTCGTCGGGTTGCTCACGGCGCTCTTCATCGTGCTCAGCACGCTCAGCATGGGCATGATCGAGCGGGTGCAGCAGCTCGGCCTGCTGCGGTGTGTCGGCTTCACGCGGCTGCAGCTCGCGTGGATGACGCTGATCGAGGTGCTGCCGCTGGGCATACTGGGCATCGTGCTCGGGATCCCGCTTGGCTTGCTCCTCGCGCTCGGCAACGGCTGGATCGCGCCCGATTACGGCGGCGATTTCGCCGTGAGCCTCAACGGCATCGGCCTGGCGGTCGCCGGCGGGCTGGCAACGACGGCCGTCGCCGCGGTCCTGCCCATGCTGGCGGCGGTGCGCGTGAGCCCGCTCGAAGCGGCCCATCCCCGGGCCCGCCGGGCTCCGCGGTGGCCAATCGTGCTGGCGGCCGCGCTCGCGGTCGTGTTCGTCGTGGTCCAGGTGACGATCCTGAACGAGTACGCCCGGCGGTCGCCGTGGTTTGTCCGGCCGGCCAGCGCCGCGATCGCGCTGCTCTACCTCGCGTACGCCATGATCACGCCGCTGGTGATCTGGCTGGTCGGCTCGCTGATGGTGTACGTCGCCGCGTGGCTGCTGGCGGTGCGGGGCCGGCTGTTGCAGGATCAGGTGGGACACGCGGTCTGGCGCTCGACGGGGATCGTCTGCGGCCTGATGGTCGGGCTGTCGCTGATCGTCGGGCTGGTCACGTTCAGCCAGAGCTTTCAACGCGTCTGGCAGTTCCCGAGCCAGTTCCCGGCCGCGTACATCTGGAGCTTCGACCAGATGCGCGCGCGACAGGACGACGTCGAAGCGATCGTCAGTCGCGTTCCCGGGGTCGAGAGCTTCGCGGCGTGCAACGCCGTCAACGTCCACGTCGAGGAGAAGCCGCTGTTCATGGCCCAGGTCTTCGCATCGGTCACGTGGTTTCTCGGCTGCGACCCCGACACGTTCTTCGACCTCGTGCGGGTCGAGTTCATCGACGGCGAGCGGGCCGACGCGATCGCCAAGCTTCGCCAAGGCCGGCACGTCGTGGTGGCCGAGGACTTCGCCCGCTCACGCAACAAGTCCGTCGGCGACGAGATCAAGGTCTACTTCGGGAACGAAGTGCACCTGTTCCGGATCGCCGCGGTGGTGTCGTCACCGGCGCTGGACATCGCCGCCGGCTTCTTCCAGGCGAACACCGAAATGCGCGTGGTCGCAAGCGGCTCCGTCCTCGGCACGAACGAAGACATGAAGCGGCTGTTCGACGTCCGAGGCCGCAAGCTCGTGCTGTTCAACTTCGACTTCCCGCCGCCGCCGCCCGACTGGCAGCCTGAACACGCCGCCGGCGGGGTCGGCGACATGCCCGGTGACCTGGCGTGGGAAACCGATCAGACGCACGCGACGCTGCGAGCGATCAAGCGCGAGCTCGGTGCCCCGCGGGCCTACAGCGGCACGGCCGCCGAGCTGAAGGCCGCAATCGACCGCGAGGTCTCCGAGGTCACCCGCCTGATCGCGGCGGTGCCCGCCGTGGCGTTGATCGTCGCGGCCCTCGGCGTCGCCAACCTGATGACCGCCAACGTGACCGCGCGCGCCAAGCAGCTCGCCATGTTGCGGGCGGTCGGCGCGACCCGCGGCCTGATCCTGCGGCTGGTCGTCGGCGAGGCCCTGGTGCTCGGGTTGCTCGGCAGCCTGATGGGCGTCGCGCTGGGCGTGCACTTGGCATTCAACACCGCGCAGTTGACGCAGCAGATGTGGGGCTTCGCCATCGACGTGACGCTGCCGTGGGGCTTCCTCGCCGGGGCGATCGTGTTCACGCTAGCATTATGCCTGGTCGCCGCGCTCGTACCGGCCCGCCGCGCCGCCCGCACCGACGTCGTCGACGCGCTCCACGTGGCCTGACTAACAAGACAGGGAACCGCAGCAAACGTTCACATGAAGCTGATTTTGCCCTTTATCCTCGTCTGTGCCGTGCTCGCCGCGAGCCTCATCTGGCAGCTCCTGGCCGGGTTCGAGCCCGCGCCGCCGGAACCAGTGACGCAAAGCTGGACGCGGCCCCTGTTGCCAAAGCCCGCCGAACCCCAACCGGCCGCAGCGCCCCAGCCGGCGCGACCAGCCCCCGGAGCAACGCCGCCACCGCCGGCTCCTGACGCGTCACCGCGCGTGACCACCCAGCCCGCGCCAGCACCGCAACCGCAACGCCCCACCAAGATCCGCTGGGCCGGTGAGCGCCACGCCGACAAACAGGCCGCCCGCTGGCAGCGGATCGAGACCACCCTCGCCGCCGACCCCGGGCACACCGCCGCTTTGCGCGCCGCCGCCGCCCTGGCGCAGGCAGAGCAACGCTGGCCCGCCGCGGCAGACTACCTGTCCCGGCTCCACGCCCGTCAGCCCGACGATCCCGAAGTCTCCCGTGCCCTCGCCGAGGCCCAGGTCGCCCAACGCCTCTACCTCGCCGCCCGCGACACGCTCGCGCAGCACCTCCAGCGATGGCCCACCGACCGCAGCGCCCGCGCGCTCGCCGCCTCGGTGGCGGAGCACGCCGGCCACCTCCGCGCCGCCTGGGCCCATTGGTCGCAACTGGTCGAAGAAAATCCCGACAACGTCGCGGCCCGTGCCGGCCGCGCCCGTGTTGGGGCGCAGCTCGGCGACGCCGCCACCGCCCGTGCTGACCTCGACTGGCTGGCGCAGCACGCGCAGCTCGACGTCGGCGGAGCGCTGCTGCGGGCCGAGCTCACGGCCGCCGACGGCGACTGGGCGGCGGCCGAGGCAATCGTCCAAGCGGTCCTCGACACAACGCCCAACCACGTGCCGGCCCTCAACCAGGCGGCAGCAATCGCGTGGCAACGCCACCGGCGCTCCGGCGAGCCGGCGGCCGGCGACCGGGCGCTCACCGCGTGGGCGCGATCCCTGGCGCTCGACGCCGACCAGCCAAAGATTCGCCGCCAACTCGCTTTTGCCCGGGAGCACTTCTATCCTGAGCAGTAACCCCGGTGGCCGCCTGGGACACAACCGCCGCGCCTGCCGGTCATGAGCTGTTTGACGACGCTTCGGATCTCATTCGCACCCACCACCGCGGCGTGGGGCGGCGACACGAAGGAACCTGATTGAGCACGCTCCTCGGCATCGCCATCATCCTGGGTCTCGGTATGGTCGCCCAGTGGCTGGCGTGGCGCTTTAACCTGCCATCAATCCTGCTGCTGCTGCTCTTCGGCTTCACCGTCGGCCCGCTCTGGGGCATGGTGAACCAGGACGACGCGGGCCAGCCCCAGCCCCTGCTCCAGCCCGACGAGATCTTCGGCGGCGAGACCGAGGCCGGCGCCGGCAACCGGTTCCTGCTCGCGTTTGTGTCACTGGCCGTCGGGCTGATCCTGTACGAGGGCGGCCTGAGCCTGAAGCTGCGCGAGATCAAGGGCGTCCGGTCGGTCGTTCGGAACCTCGTGACGATCGGCGTCATCGTCACGTGGCTGCTCGGGGCGGTCGCCGGGGTCATGATCGCCGGGCTGAGCTGGCAAATCGCGCTGTTGTTGGCGGCCGTCCTGACCGTCAGCGGTCCGACCGTGATCATCCCGATGCTGCGCTACCTCCGCCCGCGCGGGCAGATCGGCTCGGTGATCAAGTGGGAGGGCATCATCAACGACCCCGTTGGGGCGCTGCTGGCAGTGCTCGTCTTCGAGGCCCTGCTGACGGCAGGCGCCCAGGAAGCCACGCAGACCGCCATACTCGGCGTGGCCAAGACCGTCATCCTCAGCGGCGGCATGGGCATCGCGGCCGGCTTGCTGATCGCGCTGTTCTTCCAGCGCCACTGGGTTCCTGACTTCTTGCACAATGCCTTCTCGCTCACGCTCGTGATCCTCGTCTTCGTGCTTTCCAACAAGATCCAGCACGAGTCCGGCCTCTTCGCCGTCACCGTGATGGGCGTCACGCTGGCCAACCAGCGGCTGGCCAATATCCGCCACATCATCGAGTTCAAGGAGCACCTCCGCGTGCTGCTGATCTCGACGCTCTTCATCCTGCTCGCCGCCCGGCTGAGCCCGGAGGACATCTTCCGCCTCGGGCCCGAGAGCTTCATCTTCGTCGCGGTGATGATCCTGGTCGTCCGGCCGGCGGCGGTCTTCGCCTCGACAATCGGTACTTCCCTGTCGTTTAAGGAGCGCCTCCTGCTGGCGTGGCTGGCGCCCCGCGGAATTGTGGCTGCCGCGGTGTCCGCCGTCTTCGCGCTGCAGCTCGAGCACGAGGGTATCGACGCCACCGGCGCCGAGCTGCTCGTGCCGCTGACCTTCCTGATGATCATCGGAACGGTGGCGACGTACGGGCTGACCGCCGCGCCGCTGGCGCGCCGGCTGGGCGTGGCCGATCCCAACCCGCAGGGCGTCCTCTTCGTCGGGGCCCACGCGTGGGCGCGGGCCCTCGCGGAGGTCCTTCAGCAGAACAAGGTGCCGGTGCTGATGGTCGACAGCAGCCGCGCCAATATCACGGCCGCGCGAATGGCGGGCCTGCCGGCTAATGAGGGCAACGTGTTGTCGGACTTCCTCGAGGAAGAGCTCGACTTCCAGGGGCTCGGACGCTTGCTCGCGGTCACGCCGAACGACGAGGTCAACGCGCTGTCGGTCCAGCGTTTTGAGAGCGTGTTCGAAAGTTCCGGCGTCTTCCAGGTCGCGCCGACCCGCAAGCGCAAGGGGGCCGAGGCATCCACCTCGACCGAGATGCACGGCCGTACCTTGGTCAACGACACCCTGACTTTCAGCGTGATCAACGAACGCTTCGTGAAGGGCGCCGTCTTTCGCAGCACCCGGCTGACCGAGTCCTTCTCGTACGCCGACTTCCTCGAGCGCTACGGCGTCAGCATGACGCCGATGTTCATCAAGCGCGCCAGCGGCGAACTGGTCGTCGTGACCGCGGACTTCGACCTGCGGCCGCGCGCGGGCGACATCGTCATCTCGCTCGGCCCGGCGGAAGAGGTCCGCGGTGAGGCAGCGCGGCCGCGAACCCGCGCCGCGCAAGACGACCAACAAACGCCGGCGACGCCGAGCGAAAACGGCTGATCCGGCCGCCCGGCTAGTAAGCAGTCGGCTCTGGACGATCTCCGGCGGGCTCGTCCGTGGCGCGCTCAGGGGTCTCCTCCGCCGGCGGGTTCGGTGCGGCGCCCTCGGCTGCAGCGCCGTCCACGAACCGGCCGTTTCGGAAAACGATGTCGTCGGCAGTGTTGTGCTTGCCGTCGAGACCGGCCGCCCGGAGCTGATAGCCATCGTCGACCCGCTTGAACTCGATCGGATGACCGGCCGGTCCCTCGGGCGGCAGGCCGCGCTGCCGGGCGAATTCCGGCCAGGTCTCGGCCGTCGGCAGCGCCGCGCCGGCCTGCACCTGTTCCTCGATTACCGTGCCGGTGGCCAGCAACTGAAACCGGGCGCCCCAAGTTTCAACGGGGTAGCGCGAAATAACATTCCACCCCCAACTGGCCAACACCACGAAGAAGGTGAGTTGCAACAGCCCGACGAGGCTCAGGACCAGCCCGGCAATCGCGAACCCGCGCGGCCGCTTGCCGAGCGCGAACAGGCTCAGCAAAAACGAGATTGGGCTCACGCAGCCACCGAGCAGTCCGACGAGCGACGTGATGAAACCGGCCAAGCCGAGGGCGTTCCTTTCGACCTTGGGCGGACCGGCGTACCGATTGGTTGTAGCCTGGGGGAACTCGCTCATGGTGGGCTCCGAACAGCGGCGGCTCATAACGCTACGATGTGGTGGCGGTAGTGTCGGAGGCGGGCCGGCGGCGTGCAAGCAGCCAGGCGACCGCCATCCCGAGGACCACGACCGCGGCGAGTTGGGCGCCCGCTGCCCGGGCGGCCGGTGAGACCAGCAGCGCCGCACACACTAGCCAGCCCACCAGCGCCACTTGGCCCCCCCGATAGGCCCGCTCGCTGCGCCGCTCGGCCCGCTCCGTCCAGTGGGCGACCACCAGCAACGGCCACGCCGCCAACAGCAGGTACCGGGTCCACAACAGCGGCGTCAGCCACAATGCCAGCAGGCACCAGAGGCCAAACTGCAGCCGCAGCCGTTGGATCTCGTGCGCGAACACGGGTGGCCAACGGTCGGGGCGGGGCCAGCTCAGGCCGGCGGTGATTGCGATTCCGCCGCCGACCAGCACGACGTACAGCCAAAAAACCAGCGTGGGATTAAGGTTGGCGATGTTGACGAAGAGGCCCGGGTGATCCTCCTCTTCCTGGGGATCGCCATCGGTCGGTGTCAGCAGGCGGCGCAGGACGATCGGCAGGGCGTTGTTCGAGTACTTGGCCTTGCGGGGCTCGTCGGCCGTCAGCGTGGCGCGGGCGGAGTGCTCCTGGACGGCTTCCTCGTAGTAGCGGGTGTACTCGTCGCGGGTCTGCTCCCAACCCAGGACGACGCAGGGGATCAGCACGAGCCCGAAGACGAGCGTCGCAGCGCTGCCACCCACGACCCGCCAGCGGCGCTGGAGCACGAAGACGCCCAGCAGCACGAGCGGGACGACCTTGATCAACGCCGCGAGGCCGAGCAGCACGCCGGCCGCCCACTCCTGGCGTTGCTCAAAGAGGATCCACGTCAGCAGGATGAGGCCCACCAGCAGCAAGTCGACGGCGCCGAGGACCGCAGCCGAGGTGAGGTACGGCAGCAGCAGCCCCAGCGTCACGAGCAACGCCGGACGCGGCTGCGGGCTGATCTCCTGGTTCAGCATGAAGTCGGCCAGCAGCAGGGCGGCGAACAGCAGCCCCAGCGAGCCGATGACGAAGAGCGGCGCCGCCACGACCAGCGGCAGGAAGCTCAGCGGCAGCATGAGGATCGTGAAGAAGGGGACGTAGTTGTGCACGCCGTAGTCGGTCGTCACCTGGCCGGTCCGCTGGAGGGTGCGGGCGGTGAACCAGTAGTCGCGGAAGTCCAGCGTGGTTTCGGCGCGAACCTCGTCGTAATCGACAGCATCCGGCGGCACGTCCGCGGCCCGCACGACCACCACCACCGCCATCGCGAGCGCGTAACCCGCGAGGGCCACCGACAGCACCTGCCAGCCCCGCGGCCACTGGAGCCACGGCTTGATCCGCATCACGCGCCTCCTTTGCGAACGGCGCGGCGATGGTAACCGGCGCTGCGGGATCTGCCCAATGAGACCGCTGGCGTCGCGTTGACCGGTGCGGAAGCGGCCGTCACCATGCCGCCA
The DNA here is from genome assembly GCA_964499235.1 of uncultured Planctomycetales bacterium. Taxonomy (GTDB): domain Bacteria; phylum Planctomycetota; class Phycisphaerae; order UBA1845; family Fen-1342; genus JAFGRR01. Next base: position 2,619 of record CAZCKC010000021.1, on the reverse strand, counting down.
TGTCGGATCACCGCCGCGAGCGCTGGGTCGCCGTCGCGACGATCGCCGCCGTCCTGACGCTGGTGGCGATCGTGACGTTTGACCGCGCGCGGCGGGTGGTCTTCGATTTCAGCCATTTTTACCTCGAAGCGCAGTACATCTGGGCGCACGGGGACCTCGACCAGGATCCGGCCGCGGTCGACCCGAAGCTGCGGCCGGGGCTGCCGTTCTACCTGCCGACAGCCCGGCTGGCGGCGGCCGTGGTCCTGGGCGGCAGCGTGCATACGGCGGCACTGGTCTGGAGCGTGCTCCAGGTGGCGTCGTTCGGCCTCGCGCTCGCGCTGTTGTGGCGGTGGTTCCGCTTCCCGGATCACCGCGCGCCGCCGGCGATCGGGTTCGTGGTCGCGGTCGTGATCGCGCTGCCGGCGATCTTCGAAGCGGCCAAGTTCAACCAGCTCAGCTTCATCGTGCTGGCGGCGGTGGTCGCGGGCATCACGCTGACGCAGCAGCGCCACGCGGCGAGTGCGGGGGTGTGCTTCGCGGGGGCGGCGGTCGTCAAGCTGCTTCCCGCCGTGTTCCTGCCGTGGCTGGTGCTGAAGCGGCAGTGGCGGGCGGCGGCGGCGTTCGCGATCGCGAGCGTTCTGCTGATCGCGCTGCCACCGGCGATCGCCTTCGGGCCGCAGGACGCGTGGCGCTACCACGTCCGCTGGTTCAACGACAATGTCGCGGGCGTCGCGAAGCAGGGGCTGGCCGAGCAGGGGCTGCGGGGACACTTCACCGACCATCGCAACCAGTCTCTGGGCGACGTCCTGCGCCGCAGCCTGCAGGCCGATTTTCCCGCGCCGGCGCCGCGGCAGGTCGCGCAGCTCTCGGCCGGGACGGTGACGGCGCTGGCCGGCGGGATCGCCCTGGTCCTGCTGGCGGCCGGGGCGTGGGCAACCCGGCGGCGGTGGGGGGCGCTCTCACCGCCAGAGCACCTGACCGAGTTCGCGGCCGTCAGCCTGGCGATGCTGATCTTCGCGCCGCTGTTGCGGCAGTACTACTTGGTGTGGGCGCTCCCGGCACTGATCCTGCTGGCGCGGCGGGCGGTCGAGTACGACGCCGTGCCGGGGCGCGGCCTCGCGCGGATCGGGGTGCTGCTCTGGGTCCTGGGACAGCTGGCGTGGTTGTCGGACTACGCCCGGACGTACGGCGTGCACCTGGTCATGCTGATCCTGCTGGCGGGGGTGACGCTCCGTGTCGGCCGGCAGGCCGCGGCAACGCTGAGAGGCAAGCCCGCGGCTAGTTCCGAAGCGCGAACTTCAGGATCGAGTACAGCGCCCGCACACCGTCCCGCCACGTGATCTTCTTGCCCTCTTCATACGAGCGGCCGGAATAGCTGATGCCCACCTCGTAGATCCGCCACTTGCCGCGGGCCACCTTGGCGGTGATCTCCGGCTCGATCCCGAAGCGGTTGCTCTTGATCGTGATCCCCTGGATGACCTCGCGCTTGAAGCATTTGTAGCAGGTCTCCATGTCGGTCAGGTTCAGGTTGGTGAACGCGTTGCTGACCAGCGTGAGGAACTTGTTGCCGAGGTAGTGCCAAAAGTACAGCACGCGGTGTTCGTCGCCGCCGACGAACCGCGAGCCGTATACCGCGTCCGCCCGCCCGTCCAGCAGCGGCTTGAGCAGCTTCGGGTAGTCGTTCGGGTCGTACTCGAGGTCGGCATCCTGGATCACCACGAAATCGCCGGTGACGTGCTGAAAGCCCGTCCGCACGGCCGCGCCTTTGCCCTGGTTCACATCGTGCTGGAAGATCCGCAGGTTGAAGTCGGCAAAGTCCCGCTCGATCTCGGGATAGAGATCACGCGCGCCATCGGTGGAGCAGTCGTCGACCAGCACGAGCTCGAGGTCCAGCTCGATCGGTGAGTCGAGCACGCGGGTGATCAGCGTCCGCAGCGTCTCGCGCTCGTTGTAGACCGGAATCACGACCGAGAGCATCATGCCCGCATCTCCCGCCTCAGGTGGCCTGCGTCAGCAGCTGGAGCCGCTCGCCCGGGCGGGCCGCCAACGCGTCGCGGACCTGGTCCCGCAGGGTTTGGATCGGCAGCCGCCACAGCTTCGCCGCCAGCGGCCAGTCCGCCGGGCTGCGCGGGAACGGCTGGCCGAATGCGTCGAGCAACGCCCGCTCGCGGGGCCGCTCGTCAAACCGCGGCCGCCGGAACTCCTCCCACGTGTCCAGCACGATCGTCAGCAGCGGGGCGTCGGGTCGCTCGCTCCACGCCAGCCCGGCAAACACCAGCAGGGCGGCCGACTGGTACTGCGGCTCGCGGTGATGGGCCACCATCAGGTGCCGCACCGCCAGCGCCGGCGCGTCGTCGTCGAAGCAGTGGCACGCCAGCAGGTACCGCGACAGGGCGCAGCCCGGCTGCCGCTCGAGCTCGGCGGCCAGCAACGCCGCCCGCTCGCCTGGCTCGGCCAGCCGATACCGCTTCAACAGGACGTGGCTCCGTGCCCAGATGACTGGCTCCCGCTGCGAGTGACCGCGTTAAGCACTACACCGTAGATAGCCCGCCGGACGCCGTCAATCCGGCGGAGCGCCGACCGCCGCCTGGCCGTTATACTCACCAGCAATGAGCCGACGCCGTCAAAGAAACCCCC
>CAZCKC010000020.1:0-32359 GCA_964499235.1 uncultured Planctomycetales bacterium | reverse complement strand
CGTCCCGATCTTCGTGCGGGTCCAGCTCGTCAAGGAAGTCCTCGTCGCCCGGGCGCCGCTCAACATCGGTGGCTTCGTCAAGCCCGAGGACCTCGAGCGCGAGAAGCGCGTCTTCGACAGCCTGGGCGCGGTCGGCCTCGACACCGTCGGCGCCGCGGTCGGCCAGCAGGTCGGCCAGTACGTGCCCGCGGGCGCGATGATCCACGCCGGCGATCTCAAGCCGGTCGACCTCGTGCGACGCTCCCGGCCGGTGCACGTCATCGGCGGCAACCACGGCATCGAGACGCGATTGTCGGGCTACGCGCTCGACGCCGGCACGTTCGGCGAAACGATCCGCGTCCGCATCGGCGACCGGCGCGAGAACTACCGCGAGATCCGCGGCGTCGTCACGGGGATCGGCACCGTCCGCATGGTCAGTCACTAGGGGTTCCGGAAAGGACACGCGATGCACTCGCACGCCAGTCGTTGGTTCGTTGTCATCCTGATCGCCGCGCTCGGCGCGGCCGTCAGTGCAGCCCAGAACAACTCGATGCTCAGCGGCCAGGGCGCCGCCGCGACACAGCAAAGCGAAACCGCGACTGAGCCCACGCCCGGTCAGCGCGTCATCCCGCTGACCGGGGCGACCGCCAGCCAGCGGCCGCGGGAAACGCTCCGCGACCCCGCGCCGGTCGACAACCCGACGATCCACACGCGGTCGCCCTACGCGGTCGCGCCGCCGGAGCCGCGCGAGTTCCAGATCGGCGACATTGTCACGATCATCGTCCGCGAGATCCGCGAGAGCAGCAGCGAAGCGGACCTGAAGCAAGAGAAGGAGTGGACGCTCGAGTCGGCGCTGAACAAGTGGATCCGCCTCAACGGTGACAACAACCTGGTCCCGCAGAACTTCTCGGAAGGCACGCCCGGCGTCGACTTCAACTTCAGCAACGAGTACGAGGGTACCGGCGAGTCGGAGCGCGAGGACTCGCTGACCCTGCGCATCAGCGCCCGCGTAGTCGACATCAAGCCCAACAACGTTCTCATCGTCGAGGCCAAGAAGCGGATCAAGGTCGACGAGGACGAGCAGGTCACGACCCTCATCGGCAAGTGCCGCACCGAGGACGTCACCGCCACCAACACCGTGCTCAGCACACAGATGGCCGACGTCGAGATCGTGACGTCCAACACCGGCCCCGTCCGCGACGGCGCCCGCCGCGGCTGGCTGATGCGGCTCTTTGACCTGATCCGCCCGCTCTAGGTCCGCTGACAAGGATGTCCGCGATGCTGCGTTCCGCGTTCATGATTCGTTGCCTGGCCCTTGCGGCCGTCGCGTCGGCCGGCGTCAAGCTGGCCGCCGCCGAGACGCTGATCCAAGACGTCGCCCACCTCCAGGGCGAGCACGTCAACCGGCTCGTCGGCTTCGGGCTCGTCATCGGCCTCAACGGCACCGGCGACGCGAACTACAACCTGCCCACGATGCGGGCCCTCTTCAGCCTGCACCGCCGCTACGGCCAGTACGTCGGCGACCTCCGCGAGCTCGAGGCGGCCGAGAACACCGCCATCGTCACCGTCGAGGTCGAAACGCCGCGCCACGGCTGGCGCTCGGGCGAACGGCTCGACGTCGTCGTCTCCGCCCTCAGCGCCAAGAGCCTCGCCGGCGGCCAACTGCTCGTCACGCCGCTGCAATACTCACCCCTGCCGGCCGACGCCCCGCCCGCACTGTCGCAGATCTGGGCGCTCGCCGGTGGGCGCATCGAGCTCAACAATCCCGCCAGCCCCTCCCGTGGCGTGGTCCGCCGGGGCGCGGTGATGGAGGCCGACTACTTCCACTCGTTCATCCGCGACCAGGCGATCACGCTGGTCATCGACAACAACAAGGCCGGCTTTCCGATGGCCCAGATGATGGCCCGGGCGATCAACCAGGAGCTCGAGGACCCCTCGGTCGGCGGGCTCTACGAGCGCAACGCCGCCGGCCAGGTCGTCGTCCGCGAGAACATCGCGCAGGCCCTCGGCCCCAAGACGGTCCGCGTCCACATCCCCAGCTACGAATTGACCAACCCCGCCAGCTTCATCAGCCGCGTGCTGGAGACGCCGCTCTTCCTGCTGCCCAAGCAGGGCGCGCGGGTCGTCATCAACAAGACCACCAGCAACATCACGCTGACCGGCGCCGTCACGATCCGCCCCTCGGTCGTCACGGTTCCGGGCGGCGGCACGATCGCCGTCGGCAACGCCGAACAGGCCCGCAACAGCGTCTCCGGCGTCAGCACCGAGCCCCCCGACAGCGTCGAGTTCCAGCAGCTGCTGACCTCGCTCCAGCAGCTCCAGCTCACCCCCGAGCAAACCGTCCAGGTCGTCGAGCAGCTCGACCAGCTCGGCACGCTCCAGGCGGAAGTGATCTACACGGAGTAACGCCCCATGGACGCCCTGAACGCCCTCAACCCGCAGCAGACCCGCCTCGCCCGGACCCCGGGCGTCAGCGGCGGGCTCGCCGGCCTGCAGCGGGCCGTCCAAAAGGGCACCCCGCTGACCGCCGCCCAAGCCAAGGAGGCGGCCACCCAGCTCGTCTCAGAGGTCGCGTTCAAGCCCCTCCTCGCCGAACTCCGCCAACAGCCCTTCGGCGACGAACGCTTCCACGGCGGCCGCACCGAGGAGATCTTCGGCGAGCGCCTCGACGAGCGGCTGGCCGACGCGGCCGCCCGCGCGACCGTCCCGAAGATGGGGCGCCAGTTCCAGCAGTACTTCGCACCCCACCTCGGCGGGCTCCAGGTCGACTGGAACGTCGCCCAGCAGGCCCGCCCGCCCGTGACCACACCGACCGCCACCAAGGATTCTGTGCATGGCTGAGCAAGCCCCGCCGCTGAGTTACCGCCCGCCTGTCGCCGGCGCCGAGCCGCCCGAGGTCCTGCTGGCCACGCTCGGCCGCCTCCACGGTCACCTCCAGACCCTCCTGCAGGCCGCCCTCGACAAACTCCAGGCGATGCGGACGGCCGACACCAACGCCCTCAACGAGGTGACGCAGCGCGAGCACCAGGCGTTGCAGAAGGTGCAGCGGGCCGAGCAGGAACGACGGGCGGCGGTTGCGCGGCTGGCGCAGCATCTGCACGTGACCGACCCGCACGCGCAGCCGCTGTCCGAGCTGGTGGCCGACCTGCGCGAGCCCGTTCGAAGCCAGATCCGTGCCAAAATCAGCGGTTTGCAGGCGTTGGCCCACCAACTCCAGGAAAAAAACCGCGTCGCGGCGTTGGTGGCACAGGAGTTGCACAATCACGTCCAGAGTGTGTTCAGCGCCGTGCTGGCACCCGCGGAGTCCATGGAAGGCTACGGCCCGCAAGGCAAGCGACACCCGACCGGCAACCGCATGATCGTGGACGCCCTGGGTTAGAACGATGGCAATACTCGGATCCTCATTCCAGATTGGTCGCAGCGCGATCTCGGCCTATCAAGCCGCGCTCGCCGTCACCGGCCAAAACATCGCCAACGTCGGGAACCCGAACTACACCCGCCAGTCGGCCCACCTCTCCGCCCTCGCCGGCGGGCACGGCGCCCTGGGTTTTGCGGCCGGCGCCGGCGTCACGATGTCGCACCTCCAGCGCCACTTCGACGTCGCGCTCGAAGACCGCCTGCGGAACTCGCTGAGCACGATGTCGGCCGCCGAGCTCCAGCAGGCCTACCTCACCCAAGTTGAAACGATCTACGCCGAGCTGACCGATCAGGACCTCTCCACGGCGCTCGGCGACCTCTACGGCAGCTTCGGCGCCCTGCAGACCACGCCGGAAGACAGCGGCGCCCGCAACATCGTGATCGCCGACGCCCAGCGCCTGATCGACACGATCACCCGCCACCGCACCGAGCTGATCAAGCAGGTCGATCAGATGAACGACGCGGCCGAGGCGAGCGCCCGCCAGGCGTCGGAAATCGCATCCGAGATCGCCTCGCTCAACCAGACGATCACCTTCCAGGAAGCCGACAAGCAGACCGTCGCCGGCGCCCTCCGTGACCGCCGCGACACGCTGCTCAAAGACCTTTCCGAGCTGGCCGATATCAACGTCCGCCAGCACGAGAACGGCATCGTCGACGTCTACATCGGCAGTGACCCGCTGGTCCAGTTCGACCAGTCGCGCGGCCTCGAGGTCGAGCGGCGGCAGGAGAACGGCTTCGAGCGCACCACCGTCGTCTTCGCCGACGACAACGGCCCGGTCACCTTCCGCGACGGCAAGCTGGCCGGCATCGTCAACACCCGCGACGAGCACGTCGTCAAGCAGATCGAGCAGCTCGACGACCTCGCCCGCAGCCTGATCTACGAGGTCAACGTCGAGCACGCCACCGGCCGCGGGCTGGTCGGGCGCACCAGCGTCACCAGCGTCTTCGGCGTCGGCGACTCGGCGGCCGCCCTCAACAGCGCTGCGGCCGCAACCGAATACCCGCTCCAGCACGGCAGCTTCGAGGTCAAGGTCCGCGACAGCAGCGGCCAGGAAACCACCCACCTCGTCAAGGTCGACCTCGACGGCGTCGGCGGGCCGGACACGTCGCTCGACGACGTGGCCGCCGCCCTGAGCGCGATCAGCGTCGACGGCCAGAACCCGATCACCGCGACGGTCCTGCCGGACAACCGACTGCAGATCGAGGCGTCCGAGGATTACGAGTTCTGGTTCAGCAACGACTCCTCGAACCTGCTCGGGTCGCTGGGCGTCAACGCGTTCTTCACCGGCACGCACGCCGGCAACATCGCCCTGCACGCTGACATCGTCGCCAACCCGAGCCTGATCGCGGCTTCCGCAACCGGCGAGCGCGGCGACGGCGGCAACGCCGGCCTGCTCTCGAAGCTGGCCGACGCGAGCAGCAGCCTCCTCAGCGGCTTCACCCCCGGCGAGTTTCACGACCGCATGATCAGCACGCTGGCCGTCCACACCGCGGCCGCGCGCTCGGCCTACGACGCCGCCGACGCGGTGCACTCGAGCCTGGTCGCACAGCGCGAGGCGATCAGCGGCGTGAGCCTCGACGAGGAAGTCCTCGACATGACCGTTTACCAGCGCGCCTTCCAGGGCGCGAGCCGTTACCTGAACGTGGTGGAACAGTTGAGCCAGGAACTCCTGGCCCTTGTGCGCTAAGGACCTGACCCGAGAGTCGCAATGAGCATCGTCCCGGTCAATGTCGCCCGCGTCAGCCAGCACCTGAAGTCCTTTCAGATGCTGAACACGCTCAGCGCGCGGCAGATGGACCTCTTCAAGACGCAGACGCAGCTCTCCACCGGGCTCAAGTTCCTCACGCCCAGCGAGGACCCCGGCGGGGCGGCCGCCGTCAACGTCCTCGACCGCCAGCTCGACCGACTCAACCAGGTCCAGAAGAACCTCCAGACCGCCGACTCGACGGTGCTGGCGGCCGAAACCGCGATGAACGACGCGATGGACCTGATGCGCGAGGCGCAGCGGGTGACGATCGAGGCCGCCAGCGACACGATCGCCGCCGACGAGCGCGAGTCGCTCGCCAACGTGATCGCCTCGATCACCGACCAGATGATCTCGATCGCCAACCGCGAGCATCTCGGCACCTACCTCTTCAGTGGCACCCGCACCGAGCAAGCGCCCTTCGCCCAGGTCGGTAACGGCATCCAGTTCTTCGGCGACGAAGGCCGGCGCCAGACGATCGTCGACACCGACCTCTCCGAGGACGCCTTCACCGTCTCCGGGCTGGAATTCTTCGGTGCGGTCGCGACGCCCGTCACGGGCCAGCGCGACCTCGATCCAGACCTGACCCCCGACACGCGCATCGCCGACCTGCGGACGACGGACGGCACGGCGCCGCGCCTCGGCCGCATCGTCGTCAGCGACGGCGGCGCCCAGGCCGAGATCGATCTCGGCCTCGCGGACAGCGTCGGCGACGTCATCGACCTGCTGAACGCCCAGATGCCGGCCGGCCTGACCGCGAGCATCGCCGGCGACCACCTGCGAATCGACGGCGCCCCGGGCATCACCGTCCTCGAGGCCGGCGGCGGCACGACCGCCTTCGACCTCGGGATTCGCACCACCGTACCCGCCGGCCCGGTCATCGGCGGCGACCTCAACCCGCGCCTCACGCTCCGCACTGAGCTCGCCAGCTTGAACAGTGGAGCCGGCATCGACCTCAGCAACGGCCTCACGATCCACAACGGCAACCTGACGCGCACGGTGGACTTCACCGGCGCGGCCACGATCGAGAACGTCCTCAACCGCATCAACGCCACCGACATCGGCGCCCAGGCGAAGATCAACGCCGCCGGCAACGGCATCGACATCCTCAACACCCTGTCGGGGACCGACCTGCACGTCGCGGAGAACGGCGGATCGGCGGCCACCAACCTGGGGATCCGCACGATCGCCGGCAACGTGAAGCTCGCCGACCTGAACCTCGGCACCGGCTTCCACCCCAGCAACGGCGACGACGTCCGCATCACGACGCGGGACGGCACCGTGCTGGACTTCGACTTCTCCGGCGCCCAGACGCTCCAGGACGTCGTCGACACGTTCAACGCCGGCGGCGGCGGGGCAATCACGGCCGGCTTCGATCCCAACGGCAACGGCCTGCTGATCACCGACAACACGGCCGGCGGCGGGACGCTGCGGGCCGAGGCGATCAACGCGGCGCTGCCGCTGAGCGAACTCGGGCTCAACGTGGCGGACGACGGCACCGGGCGGCTGGTTGGCCAGCGGATCACGCCGGTGCGGGTCGAGAGCGCGTTCACCTCGCTGCTCGAGATCCAGGAGGCGCTGCTCAAGGACGACACGCAGGCCCTGACGGTCGCCGGCGAGCGGCTCGAGCGGGTGATGAAGCACATGATGGGCGAGCACGGGCAGATGGCCGCCCGCTCGAAATCGATGGAAGACCGCCTGCTGCGGGTCGAGACGCTCAGAAGCACCTCGGAAATCATGAAAAGCGACCTGCAGGATGCGGACATCACCGAGTTGGCCGTGAACTTCCAGCAGATCCAGACGGCCCTGGAGGCCAACCTCCGGACGTCGTCGACGGTGCTGAACTTGTCGTTGCTGGACTTCCTCCGCTGATGCGGGGGCTAGCCCGGTTCGGGGACGGGGAGCAGGGGATGGGGCGCGTTGGCGGGCAGTCTTGGTTCGGCCCGTCGACGCAGGTTCGCCCGCTGGACGCGGGCGCGGAGCCGGAGTGCCCGGCCGCCGCAGTGCGGGACACGTGGGCTGGCGACCGAAGGAGGTCGCACCGCCGCGGCGGGAACCACATGGCCGAACCAGGGGAGCCGACGGATGCTCATTCAAACGTCGCGATTTGGTGAATTGGAAGTGGACGCAAGCAAGGTGATCACGATCAAGGACGGGCTGCTCGGCTTCCCCCGGCAGCGGCGGTTCGCGCTGATCCAGACCTCGCCCGAGCCGGTCTTCTACTGGCTGCAGTCGGTCGACGACGCCGACCTGGCGTTCCTGGTCTGCGACCCGCGCGAGTTCGTGGCCGACTACCAGATCCCGATCCGCGGGGACGACTTGCGGAGCCTGGAGATGCAGAACATCGCCGACAACCAGGTGCTGGTGATCGTCAACAAGTGCGGCGACCACCTGACGGCGAACCTGCTCGGCCCGATCGTGATCGGGGCGACCTCGCTGAAGGCGCGGCAGTTCGTCCTCTCGGAGAAAAAGTACAGCACGCGGCACGTCCTGATGCCCGTCGCCGCCCCGGCGGCCACCAAGTCGGCTTAGGAAACCGGCGCCGCGTTTGTGGTGTCGGACAAGGAAGGTTGGTATTAGAATGGCACGGTCAGGATGCTTGACAAACTCGGCGCACCCGCCCCAGCCCCGCGGCGGGTGCGCGGCGCCCACCGGTCGCCGCTCGGGCGGCCGGCGTGTGCCCAGGCGCCTGAACGATATCGGGCCGCTCGAATCGCTAAGCACGATCCAGGAAGGAGCCGCGGATGTTGGTGCTCTCAAGACAACGAGACGAATCGATCATGATCGGCGACGACGTGCAGATCACGATCGTGGATATCCGGGGCGACAAGGTCCGGCTGGGCATTGTCGCACCGGCGGAAGTCGCCGTCCATCGCAAGGAAGTGTACGACGCCATCCAGCGCGAAAACCAGAAGGCTGCGGAGGTCAATGCGGACGACCTGGCCGAGGTATCCACGCCGCCCGCCTCGAATCAGCGGCGCGCTCGGTGATCGCTCCCCCCGTTTCTCTCGTCTCACAACTAGACCTTCAGCAAGCCACGAACCGTTCAAGGAGGATGGCCAATGGCTCGGATTAACTCCAACGTAGCCGCCATTTCCGCCCAGAGAGTCCTGGGCCACTCGTACAAACAGCTCAACGAAACGCTGGAACGACTTTCCACCGGTCTGCGGATCAACCACGGCAAGGACGACCCCGCCGGCCTGATCGTCTCCGAACAGCTCCGCAGCGAGACCAGCGCCGTCGGCCAGGCGATCCGTAACTCGCAGCGGGCCTCCAACATCATCGCCACCGCCGAGGGCTCCCTCGACGAGGTCGCCTCGCTGCTCCGCTCGATGAACGAGAAGATCATCGAGGCCGCCAACACCGGCGCGATGTCCCAGGCCGAGATCGAAGCCAACCAGCTCCAGATCGACTCGGCCATCGAGTCCATCACCCGGATCGCGAACACGACCACCTTCGCCGGCCGCCGGCTGCTCGACGGCTCGCTCGACTACGTCACCAGCGGCGTCGACATGAACGCGGTCCGCTCGCTCCAGATCCACGGGGCTTCCTTCGGCACCCTCGGCCACATCCCGATCGACGTCGAGGTCACCCAGTCCGCCCAGCCGGCCACCGCCTTCTTCCCACAAGCCGGCGCCGGCGCCTCGGCCATCACGATCGAGATCCGCGGCAACTTCGGCGCGACCACCGTCTCCTTCGCCCCCAGCGCCACCGCGGCCGACATGGTCCAGGGCATCAACCAGCTCAGCGACGCCACCGGCGTCGAGGCGATCCTCTCCAGCAACCCCACCAGCGGGTTCCGCCTCGAGAGCGACCACCTCGGCCAGCGGCAGTTCCTCCAGGTGACCACGCTGCCCGGCAGCGACGCCTTCACCCTCAACGACGCCGGCGGCAACCCGGTCTCCAGCATCATCCGCGGCCGCGACGCGACCGCCACCGTCAACGGCGCCATGACCGTCGGCGACGGCAACCACCTGGCGCTGAAGACCTCGACGCTCGATATGGAGCTGACGCTCGACGAGACCTTCGGGTCCGGCGGCGTCTGGAATACCTCGTTCGCGATCACCGACGGCGGCGCGAACTTCCAGATCGGCCCGCGGGTCAACACCGCCCTGCAGGTCCCGGTCGGCATCCAGTCGATCGCCGCCTCCCGGCTCGGCAACGCCCTGGTCGGCTTCCTCTCGCAGATCAAGAGCGACGGCGACTACGCCCTGACCAAGGGCGAGGGCCAACGAGCCTCCAAGATCGTCGACGAGGCCATCAAGCAGGTCTCCGTGCTCCGCGGGCGGCTCGGGGCGTTCGAAAAGAACGTCCTCGAGACCAACATGAACCAGCTCGCGATCACCCAGCAGAACCTGATGGCCTCCGAGTCGACGGTCCGCGACGCCGACTTCGCCTACGAAACCTCGCAGCTGTCGCGAAATCAGGTGCTGGTCCAGTCGGGCACCCGGATGTTGGGAATCGCCAACCAGGTGCCGCAGAACGTCCTCGCCCTCCTGGGCTAGGACGCCGCCAGCCCGGCGATTATCAACCACCCCCGCCCCGGGACGTGATCCACGCCCCGGGGCGGTTCCCTTATCCGCCCCCCGACTCCTTGCAATAATTAAAGACCTCGCACCCCGTCTCCGATTCACCCCCTGTCAACAAGTGGTGCTGGTCAAAGAGATCAGCGGGCTCGATTTTGAGCTTTTTGGCAGTGGTCACGGACGCTCTGCATATGGTGCTGGGCCTAGCCGTGCCGCCTTTGGAGGCGCAACCGCAATGAGCCGAATTGTCACCAACATTCAATCCCTAGTCTCGCAGCGCGTCCTGCTGCAAAACAACCGAGACCTCAACACCTCAATGACGCGGTTGAGTACCGGTCTCAAGATCAACTCTGGTAAGGACGACCCGGCCGGCCTCATCGCTTCCGAAGCGCTGCGGGCCGAAAAGAAGGCGTTGAGCGCCTCGATCGAGAACATCGGTCGCGCGAACAACGTCATCGCCACCGCCGAAGGCGGCCTGATGGAAATCAACAAGCTGCTGCTCGAACTCGAAACGCTCGTCGACAAGAGCGCCAACAAGACCGGCATCAGCGACACCGAGCGAAACGCCAATCAGCTGCAGATCGACTCGATCCTGCAGTCGATCGACCGCTTCGCCAACACCACCGAGTTCCAGGGCAAGCGCCTGCTCGCCGGCGAGCTCGACTACGACGTGTCTGCCGTCGCGACCTCGGCACTCGCCCGCGTCCAGATCAACGGCGCCAAGATCCCCAACGACAGCTTCCGCGACGTCGAGATCACCGTCACCGGCTCGGCCCAGCTCGCCCAGCTCAACTACACCGCGTCGGCCGTCACCGGCGGCACGGTCTCCGTCGAGATCGCCGGCAACAAGGGCACCGAGGTCATCACCTTCACCTCCGGGACCACCGTCAGCGAGATGGCCACCGCCATCACCGCCGCCAAGGAGGTCACCGGGGTGTCGGCCGTCGCCTCCGCCGGCTCCGGGCTCCAGCTCTTCAGCACGGCCTTCGGTTCCTCCCAATTTGTCACCGTCGGCGTCATTGAGGACGACGGCTCCAACTTCGCCACCGCCCTCCAGAATGGTGACGGCGGCGACGGCAAGGACTTTGGCCGCGACGCCACCGTCATGATCAACGGTAACTCCGCGGTCGCCGACGGCCTGCGGGCCAGCATGCGGTCATCGGTCCTCAGCCTCGACGTCGACCTGACGCGCGACTTCGGCACGCTGGCCGATCCCGCCAACCCCTCGACGACCTTCTCGGTCCTCGGCGGCGGGGCGGACTTCATGATCTCACCGACGGTCAACCTGGCCGGCGTCGCCGCCCTCGGCATCCCCTCGGTGACGACCAGTAACCTCGGCAGCACCAACACGGGCTTCCTGTCCTCGCTCGCCACCGGCAAGGTCAACGCCCTGAACAGCGGCAACTACCAGCAAGCCCAGGAAATCGTCCGCGAAGCCCAGCAGCAGGTCTCGTTCCTGCGGGGTCGCCTCGGCGGGTTCCAGAAGAATACCCTCGAAACCACCGAGAGCTCGCTTCGCGTCACGCTCGAAAACGTCTCCGCGGCCGAGAGCTCGATCCGCGAAACCGACTTCGCCGAAGAAACCTCGAAGCTCACGCGGTCGCAGATCCTGGTCCAGGCGGCCACCCGATCGCTGCAGCTGGCGAACAACAACCCGCAGAACGTGCTGTCGCTGCTCGGCTAGTCCGACCGCCCGCACCTGCGGCCTGAACCCGGGTGACCCGTCCCCAAACGGGTCACCCCCGGCCGGCCCACCGGCCAGCGTCTCCAAAACCGCTCGACCGCCCGGCGAAGCCGCGCTTGCGATCCGCAGCGCCGCTTCGCCGCGGTCGTTTGGTCGGCGATCAGCTCCGCTCGTCGACCGGCACGTAGTCCCGCTGCCGCGGCCCCTGGTAGATCTGCCGCGGCCGATAAATCCGGGCCTTCGGGTTCAGCGACGTCTCGCGCCAGTTGGCGATCCAGCCCGGCATCCGCCCGATCGCGAACATCACCGTGAACATGTCCGACGGGATGCCAAGCGCCCGCATGATGATCCCGCTATAGAAATCGACGTTGGGATAGAGCTTCCGCTCGACGAAGTACGAGTCGTTGAGCGCGACCGCCTCGAGCTCCTTCGCCAGGTCGAGCAGCGGGTCCTGGATCCCCAGGTTCGCCAGCACCTTGTCGCACGCCGCCTTGATGATCTTCGCCCGGGGGTCAAAGTTCTTGTAAACCCGGTGGCCGAAGCCCATCAGCCGCGTCTTCGACTGCTTGTCCTTCACCTTCGCAACGAAATCTTTCAGCGACAGCCCGCTGGCCCGGATTTCCTCCAGCATCGCGATCACCGCCACGTTCGCCCCGCCGTGCAGCGGGCCCCACAACGCACAAACGCCGGCCGCCAGCGACGCGTACAGGTTCGCCTGGCTCGAGCCGACCATCCTGACCGTCGATGTCGAACAATTCTGCTCGTGGTCGGCGTGCAACAGCAGAATCGTGTCCAGCGCCCGGACCGCGTCCTCGTCCGGCGCTTCCTCCTTGTTGGGCATGCTGAACATCATGTGCAGCAAGTTCCCGGTGTACGACAGGTCATAGCGCGGGTAGTTGATCGGCAGCGACTGCGACGTCCGATAAACCATCGCCGCAATCGTCCGCACCTTGCTCAGCAGCCGCGCGGTCGTGTCGGTAAACAGCTCCTCGTCCTGCGGCGCAAAGAGCTCCTTCCGGAAACACCCCAGCGTGTTGATCATCGCCGACAAGATCGCCATCGGCGGCGCGTCCGACGGGAAACCCTCAAAGTGGTGCCGCATCGGCTCCGGGATGAACATGTGCTGCCCAAGCAGCTCGCGGAAATGCTGCGATTGCTCCGCCGTCGGCAGCTCGCCGAAAATGATCAGGTAAGCGGTTTCGACAAAGTCCGACCGCTCCGCCAGCTGCTCGATTGGGTAGCCGCGATACCGCAGCACCCCCTCCTCACCGTTGATAAAGGTGATCTCGCTCTGGCACGACCCCGTGTTCCCGAAGCCGTCGTCGTAGGTGATCAGCCCCGTTTCCGACCGCAGCTTGCGAACGTCCACCGCGGTCTCACCCTCGGTCCCCTCGATTACAGGTAGCTCAATCTCCCTGCCATCGAGCACCAGCTTCGCCGTCTTCGCCATGTTCGTCCTCGTTTCACCCTGATGCCGATGGTCGTTCGGCCGCTCGTGCCCCCGAACCGGGCACCGTCGCGACGCCGGACTTCCTATTGTGCCCCAATCCCCAGGTGCCATCAATTCACCCGTGGTCAGCGTTATCATCCTAGTGCAGCGCCGGGTCGCCATCGGGACTGCGGCCCGCTCAGCCCCGCCGGTCACGCCAAAGGACGTCATGGCTCGCAAAAAGCAGGGCCGCAAGGTCCGCGTCGACTTCCGCCAGAATCGGGCCCAGCGTCGCCGCAGCGACGACTGGACCCGCCGCTTCCACGCCGGCGACGACGAGCTCGCCGACGAACAGCGCTCCGAGTCCGTCCGCGCCAAGGGCGAGCTCTCGCGCCGCCGCACCATCATCACCGACGAGAACGACCTCCCGATCATCGACGACGCCGAGTGGAAGACCGGCCTCGTCACCAAGGTCCACGGCCTGATCTGCTTCGTCACCGACCCCGACGGCCATACCTGGGAATGCACCGTCCGCCGCGTCCTCCGCACCCTCCTGATCGGAAGACGCTCCCCCGTCACCGTCGGCGACCGCGTCTGGTTCTCCGACGTTAGTGCCTACCACGAGGGCGCCCCCGTCGGCGTCATCGAGCGCGTGGCCGAACGCACCGGCGTTCTCTCCCGCCGCGACCGCCGCCGCCGGGAGCACACGCTCGTCGCCAACGCCGACCAGCTCCTCATCGTCATGAGCGTCGCCGAGCCCCGCCTCAAGCCCCACCTGCTCGACCGCTACCTCGTCGCCGCCCACAAGGGCGGGCTCACCCCCGTGATCTGCTTCAACAAGGTCGACCTGCTGGCGGCCGAGCTCGCCGCCGACATCGCCGAGAGCGACGCGGTCGCCATGACCGTCCCCGGCGTCATGAACGAGTTCCGCCAGCTCGGCTACCACGCCCTCGAGACCAGCGCCGCCACCGGCGCCGGGCTCGACCAGCTCCAGGCCGCCCTCGCGAACCGGGTAACCGTCCTCTCCGGCCAGAGCGGCGTCGGCAAGAGCTCGCTGCTCAACGCCCTCCAGCCCGACCTCGACCTCTCCGTCCAGACCGTCAGCAGCGACACCGACAAGGGCAAGCACACCACCACCCACGCCGAGCTGCACCCGCTCGACTTCGGCGGCTTCGTTATCGACACCCCCGGCGTGCGGGCCTTCGACCTCTGGAACATCGAGCCCGGCGAGCTCGAAGCCCTTTTCATCGAGTTCGCCCCCCGCGTGCCCGCCTGCCAGTTCAGCGACTGCACCCACCGGCACGAGACCGGCTGCGCGATCATCGCCGCCGTCGAGGCCGGCGAGATCAGCCTCCGCCGCTACTACAGCTACCTCAAGATGTTCGAGGATGCCTGACGCCCGCCCGACCCGCCAGGCCGCCGCCCGCTAGCCGAACCACCCGCCGATCACGTCGCCCAGCCGCCGAAAGAACGCCGGCACGATCCGCGTCCCGCAATAGTGCGGATCCAGGATGATGATCACGCTGATCGTCGCCCAGTGCATCGTCGCCAGCCAGCACAGCCCGCCGACCACGTACCGCTGCCCAGCGCTCATCCGCTGCCACCGCTTCCGCCAACCGATCGCAAGCTGCACCTCCCGCACGAGCGTCATCGAGATCCCGACGAACAGCCCCCACACCAGCGACCGCACCTGCAGGCCGTGCAGCAAGCCGCAGTAAACAAACAACAAAATCGTGCCGTATCGCGTCGGCACGCCGGCATGCGTCATCGGCGTCAATGCGTAGCTGTGCAGCCACGTCCCCAACGTGATGTTCCAGCGCTTCCAGATCTCCCAGATGCTCAGCGACAAAAAGGGATAGTGGTAATTCTCCGACCCGCGAATCCCGCAAAGCCGCCCCGTCGCCAGCACCAGGTGCGTGAACACGCTCTCCAACAGGTAAAACACCACCGGCGCCAACACGACCACCCACACCAGCGTGCCGGTCGCGAAGCGCTCCGGCTCCGCGAACACGCGCTGCCGGTCAGCGAACGCCGCCGTGATCGCCTGCCAGCCTTCTCGCAAGCCAAACCACGCCAGGATGTGCTCAACCTGCCCCACCACCGCCAGCACGACCACCACCCAGCCGATCCGCACCAGCCCGTAGCCGAAATCCACGAAGCGCCAGCGCGATCGGGCCTTGCTCACGTCGGCCGCGAACGCGAACGGCTTCTCCAGCGGCCCGTGGCGCAGCTGTGGGTAATAAAACATGTACGGCAGGAACCGCGCCAGCGGCATCGCCGGCACACCCTTGTACAACCGCTCGAATGTGTAGCCCACCAGCCGGAAGAACGTCAGCCCGATCCCACTGAACAGGATAAAGATCGGCGCGCGGTCGGCCGGCTCCGGCAGCTGCTGAAACCCGTCCGGAATCGGTAACCAGAAACACGCCCAGTAAGCGGCGTGCAAAACCGCCAGCCAGACCACGAAAACACCGGCCCGATAGCCGATCCGTCGCGCGATCGTCTCCGTCGCCGCGTAGCCCAGCAGCGTCGCCGCCAGCAACCCCGCCGCCAGCAACGGCCCGCCGACCGCCGCCGTCAACAGCAGCCCCGTCACCACGAACCATCCGCCCACCCACGCGCGCGGCATCACAAAAAAGGTCGGCAATAGCGGAATCAGCAGGAGAACGGGCGCCGTCGTCGGCCGCGCGGCTGCAAACTGTTCGAAGCCATCGAGCAAGCGCGCTCCCCGCTTAGCGGTGGCGGCAACCGAACACCAACGCGGCCGATTGACCCGCCACTGCTTTCGGGTATCGTGTCGCGCTCGCGGAAGTTCACGTCGCGAAATCTAAGTGAGGAGTTCCCCGCATGTCCACCCACCGACCGCTCATCGGTCTCGCTCTCATCGCCCTGCTGTTGCCCGGCAGCGCCACGGCCGCCACCCCGCCCGGCGTCCGCCCCGACCTGCCGCCGCCGCCCGATCTGCCGGACGACCCAACTGTCTGGCCGAATCAGGAAAGCTACCGCAATTCCGACACGTGGCTGGTCGAGAACCACGCGAAGATCACCGCGATGCGCCCCCGCGTGCTCGTCCTCAGCTTCGCCAACGACGTCGAGCCCGACGCGATCGAGAAGCAGACCCGCGGCTTCATCCAGGCCTTCGCCGAAGCCACCCGCCACCACGGCTTCGCCAACCCCGACGCCCCGCCCTTCATCACCTACGACCCCGTGCGCTTCGTCGACCTCCGCGACGACAACCGCGGCGTCCGCGAGAACAGCAAGCACTTCCCCGAGAAGACCGGCGAGCGCCGCGGCGCGCTGATCGACTACAACGCCCTCTACAGCGACGAATTCGCCCGCCACTACGGCTTCGAGGACCCCAAACGCCCCGGGGAATACCTCAACCTCCACGAGCTGATCCACGGCGGCTACGTCCACGAGCTCTGGTACTTCGCCATCCACACCGACGCGGGCTGGCCCGGCCGCGAGACCATCGAGTTCAAACAGTACTACGACGAGCAGGCCCAGCCGATCCCCGGCAAGCACGGGCCGGCCGGCAACGGCCACGATCCCAGCATGCCCTGGTCCGGCCGCAGCTTCCGCATCGCCTTCTTCAACCCGCACCGCGGGATCGGCTGCATGCTCGAGAACTTCGGCCACGAGCTCGAGGCGATCGCCAACCACAACTCGATCGCCTACTACAAGAAGTACTTCGATGAGTACGCCGAGCTGAACTTGAAGGACCGCTTCGACCTGCCGTTCCGTTCCTTCTACCGCTTCCCCTACCGCGGCGAGCACGTCACCTACCCGCATCAAGCCGAGGCGCTCTTCACCTACGAGGGTACTAAGCACCGGCTGAACCCCTACATCAACGCGGGCGGCAACGTCCACTGGCCGCCGGGCGCCCGCAAGCACTACGACCTCGACAGCCCACACACCGTCCTCAGCCGGATCGAGAACTTCCGCCAATTCAACGGCGTCAACGGCCAGGACCGCGTCGAGCCCTTCAGCAAGGACAAGTGGCAGCGCTACGCCGGCGTCGCCCCCGACTGCATGGGCCAATGGCTGGTCTACTGGATGCAGTGCATGCCGGGCTACGAGAACCAGGCGCTCGACGACGACGGCAAGCCGATGAAGAACTGGTGGCCGTTCATGTTCTACTAAACCGCCGCCCCCCGCAGCGCCGTCAAAACGGCCGGCCAGCCCCCCGCGCGCCGGCCGTTCTCATTTCTGCTACCCGGCATCCCTCTGCGGTGGTGGCGCGGGCATCTCAGCCTGCGGAACGATTGGGTCGTAAGGGTGGGCGGGTGTGCCCCTGCCGGGTGGGGCGGGCGTCTCGCTCCACCATCAAAGGCCCTTGCTCAACGCCCCTTCGCGAAGAACGCCTTGATGCTGTCGAGGATGTCGTCCTTGGTGTTGACCCGGCTGGTGACCATGTTCTCTTCTTCGCCGAGCTGCTCGCGGAGCACGTTGATGAAGTTCCCCCCGCAGCGCCGTCAAAACGGCCGGCCAGCCCCCCGCGCGCCGGCCGTTCTCATTTCTGCTACCCGGCATCCCTCTGCGGTGGTGGCGCGGGCATCTCAGCCTGCGGAACGATTGGGTCGTAAGGGTGGGCGGGTGTGCCCCTGCCGGGTGGGGCGGGCGTCTCGCTCCACCATCAAAGGCCCTTGCTCAACGCCCCTTCGCGAAGAACGCCTTGATGCTGTCGAGGATGTCGTCCTTGGTGTTGACCCGGCTGGTGACCATGTTCTCTTCTTCGCCGAGCTGCTCGCGGAGCACGTTGATGAAGTTCCCGCTGCCGTAGGCGCTGGCGACCTGGCAGTAGCCGAACTGGTTCACGTGCGGCAGCATCGCCTCCTTCAGCAGCCGGCAACATTCGCGCGAGTCGGCCTCCGAGGAGTTGTCCCCGTCGGAGAAATGGAAGAGGTAGGTGTTCCACTCCTGCGGCGGGTAGTGGGCCTCGAGCAGGTTGCGGGCGGTCTTGAACGCGCTCGAGATCTTCGTGCCACCGTCCTCGCGGATGCGAAAAAAGGTCTCGCGGTCGACCTCCTTGGCGTGCACGTCGTGGACGATATAGCGGCTGTCGATACCCTCGTAATTCCGCCGCAGCCACGCGTCGATCCAGAACGCCTCCAGCCGCACCAGCTCCTTCTGCTCGTGTCCCATCGAGCCGGAGACGTCCATCATGTAGACGATCACGGCATTGGACTGCGGCTTCTTGACCGTCTTCCAGCTGCGGTACTGCTTGTCGGCGCGCTCGAAGATGATCATCGGGTCGTCGGGATTGTAGAGCCCGCTCATGATCATCCGCCGCAGCCCGCGGCGGAAGGTCCGCTTGAAGTGCCGCAGCGACTCGGGGCCGGCCTGGCGGATCGAGCTGTACTTCTCCCGAATCGTCGTGATGTTGTGCTTGCCCTTGGGCTCGATCCGCGGCAGCTGCAGCTCCTCGCCGAGGATGTCCGCCAGCTCGTCGAGGCTCACGTCCACCTCGAGGATGTGCTTGCCCGGCTCCTCACCGCCGAGCCCGCTCTGCCCCTCGCCGTCGACCTGCTGCCCGGGCTTGCCGTCACCCTGCCCGACGCCATTGGTCTTGTTGTCGCCGTAGCGAAAGCGCGGCAAGTCGACCCCCGGTACCGGGATGCTGATCAGCCGCTTGCCTTCCTTGCCGATCAGCTCGCCGCGGGTCAGGAACTTGCGGAGGTCCTTGCGGATCCGGCCCTTGACGATCTGCCGGAAACGCTGGTGGTCTTTTTCGATCTTGGAAATCATCGGTCACGAACAACCGCGTGACAGCGGGCAAAAACCGCCGGCCGCAGCCTCATTCCTCGTTCTGCTTCGCGTCGCCGCGGGCGAAGATGCTGGCGACGTAGTTGAGCACGTCGGTCGCGCTGGTCTCGTTGTAGCCGAAGAACTTGATCAGCCGCTGCTTGACCACGTCGATCTTCGCCTGCGTCTCATCGTCTACGACGCCCGAGACCACGTTCTTGAGCTTGATCGTGTCGCGGGAGTCCTCGAACAGCTTCAGCTCCAGCGCCCGGTGCAGCCGCGCATTGGTATGGTACTCGAACTTCTTGCCGTCCAGCGACAACGCGCCGATGTAGTTCATGATCTCCTGGCGAAAATCATCCTTCCGCGAGTCGGGGATGTCGATCTTCTCTTCGATCGAGCGCATCAGCCGCTCGTCGGGCTCCTCGTCGCGGCCGGTGTACTTGTTGCGAACCTTCTCGTGCTGCGTGTAGGCCCGCAGGTTCTCGATGTAGTTGGCACACAGCCGCGTGATCGCGTCCTCGTCGGCCGAGATCGCCCGCTGCACCTCCGCCTTGAGGATGTCCTCGTACTCCTCGCGGGCCAAGCTCAGCAGCTCCTTGAACCGCTTCTTCTGCTCCTCGTCCGTGATCAGGCTGTGGTGGTCAAGCCCGCTCTCGAGCTCGTTCATCACCATGAACGGGTTGATGCAACGATCCGTGTACGCCTGCTCGCTCACCAGCGCGTTGGAAATCTTGTCCTGGATGTAGCGCGGGCTGACCCCCGTCATGCCCTCGCGCGGCGCTTCCTCACGCAGCTCCTTCACCGAGTCCTCGGTGAACCCGGGCACGCCCCGGCCATCGTAGAGCTTCAGCTTCTGCATCAGCGTCAGCCCCGCCTTCTTCGGCTCCTCGAGCCGCGTCAGAACCGCCCACATCGCGGCCACCTCGATCGTGTGCGGCGCAATGTGGATCCCGCGGACCTTCTCCTTGTTGAAGTCCTTCTCGTAGATCTTCAGCTCGTCTGCGAGCCGCGTGTTGTACGGCACGTCGATCTTGATCGTCCGGTCACGGAACGCCTCCATCAACTCGTTGCTCTGGAGCTTCTTGTACTCCGGCTCGTTGGTGTGCCCGAGGATCACCTCGTCGATGTCGGTCTGGGCGAACTTCTTCGGCTTGATCGTGTGCTCCTGCGACGCCCCCAGCAGGTCGTAGAGGAACGCCACGTCGAGCTTCAACACCTCGATGAACTCACAGATCCCGCGGTTCGCGATGTTCAGCTCGCCGTCGAAGTTGAACGCCCGTGGGTCGGAATCGGACCCGTACTGCGCGATCTTGCGGTAGTTGATGTCGCCGGTCAGCTCGGTCGAGTCCTGGTTCTTCTCGTCCTTCGGCTGGAAGGTGCCGATGCCGACGCGGTCCTTCTCCGACAGCGTCATCCGGCGGACGATCACGTGCTCCATCACCTTCCGCCAGTCACCGTCATACTTCAGCAGCAGGTCCTCGAACGTCTTGCGGCAGAACGGGTCGAGCTCGCCGTCGACGCGGATCTGCTTCTCGTCCGGCAGCTCCGCGTTGATCTGCGCCAGCACTTCCTTCCGCATCCGCTTCGGAATCAGCTTCAGCGGCTCCTCGTGCATCGGGCACGGGAACCGCTCCACCTCGCCCCGCTCGTTCTCCAACTGCCAGGTGAACGTGTACAGCGCCCCCTCGTCCAGCGTCGAGTAATGCTCGAGCCCCTTCTTGAGCAGCCGCGCGATCGTGCTCTTGCTCGAGCCCACCGGCCCGTGCAGCAACAAAATCCGCTTGTCCGTCCCGAAACCGTGCGCCGCCGACTTGAAGCACTCCACCAACCGCATGATCGCCGGGTCCAGCCCGAAGATTCCGTCCGCCCCGTTGTCGATCGGGTCGTCGAAGAACTTGTAGTGCACGTAATCCTGCTTCAGGCTCCGGTACTTCTCCGTCCCGAACGAGAGGATCATGTCGTAGACGCGCTGAAACGCGTTGCGGGCCACCGCGGGCCGCGCGGCCACAATGTCGAGGTAGTCCGCGAACGTGCCCTCCCAGTGCTGCTGCTTGAAACGCTCGCTGTCCAGCTGGCGGTTGACAATCGAAAAGAGCTCTTCGGCTTTTGACATCGCGGTTCTCCATCACCGGCGACTGCGACGTTCTCCGCTCCTGCCCGCGCCGACACGCCGCGGCGCAGACGAGCGGCCAACGGGCGACACGCTTGCGCGCGCCGGTCCCCGTGTCGCGATATCGATGCTAGGAATGCCCCATCAGCCGGTCAATCCAGCGCATTCCCCGCCTTGTTATCGGCCACTGACGCACCCCAGCTTGTGGTTCTTTCATTCCAACTAACCTGCCCCGACGCCCATCAGGGGAATCACTGTGGCGATTGGACGTACCCCACCCGCGTGCTCCCACAGACCGGACACCGCACCGTCTGCGCCGGGTCGTCGGGCAGGAAAACCGTCCCGTCCTCCCGGCACTGCCACAAAGGCCACGCCGCGTGCTTTCCACACGCCGAACACTTCACCGGAAACGCCCGCCGCGGGTCCGCCGGCAACACCTGCTCCGCCTGGCAGGCCTGGCACTGCACCGTGGTGGTCTTCCACAACTCGGCCGCCGGCGCCGCCGGCTGGCTCACAAAGAGGTAAATCGCCCCCGCCACCGCCATCATCAAGAGCCCCCCGACCCCGATCCAGATCCGTCGCTGCCGGTACGCCGCCGCGCTCGCCCCAATGTGGACGTCGCCCTCGCGCTGCAACGCGTCGTGAATGCCGGCCGATCGAGATAGATGCTTTGAACGCGCCATCACGCTATTGTTTTACACCATGGCAGGCAGCGCCTGCACGGCAAATCGCCCGTCCGCCACCAGCGCCGCAAGGATCCGAACCCCATGCCCGCCTCGCCCCAACCACCGCCCTTTCGAACCGGTATCGGTTACGACCTCCACCGGACCGCCCCCCAGCGGCCGCTGATCCTCTCTGGCTTACGCATCCCGGCCGAGTTCGGTTTGCTCGGCCACAGCGACGCCGATGTCGTCCTCCACGCCGTAAGCGACGCCCTCCTCGGCGCAAGCGGTAACGGCGACATCGGTGAGCACTTCCCCGATACCGATCCCGAGTGGAAGGACGCCGACAGCGCCCACTTCGTCGAGGCCGCCCGCCACCTCGTCACCGACGCCGGCTGGACCATCGTCAACGTCGATGTCGTCATCCACGCCGAAAAGCCCAAGCTCAAGCCCTACAAGCCCGCCATGGTCCACCGCCTCGCCGAGCTCCTCGACATCCCCGCCGAACGCGTCGGTTTGAAGGCCACCACCAACGAAGGCCTCGATGCCGTCGGCCGCGGCGAGGCCATCGCCTGCTGGGCCAGCGTCCTCATCGGGCAAACCCCAAGCGAGTCGCGCTAGTCCGACGGGCGTCTCCGCGATAGACGCTT
This sequence comes from uncultured Planctomycetales bacterium, assembly GCA_964499235.1. Lineage (GTDB taxonomy): Bacteria > Planctomycetota > Phycisphaerae > UBA1845 > Fen-1342 > JAFGRR01. The sequence continues at coordinate 10,409 of CAZCKC010000020.1, read as the reverse complement.
TTTGGCATCAGGGTTATATTCCCGGCACGCGCGGTGGCGATTCTGCGCTGGTTCACGCCCAGGCTGGAGGGGTTACGTGGCGAATTGGTGGGTCTTCGACGTGATCGTCCGCAACTGGGCGTTCGTCGCCATCGCCACCACGATCTGCGTGCTCACCCTCGTTCCCGCCCTGGTCCTACTTAAGTACATCCGCATCTCCCTCAACATCATGCGAACCACCCGCCCGCCTCTTTCACGCAACCCCCTCGACTTCCGCCGCCTCGAGGGCGAACCCGTCAGCTTCCCCGCCTTCGACGGCCAGCCCCTCCACGGCATGATCATCCGGGCCGACCCCCGTAAAAACCGCCGCGGCCTCGTCATCTTCGCCCACGAGTTCTGCTCCGACATGTACTCCTGCGCCCGCTACTGCCGCCCATTGTGCGAGGTGGGCTACGACGTCTTCACCTTCGACTTCCGCGGCCACGGCCAGTCCCACGCCCCGCCCGGCTACACCCCGCGACAGTGGGTCACCGGGGCCGAGATCGACGACATGCGCGGCGCGGTCGCGTTCATCCAGCGCTGGCTCGAGGCCCGCAACCTGCCGCCGCGCGTCGGCGTGGTCGGGATCTCCCGCGGCGCCTGCGCCGCGATCCTCGCCGCCCGCGAAAACCCCGACATCGCCGCCATCTTCGCCGACGGCGCCTTCAGCACCGATTCCACCATCGAGTACTTCATGAAGCGGTGGGCCTATATCTTCGCCCGCGTCCGGGTCATCTACGAGAACCACCCCCCGATCTTCTGGCGCTTCCTCCGCTGGGCGATGTTCATCTTCGCCCGCCGCGAGTTCCGCTGCCGCTTCCCCTCTGTGATCAAGTCCATCAAGCGAATGGAGCCCCGCCCGCTCTTCTTCGTTCACGGCGAGCGCGACAGCTACCTCCCCGTCGAGCAAAGCCGGCGCCTCTACGCCCTCGCCGGCCAGCCCAAGTTCCTCTGGATCGCTCCCAACGCCCGCCACAACCAAGCCGTTGTCCTCCACCCCGAACGCTATGCCCACCTCAGCATTTCGTTCTTCGACCAGTTCCTGAGCTCCGCGATCCAGCCCCCGACCACCCCGCCACCCGCACGCGTCGGCGAAACCAACACCGCCACCCTCGGCGCCTCGGTCTAGTCGCATGTTGCTGAACCGCATGGCTGCCGCCGCAGCCTTCTGGCATGCCGGCCGCGTCTTCCGAACCTTCGACCGCGCCACGGCCGACGCGCAAGCCGCCCAGCAGTTCGCCCTCACGCGCGCCCTGCGAACCACCCGCGGCAGCGCCTTCGCCCGCACCCACCGACTCGCCACCGTGCACACGCCCCCCGACCTGCGCCGCGCCCTCCCCCTACACACGTTCGAAGACTACCGCCCCACCATCGACCGCGTGGCCGACGGCGACGTCACCGCCTTGCTCGCCTCCGACCAGCGCCCCCTCATGTTCGCCACCAGCAGCGGTACCACCGCCCGCCAAAAGCTCATCCCCGTCACCCCCAATTTCGTCGTCGACTACCGCCGCGGCTGGAATACCTTCGGCCTCAAGCTGCTTCGCGACCACCCTGCCGCCATCCTCCGCTTTATCCTGCAAGTCACCGGCCGCGTCGAAGAAAGCCGCACCGCCGCCGGCATCCCCGTCGGCGCCATCACCGGACTGCTCGCCCGCACCCAGAAACGCATCGTCCGCCGCTTCTACGTCGGCGGGCCGGCCGTCGCGGACATCACCGATCCCGAGTGCCGCTACTACACCCTCATGCGCCTCGCCGCATCAAAAGACCTCGCCTTCGCGATCACCGCCAACCCGGCCACGCTCATCCGCTTGGCCCAGGTCGCTGACCAGCACCGCACCGCCCTCGTGCGCGACGTCCACGACGGCACCATCAGCCCCGACTTCGTTCCCGAGCCGACCCTCCGCCGTGTCCTCAGCGCCGGCCTCAGGCCCGATCCCGGCCGCGCCGCCGCCCTGGCCGAAGCCGTCACCCAGCACGGCAGCCTCCGCCCCCGCGACATCTGGCAGGTCACGTTCCTCGCCTGCTGGACCGGCGGCAGTCTCGGACACTACCTCGGGCGCCTCGCCGACTGGTGGGGCCCGATCCCCGTTCGTGACATCGGCCTGCTCGCCAGCGAAGGCCGCGTCAGCCTGCCGCTCGAAGACGCCACGCCCGCCGGCGTCCTCGACGTCACGGCCGGTCTCTTCGAATTTATCCCCCTCGACAACGTTGAAGCACCACAACCCGAAACCCTCTTCGCGCACGAGCTCAGCGTCGGCGAGCGCTACAGCGTCGTGCTCAGCAACACCACCGGCCTGCTGCGCTACCGCCTCGACGATGTCGTCGAAGTTACCGGCTTCCGGGGGCCAACACCGATCGTCCGCTTCCTCCACCGCGCCGGCCGCGTGTCCTCCCTCGCCGGCGAAAAGCTCACCGAACACCAGGTCGTCGAGGCCTTTCGCGCCACGTGCGCAAAAACCAACCTGCGGGCCTTCGACTTCCAGCTCGTCCCAACTTGGGGCGATCCCCCCCACTACCGCCTGATCGTCGGCCGCCAACTCCCCGACGCCTGGGCTGCCGCGTTTGATGAGGCGCTCGCCGAACAAAACGGCGAATACACTTCGCGGCGCAAGAGCGGCCGGCTCGCCGGCTGCGTTGTCGTCGAAACCACCCCCGACGCCTTCGCCGGGCTCGATCAAGCAGTCGCTGCGCGACGCGGCTCGACGGCCGAACAGTACAAACGCCCCTGCCTCATTACCGATCCCAACCATCGGGATCAGGTCACAGCCGCCTCCTAAATCGCTCACGGCAACCCAAAATCGCTCACGGCGGCAAATTTCTTACCTATTTTACCATATTTACGCTGGACACCGTGTGCCCAGGTACATACAGTCCGCCCGACATGTCTGTTAATTTGGGAAGAGTTAATGGATCTCACGCAGTAAAAATGGTTAAAGCGGTGGTTTGGCATTGGGCGATAGTCCCCGATGTCACCTGGGAATCCGGAACCGGTCGCCATGCCCTCATCTCATCTGGTCATTCTTGCCAGCCCCCCCTTGGCGACCTCCGCACGGACGCGGACAGCAGGAGCGCGAGACGATGGAACGCGGGAAAGCCAAAAGAAGCATCCAGGCTGTTTGGGCGACTTATCGCAAAACAAAGTCAGTCGCCGCACGCAATGAGCTGGTCGAGCACTACATGCCCATCGTGACCAAGCTCGCCGAGATTATGTCACGGCGCCTCTGGCCGCGCGTTTCCGCCGATGAACTCGCCAGCGCCGGCTTCGATGGCCTGATCGCCGCCGTCGCCGCCTACGACCCCGACCGCGGCGTCAAGTTCGAAACCTACTGCCGCCAGCGCATCGTCGGCGCCATCCGCGACTGGCAACGCGAAATTGATCCCCTCGGCCGCAGCGGCCGCAACTTCGAGCGCGCCTTCAGCGCCGCCGAAGGCCGCTTCCAGGCCGAAGAGGGCCGAGCCCCCACCGCCAAGGAGATGGCAGACGAGCTCGACATGTCGGTCAGCAAGTTCAACAAGATGCGCAAGGTCGTGATGGCCGCCCACTCCGTCCCGCTGGAGACCACAATGGATCGTCGCGAAGAGACCCGCGTTGGCTCACTGGTCCCCGCCGATCCGCGACCCGGCCCGGTCCAACACACCGAACGCGAGCTGATTCGCGAGTACCTCACTCGCGGCCTCAAAGAGCAAGACCGCCTCATCATCGTCCTCTACTACTATGAGCGCCTCACGATGGCCGAGATCGGCGCCGTCCTCGGCGTCAGCGAGTCCCGCGTCTGCCAGCGCCATGCCGAGATCATCGAGCAACTGCGGGCCCGCTTCGGCAACATGCCCTGCGACCTCGTCGCCTAGCTGCCCTCATCCAAGAGCCTCCTCTTCCTCCGGTTGAGAGTCGCCGCGGTCTCCCGGCGACTCTCCTCCTTTTCATCCCCGCCCGGCGCGCCCACAATCCGCAGGCCAACACCCTCGCAGATTGGAGTGCGCGATGCCCCGCCCCCGTCGACCCGAGCAACGCCTCGAAGCCCTCGCCAACGAGCACAAGTGGTTCGTCAGCGGCGGCCGCCGCGTTCTCTGGGCCCCCGAGTTCCCCGTCTACCTCGATCAGCCCGGCTTCTGGGACCCCGGTACATACCTGGAGTTGAAGTTCCCGACCCTGTTGACCTGGGCACTGCTCGAAAACGCCCGCCCGCTCGCCCTCACCGCCGGCCCGCGCCGCTGGCGCCCGGACCGCCTCACCGCCCGCTTCGACACCCCGGGCTTGCGACTCGACGAAACGAAAACCATCACGCTCGAAGACGCCTTCACGAGCACGCTCCAGCTCAAGAACACCACCCGCCGCCCGCGGACGCTGGACCTCGTCCTCTGGGCCCGCGTCGACGCCTACGATCTGGGCTCGCCGCTCTTCCGCCAGCCCCAGCGCAATCAATCCGGCGTCACCGGACGCTACGAAACCAGCGACGAGGCCGGCCAAGCCGAGCACCGCCTCCGTCTCGCCTGGTCACTCACACGCCCCGACGGCCAGCCCGCCCACCAGTCCAGCGCGGTCATGACCTCCGAGCCCGGCGGCGAGTGGCCCGACTGGCACCTGACCCCGTTCTACGAGACCTTCGACCGCTGGCTGCCCGACGTCTGCGAATGGGAGGGCGGCATCGAGTACCGCCACGCCCGCCCGATGCGCAAGCAGGTCTTCATCGCCCTGCATCGCCGCTTGCAACTCAAGCCGGGCGGCTCGACAACACTCGTCGGTGCCTGCCGCATCATTCCCGCCACCCGCCGCCAGCCCGCCGCCCCGCGCGTCCCCTCCTGGCAGGACTACCTCGCGCAGACGCCCGACTTCACCTGTTCCGATCCCTACTTCCAGAAGTACTACGACTACCGCTGGTACGGCCTCCGCGCCAACGCCGTCGATCACGCCACCGGCCCGCTCCGCGAACCCTGCGTCTTCGAAGGCATCAACCCCGGCTGGTTCCGACACGCGATCTCGTACAGCGCCCAGATCCTCCCCCGCGACCTGCGCTGGCTGCACGACCCCGCGCTCGCCCAGGGCTGCATCACCAACTTCCTCCGTGAGCAGGACGCCAGCGGCTTCATCCACGGCGGCCTGCTCACCGGCGCGACCAGCCGCCGCCGCCACACCGGCCACCTCTACCACAGCGACTGGGGCGGCGCCGTCCGCAGCGTCTATAGCATCCACCCCGAACGCCGCTTCCTCCGCACCTGCTACGAGCCGCTCGCCCGCTACGCCCAGTGGTTCGACCGCCAGCGCGACCAGGAGAATTGGCGGCTCTACGACGTGTGCAACCAGGCCGAAACCGGCCAGGAGTACATGAGCCGCTACCTCTTCGTCGATCGCAAGGCTGACGAGTGGGGGCCGTTCCAGCTCAAGGGCGTCGACGCCACCGTCTACATCTACCGATTGCAACAGGCCCTCGCCTGGATGGCCGAAACGCTCGGCGACACGCGCGCTCACGGCCGCTGGCAGCAAGCCGCCGCCGAGACCGGCAACGCAATCCACCGGCGCATGTGGGACCCGCGGCGCCAGAAGTTCTGCGACGTCCACCCGCAGACCGGCAAGCGCTCACCCGTCCGCGCCTTGACCGACTTCTACCCGTTCCTCACCGACCTCGTCGGCCGCGCGCACGTCGCCACGCTCCGCCGCCACCTCCTCGACAAGAACGCCTTCTGGACCCCCTTCCCCGCCCCGTCGACGGCGCTCGACGACCAGACGGCCGACCCCTTCGGCCGCTGGCTCAAGAAGCGCAAGAACTGCCCCTGGAACGGGCGCACGTGGCTGATGACCAACTCGCACATCGCCGAGGTGCTCGCGCGGGCCGCACTGCACCTCGACCGCCGGCTCGAGCGCTACGCCACCGAGTTCCTGCGCCGCTTCATCCACATGCTGTTCGTCGATCGTGACCTCGATCAGCCGACCAGCTACGAGTACTACAACCCGCTTACCGGCCAGGCCCCCTTCTTCCGCGGCACCGAGGAGTACATGCACAGCTGGATCATCGACCTGCTCATCAAGTACGTCGTCGGCCTCCGCCCGCAACCCGACGGCCGAATCATCATCGCGCCCCTCGATTTTGGCCTGGAGCACTTCGCGCTGACCAACTGCCAGGTCGCCGGCCGCCCCGTCGAGGTCACCTGGGACAGCCAAACGCTCGCCGCCCGCATCGACGGCCGCCGCTACGCTCGAAAGGGAATCGGATCACTGGACGTCAGCACTGCGCCGTAGGAATTAGGCGAAGGGCGGAGGAATGCAGCTGGAACGATTGCGTGTAAGGGCCGCGGTCAATCCGCCGCGGCTTCCTTCAACGCCGCCCGCATCGTCTCGTGCTTCAGCAGGTCCTCGAAGTCGTTCGCCAGCAGCTCGGCGTGGATTTGCTCCCACGTCCAGCCCTGCGTCTCCGCCCGCCACAGCCCGATCGCCAGCCCCGCCCGGTTCACGCCGGCCGCACAATGCACCAGCGTCGGCGGCGGATCCGGCTGCGTCAGCAACGCCAGCACTTCCTTCCGCTGCGGCGGCTCGTGCTCGCCGCTCCCGCCCATCGGGATGTTGATCCACTCGATGCCCCGCGTGACGGCCGCGTCACGCTCCGCGAAGATCGCCTCGCGCGCGTCGGGGTCTTCCGGGTTCAGCAGGCAGATGATCCGCGTGATCCCGTGCCGCTCGTGCAACCAGGCCACCTGCCCCGGGCTCAGCGGCCCGCCGCTGCGATAGAGCTCGCCCGGCACCACCACGCCGAAGCGCTTCGGCGTCTGATCCAGGACAGCCGCCGCCGCCACGCCCAATCCAAAAGCCGCCACGACCAATGCGGGGACGACCGCGCCCCGTCGCTGCGTTCGCTGCATCCACTGCATCCGTGCACTCCTTCAACTGGCTCCCCGAATCATAGCAGCTGAAAGCCGCTTCAGCCCGTCCCCCGGACGCAACGCTTGCGTCCGCCCCGCCGCCCGCTAGCATGCGTGGGCTTTCGCCCCGTGCCCCCCCGGAGGTGCCACGCATGCCCGAAGAAGGCTTGGCTCTGTACACCCTCTGCGAGCAGGCGGGCCTCCAGCCCCACCGCTTGGCCCACCGCGATGCCACCCTGCTGGTCACTGAGCACGCCGCCCGCATCATCGGTATCTTCCCCGGCCCCCAGCACGGCAACCTGTTGTGGGTCAACTCGGCGGCCTGCGCCGGCGTCGAGGCTCTGCGGCGCTTCGTCCGCGCTGGCGAGTGGAACCTCGGCGGCGACCGCGTCTGGCTCGCCCCAGAGATCGAGCTCCACTTCTCCGACCCGCAGAATCCCTCGCACGAGAACTACGCCGTCCCGCCCGACCTCGATCCCGGCCACTGGGCGCTGGAGCAGTCCGACAGCTTCGGCGTCGCCCTGCGCAACGCCGGCGAGGCCAAAAACCTCCTCAGCAACCAGCCCTTCCGCTTCGAAACCCGCCGCCAGATCCGACTGGCCGAAGCTCCCGTCGACGTCGCCGACCTCGACTACATCGGCTACGAGATCGCCAGCGCCATCGTCATCACCGCCCCCGATCGCCCCGCCGCCGCCTACGGGCTCTGGCAGCTGATGCAGATCCCGCCCGGCGGGGAGGTCCTGATCCCCACCCGTCCCGACGCCGAGCAGGTCGATTACTTCCACACCGACCTCTCCCAGCACGTCCGCGTCGCCGAAGGACATCTCGTCTTCCCCGTCACCGGCACCCAGCAGCACAAGCTCGGCCTGCGCCCCCACGACACGCGCGGGCTGATGGGCTACCTCCGCCAGGACGGCGAAAACGCGACCCTGGTCGTCCGCCAGACGGCCGTATTCCCCGGCGCGACCTACGCCGACTACCCCGGCGACGCCCGCGACCGCCGCGACATCGCCCTGCAGTTCTACAACGACAGTGGGGCGGCCGGCGGCTTCGGCGAGATGGAATACCACTCGATCGCCGCGGACGCGGCCAGCTTCTTCAACACCCGCGACGTCAGCCGCACGTGGTGCTTTGCCGGCCCGTTGCCCCGAATCCGCACGGTGGCAAGCGAATTACTCGGGATAAGACAGCTCGCCGGCTGATTGGGGCCCCGCTTGCCTGAACCGCTCACGGGCATCCAGATCCTGGAGCTCATCCTGATCGGGGCCACCGCCGGCATGCTCGGCGGCATGCTCGGCATCGGCGGCGGCGTGGTCATGATCCCGGGCATGGCCATCTTTCTCGGCCAGCGGTTCGGCATCGAGTCCTTCCACCTCTACAAGCTCGCCGCCATCACCACGACGATCTTCCTGAGCGCTCCCGCCATCACGCGTCACCTACGTGCCAACGCCCTCCAATGGCGACTCATGTTCGGCATCCTCCCCTTCGCCCTCCTCGGCGTCGTCCTGGGCGTCTTCCTGAGCACCTACCTCGTGGACGAGCAGACCTGGGTGCTGCGACGGCTCTTCGGCGGTTTCCTGATCCTGACAGCCGGCTACAACCTCTACCGAGCCACGTTCGGCAAGCCCGAGCGAGAGGGCGAACCGCCGCCCTCCCACCGGCCCGGCCGCATCGCCCTCCTCGGAAGCGTGGTCGGGCTGCCGGCCGGCGTCCTGGCGGGCCTCCTCGGCATCGGCGGCGGCGTCTGGGCAGTGCCCGCGCAGCGGATCCTGCTGGGTGTCCCCACGCGGAATGCCATCGCCACCTCGGCCGCCACGATCCTCCCGATCGCGGTCCTGACCACGATCCTGACGGCGATCGCTGTGAACCGCGAGACGCAGCTCCAGGCGATCCAGGGCTTCCAACTCGCGTTCTGGCTCGTGCCGACCGCGCTCGTGGGCGCCTGGCTCGGGGCTGGCCTGACGCACCGCCTGCCGGTGCAGACCCTGCGGCTCGGATTTCAGGGCGTCCTGCTCGTCGCGGGCGTCCGCCTAATCACCGCCTAGCAGACCTGCAACCGCAGCGGAAATCGTAGGTTGCGCTTGGCAAACCCGCTGGCGGCGTGGTACATTTTCCCTCCGCGCCCTCTCGGAAGCGGCGGGTGGTCCGTCGCGCGGCAGCGGCTTGGCCCCTTACCACCTTCCCCCATTCGCTTGGCATTGCGGCCGGGGCGATCCGCAACGCCAGCCAACACCGAGGCTTTCAAACTACATGGTTGACTACGCACTCATCCGCGACATCGACGTCGCGGACACCGATATCGAATCCGCCATTCAATCCGCGCTGGGCAGGGACGCCCACGACGACCTCTACCTCGAGGGCGAACTCGAGGGCACCGGCAAAGAGCACGACAGCGACGCGATCCTCTCCGGCCGCGTGATCCGCATCGGCAACACCGAGGTGCTGCTGGACGTCGGCCTGAAGAGCGAAGGCGTCGTGGCTTTGGACGAGTGGGAAGACCCCTCGCAACTCGACGTCGGTGACGAGGTCAAGGTCCTGCTCGAGCACATCGAGCCGGAGACCGGGCTCGTGCTGCTCTCCAAGCGCCGCGCCGACCGCGTGCTGAACTGGAAGCGGATCGTCGATGAGTGCGCCGAAGGCGATGTCGTCACCGGGCGCGTCACCCGCAAGATCAAGGGCGGGCTGCTGGTCGACATCGGCGTGCCGGTCTTCCTGCCCGCGTCACAGGTCGACATCCGCCGCCCGGCCGAGATCGGCGACTACATCAACCAGGAGATCCAGGCGAAGATCCTGCGAATCGACAAGGACCGCCGCAACATCGTCATCTCGCGCCGCAAGCTCATCGAGGAAGAGCGCGCCACCGCGAAGTCGAAGCTGATGGAGGAGATCGAGGTCGGCCAGCTCCGCGCGGGCGTGGTCAAGAACATCGCCGACTTCGGCGCGTTCGTCGATCTCGGCGGCATCGACGGGCTGCTGCACATCACCGACATGAGCTGGGACCGGCTCGACCACCCGAGCCAGATGCTCAAGATCGAGCAGGAGGTCGAGGTCAAGATCCTCTCGATCGACCGCGAAAAGGAAAAGATCGCCCTGGGCCTCAAGCAGAAGCAGGGCAACCCCTGGGAGAACGTCGAGCAGAAGTACCCCGTCACCTCGCAGGTCTCCGGCGAAGTCGTCAACATCGTCAACTACGGCGCGTTCGTGAAGCTCGAGCCCGGCATCGAAGGACTCGTCCACATCTCCGAGATGAGCTGGACCCGCCGCATCAACCACCCCTCCGAGGTCGTCAACGCCGGCGACAAGATCGACGTGGTCGTGCTCGATATCAACAAGGAGAAGCAGGAGATCTCCCTCGGCATGAAGCAGACCGAGGTCAACCCCTGGACCACCGTCGCCCAGAAGTACCCGCCCGGCACCGTCGTCGAGGGCACCGTCCGCAACCTCACCAATTACGGCGCCTTCGTCGAGATCGAAGAGGGCATCGACGGCCTCCTGCATATCAGCGACATGAGCTGGACCAAGAAGGTCAGCCACCCCTC
>CAZCKC010000019.1:26577-32915 GCA_964499235.1 uncultured Planctomycetales bacterium | reverse complement strand
GGGCGAAGGTGGCGAACGTGGGCGCGTTGATATAGCCGAAGTTAAGGTAGTCCTCACCGTAGACGAGCCCGCGCGGCTGCTCGTCGGCCGCTTGGGCGCGGCGGGCCTCCTGGGTGATTGCCTCCTCGAACGTCATCATCGCGGTGTCGTGGAAGGCCGGGTCCGCGATGGTGCAGACGAAGATGAAGTCGAGCCCGGTGCGGATCAGGTGCCGCATGATGACATTGAACTGTGGCTCGTTCTCGCCCGACGTGCCGGGCCCCCAGTTGTGCAGCACGAGCACGACCTTCTCGCGCTCGACCGGGTCGGCGGCGATCTCCTCGATCGTGTTGAAGAACTTGCGCGTCGTGGTGTCGGGATAGATCGGCAGCGTGTAGTGCCAGAGGAACGGGATGCTCAGCATCACCAGCAAAACCAGGTAGACGATCCGGCGGTCGAGGTTCTGGAGCATGCGCGCGAGCTGCAGCACCGGCCTACTCCTCCTCGCTGGCGCGGGCTTCGAACATGCCGCGTTCGACGCCCAGGATCAGCCGCAGCGCCACGGCCAGGATCGCGATGTGGATGCCGATCCACAGGCCGCGCTGCATGCCCGAGTTCACCACGCGGTTGTTGAGGTCCGCGAGTTGCGGCAGGTTCAGCCACGGGTAGCTGAAGAGATTGTTGAGCTGCACGCTAATCCAGCCGCCAATCGGGTCGCTCCCGACCACCACGATCGCCGCCGAGATCATCATCACCGACGCCTCGGCCGAGCGCAGCCGAAAGGCCCGGTACGCCGCGAACGTGATGTAGAAACCGAGCAGCGCCATCACGGACGCGGCCAGGGGATTCAGCATCTGGTTGAGGTAGAAGTCCCGCAGGTTGAACCGGTACGCCGCCTGGTCGGCGTAGTACTCGGCCGCCAGGGCCTTCGTCTCGGGGTCGAGCGCTGCGAACGCCGCGTCGCGGGCAATCGGGTCTTCCATGCCGGCGGCCAGCTCGTATTGCTTGATCGCCATTTCGACCCGGTTATTCAGCCCCTGCTGCTGGGCGTCCGCCCGATAGTCGAGGATCAGCGCCGTCACGACCGTCGCGAAGGTGACGAAGACGACGATCGAGAACGGCCACCCCTCGCGCCGCCGCATCAGGTTGCTGCTGTGCACGTAGAGCAGGTTGATCACGCCCAAGCCGATCGCCATCGTGATCGTGATGCTGATCGCTTTGTTCAGCTCGGGGCGGATGGTGCCGAGCCCGAGCGATTGACCGAGCGCGGTGTTGTCGCCGATGACAAAGGCGACGACGAAGAAGCTCGCCCCGAGCACCACCGCCAGCCAGAGTAGTCGCGAAAGCATCCGCTAGCCCTTGAACGTCGCGTCGAGGAAGTCGATCCGGCTGTTGAACCACGCCCACGACGCCAGCAGCGACCCGATGACAATGAAGGCCAGCGCCGAGATCTTGTACACGTCCTGGGCGGCCACGCTGCCCAGCAGATTCGGATCCTCGCTCATCTTCGCCGACGCCGCCCAGAACTCCTCGCCGATGATCGTGTAGTCGCACGACGCCACGAAAAACGGAATCTGGTAGAGCTGGTCGGTGCCCGCGATCTGCATCGCGTTCAGCGTCTGGCCGGTCTCCGCGAAGAGCAGCGAGTCCGCTTCCCAGTGGCCGAAGTAAAAGCACGTCGCCGGCCGCTCGCGCATCATCCAGCCCATCGAGGCGATGGCGAAGAAGAACTGCCCGCCGGGGTAGTAGTGCACGTCGTCGGCGTGGAACATGTCCGCGGCGCCCGCCTCGGCGTAGCCGTCCTTCATCGCGTTGACGTGGACGGGAATCGTCTCGGGGTAGCAGACTGGCACGATCAGCCGGTTTCCCAGCTCGCCGCTGAGCTCCGCCACCTTCCGCAGCATCGGCATCGCCGCAAACGTCTGCACCCGCTTCAGGTCGCTCGCCCCGCCGGCCGTGAAGAGCGTCGGGCGCCCCATCTCGGTCGCGCGGGCGACGGCCTCGTCGAAAACCATCAGTCCCGGGATCTCGCGGAGCGTCGGCACGTGCCCCGCCCGCACGATCAGGATGCCGGCGATGATCGCCCCGACCAGCAGCAGCACCAGCACGCGCGGCAGGTAGTAGCGGATGTCACGTTGCACCTCGGCCCGGGCGATGTCCTCCGGGCTCGGGGTCGTCGGGTCGCCCTCCACGCCGGCGGCCGCGAGCGTGTCGGCGTCGGCAGTCGCCGTTTCGACGCCGGCGGCTTCAGTGCTTTCAGTCGGGGCCTGTTCGGCTGCCTGGGGTTGGTCGTCCTGGGCCAAAGCGGCCGGCTGGCCGAGACCGACGAGGCTCAGGATCAACACGAGCAGCCAGATGCCGCCAGGCCGTTTCACCCCCTTGCCAAACCGCGGTCCCGGTCCGGGTCGGATCGCAGCCCAGCGTTGCGGGATTCCGGTCGGCATGCACGAGCGCCCACGTCAATGCGTGTGAGGTCCCGGACGCCACCGGCGTCCACCGTGAACGCCGAGCATCTTGGCGGAAATCGGCCGGCTTGTCACGTCATCGCGAGCGAGAAAGAACTGCTTTTTAGCGGAGAAAGGCCTTGCCGCGCAGCCGGCGAAGGGTGGCCAGCTGGCCGGTGTGGAACGACTCGTGCCGCCCGATGTGCGTGACCAGCCCGAGCACGTTCTGGAAGTGCGGGTGCGGCGGGCCCGGCGCGGGCTCGACCAGCTTCGAGTTGGCCAGGCTCCGCACCGCTTCGAGCGTCGCCTGGTGCGTCTCGTCCATCACCCGGCGGATCTCTTCCAGCGGTGGATAAGGGTGACTGTCTGCCGGCGCGACCGGCTGGCCGAGCTTGAAGTGCGCGCTGAAGGCGTCGTCGAGCATCGGCCGCTCGAGCACCCGCTGGAACAGCAGGCTGTTCTGCGCCACCGCCAGGTGCCCGCAGATCCACGTCGCGTGGGCCAGGCCGGGCCCCGGCTGAAACGTCCAGTCGTCGCCTTCGAAGTCCGCCAGGATCTTCAACGTCCAGTCGCGGGCGCCGTCAATCTGTTCGGCCAGTGTCTCTGCCAGACTCATCGTCTACTCCGCCGCGCGGTCAGGCCCCCGGCCCAAGGCATTCTAGCAGCCCGCCGGGCGGCCGGTCGGCGTCGTCGCTGCCGGTTTACCAGCGGTAGACCACCCCGGCGTCGCTGGCGGCCGGCTCGAGCAGCCGCTCCTGGTTCAGCCGGGCGGGCCGGTCCGACTCGTCCGGGTCGGCCAGGACCAGTTCCCCGTGCTCGGCCACGGTGCTGATCTCGATCGGTGTCTCGTCGTCGGCCTGTAGTGGCAGCCGCACGATCGCCCGCGGGCGGCACGCGAGGAACCGCTCACCGTCGCGCTCAACGGTCAGGTGGTCGTCGCCGAGCGTCACGGCGAAGCTGTGCCCGCCGATCCGGACGTTCTTCAGCCCGGCCGAGGGGAACTTCAGCGAGCCGAAGCGGAAGTAGCCCCACGGCTCGACGTCGACCAATTCCTGCATGCCGAGAAACGCGAGCAGCCCGCCCCAGTGGTAGAGCCGCGCGGCGTTCCAGACGTCCGCGCCTTCGCCGGTGTCGGCGTTGTAGTTCTCGTAGATGCCACCGTCCTGGCGCCAGTTCTCCATGAACATCGCCAGGCTCTTCTCCGCCAGCTCGGCGGCGACGTCGTCGAGCCGATAGCGCTTCAGCGCTTCACCGACCAGGAAGTTGAACGGGCCCCAGATGCGGCCGCGCCAGTAGTCGTTGTCCGGGTAGGCCGGATCGGAGCGGCTGATCGACGGGATGACGTAGCGGCCCCAGAACGCGCTGTCGCGCAGCAGGTGTTCACGGACCATGCGTTCGGCCCGCTCGCGCGGCGCGACGCCGGCGATCAGCGGGAAGAACGACGTCGGCGCCCAGCGGTCGCTCAGCCGGCCATCCCAGTGGCGGTTGCAGTAGATGCCGCGGGCGTCGTCCCAGAGCAGCGCATTGATCCGCTCGGCCACCTCGGCGTGCTCGGCCCGGAAGCCCTTGGCGTCGGACTGCTTGCCGACCAGCTCGGCCATCTCGGCCAGCATCTCGCAGTCCATCGCGAAGTAGCTGCTGAGCGCGACGTCGTCGAGCTTGAGGCAGCCGCTGGCCTCATCGAACTCGACGTCGTCGAACATCGGTGAGTTGTCGAGCCCGGACTCGTACATCGCGCTCTGCCGCGTGTGCCGCGGGATGCCGTTGTACGGCTCGATCTCCTTGTACTCGTAGTAGGGCTCGGCGTTCGAGCCCCAGCTGAACAAACCGCTCTGGTTGCCGTCGCGGTGGCGCTTCCAGAAGCCGTGCCAGTGGACGAGCTGCTTGTACGCGGTGCGCAGGAACTTCTTGTCCGGGTTGGTCCGCTGCGTCTTGAGGATCAGGTAGCTGCCGATCGGCGGCATCGAGCGGTCGAGCGAGGCGGCCCCGTGGGCCATGAAGTAGTTCGGCACGTGGCCGATCTCGTCAATCGCCCGGTTGACGGTCTCGAAGTTCAGGCGGGCAAGTTCCTCCGACTCGTACGCGATGAACGCGCCGACGAGGTACGTGTCCCAGCAGAAGGTCAGCACGCCGCGCCAGTCGTAACACCAGTCGCGGCTGACCGGCGAGGAGACCAGGTGGCGGCGGAAGTCGAACAGCGTGTTCCACATCACGGCCTGCGTCATCGCCTGCGGGGCGTCGGCCAGCGCGCCGGCGCCGGTCAACGTCAGCGCCCCGTAGCGTTCGACCGTGCCCGGAGCGTCGTGCGCGGCGACGTCCGGGCGCTTCGCCTTGGCCGGCTTGATCGCGATGGTCGCTGCCGAGCCGATCGGCGCGATCGCGTACGGCGCGGCGATCTTCACAAAATAATCCTGTGGCCACGTGGCATGCTCGAGCGAGATCTTGTTCTTCGCGAACGTGCCGTTGTGCGGGTCGGCGGCCTTCAGGTACGCGCCGTCGGGCGCGTCGAGGATGAACACAACCCGCTTGTGTGTGTCGGCCAGCGGCTCGACCACGAGGCGAAAGACCTCGTCGTCGAGCCAGGCGGCGGCTCGGAACGGCGTGCCGTCGACGACGAACTCCAGGTCCGCGGGCAGGCCGAGGGCGGCCTTGGGCCCGAGGCGGGTGGCGTGCTCCCAGCGCATGTGCTCGGTGAGCTTGCCGATCTGCTTGCTGTCCGGCGTGGGCGGGGGGACCTGGTCGTCCCAGATCGCGTAGTGCAGCCCGCAGACCAGCTCGCCCTGCCGCAGGTAGCAGAAGCGGTTGAAGCCACGGTAATCCCAGGTGTTCCAGCCGGTCGGCTTGTGTTCGATCATCGGGGGCCTTTCGCGTCAGGGCGTCGGTATCCGGGCCGCACAGGTTACCCGAACCATCTGAACGCGAAAGAGGCCCCCGCCAAGTGGTGGAACCGTCCACCCAGTGACAGGCCGCGGGCAAAAAGAAACGCGCCGCTCGACTGGCGAGCGGCGCGTCGGTTGCTTCTGCGGTTTCGAACTCGACCGCGCGGTCAAACCCGGTTTCCGGCTTAGCGGCGACGGATCAGCAGGCCGCCGAGCGCGAGCAGCGCGAGGCTGGCGGGCTCGGGGACGGCCGTTACCTTGAAGTCGTCAACCTGCACCGTGTAACCGTACGGCGCGGTCCGGAAGTCCTTCACCAGCGCGATCGCGAACGTGTCGAACACGTCACCGGCGAAGAAGTCACCGGCGATCTGGACGTCATTGTCGACCTGCGTGGCACCGTAGAAGGTGTCGGCCGTGATGGCGCTCAGGTCGGTCAGGTCAAAGACCCACTTCATGACCAACGTCTCGGGGTTGGTGGCGAGGTTGGGCTTGTTGGCGCCAATTCCCTCGATCATGCCGACGGCGCCGCCGTCGTTGATCGTCATCGGGCCGAAGCGGTTCGGCGTGCCGTCGAAGTCGTAGTAGACGTTGTGACGCTCGCCCGGACCACCGGTCGCGCCGGCCGGCAACGTGATCTCATACTCGACGGTCATTTCCGTCCACTGCGTCAGGTCGACGGCCGACGGCAACGTCAGGACCGCACGGCTTTCCTGCCGAATAGCGTTGTCCGCCGGCACCGCGTTGACGGTCAGCTGCAGGAACTTGTCCGTCGCCCCGGCGATTTCAGGTTCGCCGGCCTGCGAGAACGCGAAGCCTTCCCAGCCGCCCTGCGGCGCGCCGACGAGCGAGCCGTTGGTCAGGCCGTCAAACTTCATCTCATAGAGGGTGGTCTGGGCGAACGCTGTCGCCGACAGACCGAGAACGAGACTGGCAATTACGAGTTTCTTCATCTGCTTCTCTCCCTTTTTCATGCCGAATGGCAAAGCGGCGGCATTCCTCCAAAGATTCGCCACCGTGGGGCCCCAGCCCCGACGAA
>CAZCKC010000019.1:0-26477 GCA_964499235.1 uncultured Planctomycetales bacterium | reverse complement strand
AAAGCGGCGGCATTCCTCCAAAGATTCGCCACCGTGGGGCCCCAGCCCCGACGAAATGATCGACTGTCGCGCCGAGTCCCCGGAACGGACGACTCGGCCCACAACGCTCTTGAACGCGTTTCAACTGAACAGAGCCGGAGGTTCATCCGCGGACGGATGCGGACTCCACCCGATTTATTCAACCCGTTCGAGAGTGTAATGTCAATCGGAATTGGTTTCGGTCAGCATGCGCGATGCGGCTTATCGGACGTCCAGATCCCCTCAGGTCCGAAAATGGGCCCCGCGGCACCACCATAGCGACGCGCCTCACGCGGGCCGGTTATCGCAATCCCTGAAATTGGAGCTGACAATCGCGTCTTGCAACGTCAACTACGACCGCGGAGGTCCGCTGTCATTTGGTGCAGCGGCGTCGCCGCCCGCTCAAAGCGCTGCTTGAACTCCTCCGGTGTCAGCTTCGCCTCCGCTGCGAGCTTGCTGAGCCGCTCGGGGTTCTCGAGGTCGGTCAGCTCGAGCCGAATCTGGTAGGCCCGCGCGACGCGGTAGTTATCAGAGTCAATGTCGACCAGCCGCACCTGCGTTCGATTGGTTTCGGGATCGATGATCTCGGTGAAGGCCATTGGGACGATGTTGTCGTTGACCATCGTGACCATCTTGCCCGGCTTGCCTTCGGACTCATCGAGCAGGATTTGGATCGCGCCCCAGCCGAGGCTGCGGCAGTACCGCATGTCATGCGGCGTCGGGTCGGCCGAGCGGAGCTCGTAGCCCAGTGTGTGCGTCACGATCCCCAGGCTCTCGCCGCGGGCCTTGAAGCGGTTCTGGACTTCTTTTCTGAGCATGTCGACGAGCGGGACCTCGGCCAAGCGCGGATGGCCCGCCGCATCCAGCGGCACCGGCCCGCCCAGCAGCTTCGCCAGCCCCTCGATGTCGCCGAGCTTGTACGCGCAGCCTTCGGCAATGACGGCCACCCCGTCAGGCCGGCCCGCCGCCCGCCGCTTTAGGATCGAGCCTTCCAGCACGTCGGCCATCTGCCCGATCGTCGTGTTGTCGTTGAACTCCTCGGGGATCATCGACAGCGTCGCGCCGGCTGCCTGCGCGATCTGCTGCGCCAGCCAGCCGGCCGAACGCCCCATCGCCGAGACGAAGTACCAGCGGCCGGTGGTCTGTGAATCCCGCATCAGGTTCTTGGTCAGGTTGGTGCCAATGTAGCGGGCGGTCGTGAAGCCGAAGGTTGTCACGCCGTGCGGCAGCGGCAGGTCGTTGTCGATCGTCTTCGGGCAGTGCGCCACGCCGATCTCGTGGTTGCTGCCCTCGTAGATGAAGCGCCCGCTGAGCGACGTGTCGTCCCCGCCGATCGTCAGCAGCGAGTCGATGCCGAGGTGCTTGAGGTTGGCCAGGACGCGGGCCACCTTGTCGGGGTCGGGCTCGACGCGCTTGCTCTCCTTGAGCTTGGTCGCGTCGATCAGGTTCGCCCGGGCAGTGCGCAGGATCGAGCCGCCCTCGAAGTGGATCCGGGCGACCATCGGGATCAACAGCCGGACGGCGTGCTTCGAGGGGTCGAACTTGTCGGTGATCAGGTGGCTGAACCCGTCGTAAATCCCGACGACCTCAAAGCCGCGATTAATGGCTTCGATCGTCGCCGCCCCGATTACCGCGTTGATCCCGGGGGCCGGTCCGCCGCCCACTACGATTCCCAAGCGTCTGGTGGCCATGCGTTCTACTCGCTCCAACGGTCAGAGGTAACCAATCCGCAGCCGGCCCCGGGTCCGGCGGGGGCGTCGGGTGGCCCCCTGGTCGGGGCAGACGCCCGGTACGCGGGTGGCTCGCGAGGCCGGTGGCCCGGACCCACCGCGCGGGACAGTCTACCGGAAACGGGCGGGCACGCAATTCCCGCACCAGTTACTCTTTTTTCTCCGCGGTTGCGATGCGGGCGGGCGGGAGCTAGACTACTCGGCTCGACTGAATATCAGGCGTCGGCCGCACTGGGTGCCGCGCCCGGCGGACTACCACGAAGGGAAATCCCATGAGCAAGGCGAAATTCAAGCCGCACAAGGGACTGAAAAAGCGCGTACGGGTCACCGCCAAGGGGAAGGTCAAGGCGGGGCGGCCGTTCAAGAGCCACCTCAACAGCAGCTTTTCCGGCAGCCGGGTACGCAAGCTCCGGCGCCCGCAGATCATCTCCCCAGAGTTCGCCCAGCAGACGCTGCGGGCGATCGGCGAAGACTAGACCGCCGCCGCGCGTGGCGGGCGCTCCCCGGCGAGGGGGGCTGACCGGGCGCGAGCGGGCGGCTTTCACCACAGGAGCAGCAGACCATGGCACGTGTGCGACCGGGACATGCGACCCGCCGCCGCCGCAAGCGGGTTCTCAAGGACGCCAAGGGCTACCGCGGCTCACGGAGCAAGCTCTTCAAGAGCGCCAAGCAGACCGTCACCAAGGCCGGCCAGTACGCCTTTCGCGACCGCCGGGCCCGCAAGCGTGACTTCCGCTCGCTCTGGGTGATCCGGATCAGTGCGGCCTGCCAGCAGCGCGGCGTGTCCTACAGCGCCTTCATGGGTGGGCTGAAACGGGCCAACATCGTCCTGAACCGCAAGATGCTCAGCGAGGTGGCGATCGCCGACCCGGAAGCCTTTGACCAGTTGGTGGCCGCGGCCAAGGCCCAGTTCGCCGCGGCGGCCTAGCCGATCGGCGGGCGGGTGACCGCCGGCCCGAATCCTGCCAAGACCGACCCGGCCCGGTGCTCCACTGAGGTGCGCCGGGCCGGTTGCGTTTGCAGAGCGCCGGGGCGTCGGCGAATGCGGTGACTTCCGTAACGGCAACGTTTAAAGTACTCGCTAGGTCGCGATTACCGGTTGGCCACGGAACCAGGAGCCGTCTTATGAGTTCGATGTCGCCTATCGAGGTCCAGCAAGCCGTCGGGCAATTCGGCTCCGAGTTCAAGACGCTGCGGGCGGAGATCGGCAAGATGATCGTCGGCCACGACGACATCGTCGACGGGGTTCTGGTTGCGTTGTTTGCGGGTGGCCACGTGCTGCTGGAGGGCGTGCCGGGGCTGGGCAAGACGCTGCTCGTGCGAACGCTGGCGCAGGCGCTGAACCTTGATTTCAACCGGATCCAGTTCACGCCCGACCTGATGCCGGCGGACATTATTGGGACTAGCGTGATCTCCGAGAACCCGGAGACGGGGCGGCGGTCGTTCGAGTTTCAATCGGGGCCGCTTTTCACGCAGCTCTGCCTCGCGGACGAGATCAACCGCGCGACGCCGAAGACGCAGTCGGCGCTGCTCGAGGCGATGCAGGAGCACCGCGTGACGGCCGGCGGGCAGAGCCACACGCTGGTGGAGCCGTTCTTCGTGATGGCCACCCAAAACCCGATCGAGCAGGAGGGCACCTATCCGCTGCCCGAGGCCCAGCTCGACCGGTTCTTCTTCAAGCTCGTGGTCGGCTATTCAAGCCGCGACGAGCTGAACGAGATCCTCAACCGGACGACGTCGGACTATCGGCCGGAGATCCAGCAGGTGATGACCGGGCCGCAGATTCTCGCGTCACAGGGGTTGGCGAAGCAGGTCGTGATCGCGCCGCACGTGCAGGACTACGTGATCCGCTGCGTGCTGGCGACGCATCCCCAGAGCGCCTTCGCGACCGAGATGGTCAACCAGTACATCCGCTGGGGGTCGAGCCCGCGCGGCGCGCAGGCGATCACGCTGGCCGCCAAGATCTACGCGATGCTCGACGAGCGCTACAACGTCGGCTTCGATGACGTGAAGAAGGCGCTCGTGCCCGCGCTGCGTCACCGGCTGCTGCTCAACTTCGAGGGCGAGGCCGAGGGCCTCAGCACCGACGACGTGATCACCGACATCATCGCCAAGATCCACACCGCCCAGGAACAGGCGGCCTGACGATGACCAAGGGGCTTGCATCCCCAGCTTCATTGTTTTGCGCTGCGGGACCGTCGGGAACCTGAGCGCGGTCTGATTGGTCGAGGCAATTCCCAGTGGCGACGACGCCGTTTCAATCTGAAAAGCGTGAGCCGCTGTTGTCGGCCGATTTCATGCAGAAGCTTGACCAGCTCGAGCTGCTGAGCAAGAAGATCTTCGCCGGCCGCATGAAGGGTGAGCGCCGCAGCAAGCGCAAAGGCCAGTCGGTCGAGTTCGCCGACTACCGCAACTACGTCGTCGGCGACGACCTGCGCTTCCTCGACTGGAACGTCTACGCCCGCCTCGAGCACCTGCTGATCAAGCTCTTCATGGAGGAGGAGGACCTCAACGTCTCGATCCTCCTCGACGTCTCCAAAAGCATGGATTGGGGGGCGCCCAACAAGGGGCTCTACGCCAAGCGCGTCGCGGCCGCCCTCGCCTACGTCGGCCTGATCAACTACGACCGCGTGAACCTCTACACCTACGCGGGCGGGCTCGTCGGTGAGATGATCGGTGTCCGCGGCCGGCGGATGACTGCCCAGGTCATCCCGTTCCTCGAAAACGCGCCGCTCGACGGGCCGTCGAACTTCGCCGCGGCCGGGCGGCGGTTCGCCCTCCACCACCGCGGCGGCGGCGTCGCGATCGTGATCAGCGACTTCATGGACAAGAGCGGCTACGAGAACGGGCTGCGCTTCCTGCTCAGCCGCCGACTCGACATCTACTGCATCCAGCTCCTCGCGCCGGACGAGATCGATCCCGGGCTCACCGGCGACCTGAAGCTCAAGGACATCGAGGACGGCGACCTGGCCGAGATCACGATCAGCCAGGCGCTGCTCGACCGCTACCGCAGCCGCCTCGCCAGCTACTGCGAAGCCCTCCGCAACCACTGTACCCGCCGCGGGATCACCTATTTGTTTACCAGCACCAAGGTGCCGTTTGATACCCTCGTGATGTCGTATCTCCGTCAGCGGGGCTTGCTGCGATGAACTTCCTGACCCCCTGGGTCGCCGGCATCCTCGCCGCGATCGTCATCCCGGCCCTCGTGCTGCTCTACTTCCTGAAGCTGCGGCGGCGCGAGCAGACCATCGCCTCGACACTGCTCTGGAAACAGGCCGTCGAGGACCTCCAGGTCAACGCGCCGTTCCAGCGGCTGCGGCGTAACCTGCTTCTACTGCTCCAACTGCTCGTCCTGCTCGCGGCGCTGCTCGCGCTCGCCCGCCCGATCGTCGAGACCCGGGCAGCCGAGGAGGACAGCATCATCCTCCTGATCGACAACTCGGCCTCGATGAACACGCTCGGCGAAAACGGCCAGACGCGCCTCGACGAGGCCAAGGAGCAGGCCACCCGCCTCGTGCGAACGCTCAACCAGCGGACGGCCGACTGGTTCAGCCTCGCCGGCGCCACGCCGGGTACCCGTGTCATGGTCATCACCTTCGCCGACCGGGCCGCGGTCGCCGCGCCCTTCACGACCAACACCAGCCAAATCGTCGACGCGATCCGCGCGATCGAGCCCACCGACGGCGAGACGCAGCTCGAAGAGGCGCTCACGCTCGCCCAGGCCTACCTCACCCAACCGGCTGTGCCCGACGTCGTCATGGAAACCGACGCGTCGAAGGTCGTGCTCTATACCGACGGCCGCATCCGCGACCTCGAGGTGCTCGCCCTCCGCTACGGCGAGCTCGAGCACACGCTGATCGGCGCCGCCGCGCCGAACGTCGGGATCACCACCTTCAGCGTTCGCCGTAACTACGAGCGCCCGGAACAGCTCGAGATCTTCGCCGAGGTGGCCAACTTCGGCCGCGAATCCGTCACCGGCCACCTCGACCTCTACATCGACGACGCCCTGGTGACCTCCAGCCCGCGGCTCGAGGTCGGCCCGGCGCTGCCGATCACGCCGCCGCCCCCGGAGCCGGGGGAGGCCGCCAGCGCAACCCCTCCGCCAGAGCAGGCCGCTTCACCCTTCAGCCAGGCGAATAACCGCCGGTCGTGGCAGCCGCTGCGCCCGGTGCTGCTTGACCGGGCGGGCGTTGTCGAGCTGCGCTGGTCGCAGCCCGATGCCCTGGCGACGGACAACCGGGCGGCAGCGGTTCTGCCGCCGCCGCGGCGGCTGCGGGTGCTGGTGGTCGGCGAGCTGGATTTTTTCTTGGAGAGTTTGCTCAACGGGCTGCCGCTGGGGGGGGTGAGCTCGATGTCGCTGAACGCGTACGAGGCCTCGCCCGAGGACGTGACGACGACCGGTGAGCGGTCCGCCTACGACGTGGTCGTCTTCAACGGCGTGACGACCGACGAGCTGCCTTACGGGAACTACATCTTCCTCGGCGCGGCGCCGCCGGTGCTGGGAATCGAGGCGGTCGGCGAGGTGCCGCAGGCGAACTTCCTGTGGTACGACGACACGCACCCGGTGCTCCGCTACGTGGCACTCGAGGAGCGGATCGGCGCGGTCAACGCGCTGCGGCTGGAGTTGCCCGAGACGGCCGAGATCCTGGCCGTCGACGAGGAGATTCCGTTGGTCGCGCGGGTGGCGGACGAGGGCTGGCACATCCTGGTGGTGCCGTTCACGCTGATGCAGACGAACTGGGTGACCGAGCAGAGCCTGCCGGTGTTCTTCTACAACGCCGTCCGCTACCTCGGCAGCGCGGGCGCGATCGGCGACCAGGTCCACTACGCCCCCGGCGAGACCAAGGCGATCCAGCTGGCCGAGGGCGTCGCGACGGCGACCGTCACCCGCCCTGACGGCGCCACCACCGACCTGACCGGCAACGCCCGCGGCGTGGCGTACTTTGCCGGGACCGAGGCGGCCGGACTGTACACGGTCGCGGGGGCGGTCGAGAACGATCAGCAATTCGCGGTGAACCTCGTCTCGGCGCTGGAGAGTGACATCCAGCCGCGCTCGATCGACCGGCTGGGGGCGCGCGAGGTCGCGCGCGGCGAGACGATCGAGACGGCCACGCCGGAGGTCTGGCGCTGGTTTGTCGGGGCGGCGCTCGTCCTGTTGCTGGTCGAGTGGTGGGTATACAATCGCCGCGTATTCGTCTGACCGCTTGCTGTGAGAAAGGCCACTGCCGTGATGGACCCGAAGCAACTCGCCCCCGGACAACGCGTCCGAATGATCCAGACCGTTCGCCGCCGCGAAGGCGACTGGACCCGCACCGTCGAGGGCACCGTCGAGAAGGTGACCGAGGAGAAGACCGGCAGCTGGTACGCCCACAGCAAGGACGACAAGTACTGGCTGCGGCGGGTTGTGCTCCGCAAGCCCGACGGCGAGATCACCATCCTGAGCACCGACAACTTCACCCGCCTCGAGCTGCTCGGGAGCGACACGTCCTCCGCCCCATCGTGAGCCGTTGAGGCCGTCGGCCGCTCGAGACCGACCCCAAAATCCGGGATTCGGTTCAAGCTGAAACCGCCTGCACCGTCGATATACAACAGTAGAGGCGGGGCCTGTGTTCCGGGCCCCGAGGCTGCACGCCCATCATCGCGCTGGGGCAGGGACGGCATGAACGAGCAACCGCGGGCATCCTTCACGAACCACTCGCCGGCCTTCGCGGGTGGCAGTCCGGCCAGCGGCGAGCGTCTGGCGGCGACCAGAAACCGGCGAACGCACCCACGGGCGCCACATCGCCTGCCGTGCTGCGTACGCGTCTTCGACAGCGAGCAGAACACCTGGGTCGCAAAGCTCGGCCACACGGTGAACCTGTCCTCGTCGGGGCTGGCCGTCCAGATCGGGATGGCGATGCCGGTCGGCGCTCGCGTGGAGGCGGTCCTACCGCGGTTTGAGGACGATCCTCTATCGATCAGCGGGCACGTGATGCATTCCCGCCGGGTGATGACGGGGACCTTTGAGGTCGGAATCCAGACCGCGCACACCGCCCCGGTCGCGCCCTAGCCTTCCATCGACTGTGCAAGCCAGACAGCGTCGTTTGGAGTTATTCCACCTGCCCATCGCGCGGTTTTTTCTTTCCGCCGTCAGCGTTCGCCGCTAAAATACGAGTCGCATTTCCTATTTCGGCTATCTGGGATCGGCTTTCGGTCCGGGGCACGCCGGTCTGGGACGTCCGAGCGCTGGCTTAACAGCCCGTTCCCTGGGTGTCGGCGACCGCGCCCGCTGGCGGAAAACCCTTCCCGTGCTTTGCTCATGAAATTCGAGGTCGCGGGCTCGGTTTGTGCGCCGGCGCGCCGGGGCCGGAAGGAGGAGGAACCGCCATGAAACGACGACTGCACTTGCAATACGGCGTACTGGTCCTGGTTGCCGGCCTGGCCGTTGCGCCGGCCGTCGCCCAGTGCGTGGCTGAGGACTTCGAGAGCGATGCGTTGCTGACGCCCGTCACGACCCAGGTCGAGGGTGTGACGATCCGGGTGGCTGGTCAGACTTGCCACGGGAGTCCGAAGCTGTACATGCGGGTCGCTGACAGCTTCTACGGCGACAACTTTGGCAGCCAGGTGTTGGTGATTGACACCGGCTGTCCGGATTTCAGTGACGATTACCTCGAGATGATCTTTGAACAGGATCAGGGCGAGGTGCGGTTCCTGCTCGGACCCTGGGCGACGACATACTCGGTCCGGGTTTACGACGCACCGACCGGCGGCACCCTCATTCAGACACAAAAAATCGTGATTCCGGGGAGCGGCTTTGCTGGGGTTCAGCACGCGGTTCGCGTCGCGCGAGCGGCCCGGGACATTCGCCGGATCGAGGTCGAGGCCAACAGCAGCGGGCACGAGGCGATCGACCACCTGACCTTTGGCCAGGACACCACGCCGCCGGAGGTGACGATTGCGTCGCCGGACCCGCTGGAATGTGTCTATGGCGAGGTCGTCGTCAGCGGCACCGTTTGCGATCCGGACGGCGCCTACGATCGCGACCGGCTCGAGTACCGCCGGGTGTGGCCATCGCCGCAAACCGACTGGACGCTGGTCCGCGAGTTCGTGAACTCGCCGGTCTGTTCGACGTCATCGCTCTATAACTGGGACACGGCGGATACGGCGGTAGCGGACGGGATCTACTTGCTGCGGGTCACGTCGATCAACGCGTGCGGGCTGGCGACGAGCGAGGAGGTGATTGTCCAGGTCAATAACACGTTCGACAGCGTTGCGCTGCGCAGCCCGTCACCGCACAGCATCGTCGGCGGCACCGTCTGCTTCGACGGGACCGCGTGGGAGCGAACATGCTTCGATCATTACGTGGTCGAGTACCGGCCGGCGAGCGGGGGTACCTGGCAGCCGGTGGATCCGGCGCACCCCACGTACACGAGCATGGTGACGAACGATCCGCTGGCGAGCTGGTCGACGGGGGGGCTGCCAGATGACGACTACGTGGTCGCGCTGGGCGGCTTCACGTCCGGCGGCGCGTCGAAGTCACACCAGGTGGCAATCACGCTCGATAACACGCCGCCCGTCGCCAAGATCAGCGCGCCGGATACTTGCAGCAACGTCGAAGGCGTGGTCGAGATCGAGGGGACCGCGTACGACGAGCATCTGCACGCGTGGCGGCTTCAGCTGTTCAACCCCCTGACGCAGGCGTGGACGCTGCTGGCTGACGGCACGAGCAACGTCAGCGGAGACTTGCTCGGGGTGTGGGACACCGCCGGGCTCGCGCCCTGCATCTACCTGCTGCGGCTGCGGGTCACGGATGCGGCGTTGATCGACGCGTGCATCGATCCGCGACCAAACGTGACGGACTGCTACCTGCCGGTGGCGGTCGGCCTCGGCGGCGTGGCGGACCTGGACTATGACGGGGACGTGGACATGCACGACTTCAAGATCTTCATGACGCTGTTCACCGGGCCGTTGCCGTAGCGCCGGTCAGGGCACGTCCGCAGCGACGTCGGTGCCCCAGGCGTGGCCGCGGGCGGAGGTGACGATCGCCTCGGCCAGCTTGACGGCCGCGACGCCGTCTTCGACGGGAACGGCGGGCGGGGTCTTGGTGCGGACGGCTTCGATGAACTGCTCGAGCTCGGCGTTGAGCGCGTCGCCCTCCTGGATCTCGAGCGGCTCGACGTTGACAAGCGACCCAAAGTCCGTGCCGGCGAGCTGGGCGAGGTCCTCGACCTTATGCTCGCGGGCGAGCTTCAGCACGTCGAGGTTCTTGTCCAGCGTGATCGCGATCCCGCTGCGCTTCTGGTAGTCCAGCGACAGGTAGGCGTTGTGGCAGAAGACCCGCAGCTTGCGCTCGGTCTTCAGCGCCAGCCGCGACGCCGTCAGGTTCGCCACGCCGCCCTGGTCGAAGATGACCCGCGCGTTGGCGACATCCTCGGAGGGCGCCAGCACTTTCACGCCATACGCGTCAGCCGACTTGACCCGCTCGTGCCGCATCAGGTGCAGAACGATGTCGATGTCGTGGATCATCATGTCGAACACGACGCTCACGTCGGCCGAGCGGAACGTAAACGGGCTGATCCGGTGCGTCTCGATGAACTTCGGCACCAGGTTCAGCCGCAGCGCCGCCTGGACCGCCGGGTTGAAACGTTCCGTGTGCCCGACCGCTACCGTGACGCCATGATCGGCCGCGAGCGCTGCGATCTGATCCGCCTCGTGCCCGGTCGGCGCGAGCGGCTTTTCGATCAGGACCGCGATGCCGGCCGCGATCAATGGCTGCGCGACCGCCAGGTGGCTGACGGTCGGAACCGCAATGGTGGCGGCCGCGATGTCGCCGAGTTCCGGGCTCCAGGCAGGGGCGTAGCGGACGCCCAGCGGCTCAGCCAGCGCCCGGGCCCGCTCGACATCCTGGTCGATGACGGCGACGAGCTCGGTCGAGGGCATCTCGTGGTACTTGCGGACGTGATGGCGGCCCATGTGGCCGGCGCCGACCACGGCGACGGGCAGTGGCGTGCTCATGTTCAGCTCTCTTTGGCGTTCGTGGGCGTGTAGAACTTCTCGCGATCGGCGGCGGTGTCGGAGCGGCTGCTCTCGCGGGCGCGGCCAAACACCCCGGCGTCGCGGCGGCGTTTCATGAAGTGGGTCAGGTAGGCCACGTGCGGGTCGTGGGCGAGGCCGTTGTCTTCGATCTGGGCGAGGGCGGCGCTGATGCCGGCGACCTCGCCGCGGCGCGAGAAGAGCAGGCGGTAGGCGGTCTTGATCGCTTCGATCGAGTCGTCCGGTACGCCCCAACGCCGCATGCCCTCGCCGTTGAAGCCACGGACGGCGCCGTCGTAGCCCGAGAGCTTCATGTAGGGCGGGGCGTCGCTGGTGATCCGCGTCATCCCGCCCACGAAGGCGTAGCGGCCGATGGTGACAAAGTGGTGCATCGCGCTGACGCCGCCGATGTTGACGCAATCCTCGATGCAGACGTGGCCGGCGATCTGGACATAGTTGGCGATGATCACGTGGTTGCCGATCGTGGCATCGTGGGCGAGATGCACGCCGATCATCAGCAGGTTGTGGTTGCCGACGCGGGTCACGCCGCCACTCTGGTGGTCGACCTCCGTGCCGCGATGGATCGTGACCTGCTCGCGGAAGGTGTTCTGGTCCCCGATCACCAGCTGCGTCGGTCCGCCCCGGTACTTCAGGTCCTGCGGGTCGGCCCCGATGACGCACTGGGGAAAGAAGACGTTGCCCGCCCCGACCGTGGTCGGCCCGCTGATCGTCACGTGCGGGTGCAGGCGGCAGCCCGGACCCAAGGTTACGCCGGCGCCGACATAGCAGAACGCATCGATCGTGACGTCATCCGCCAGCTCGGCGGTGGGGTCCACGTAGGCGGTCGGGTGAATCGTGCTCATCGGCTCCAACACTAGGCAGGGTCGGCATCGACCAACATGAAACGGATGACGGCTTCGGCCGCCTCCTCGCGCCCGACCCGCGCCGAGCAGAAGACTTGTCCGGTGCGCGACTTCACGCGCATCGCGTTCGCCTCGAGGATCAACTGGTCGCCGGGCAGCACCGGCTTGCGGAACTTCACCTTGTCCAGGCTCAGCAGTACCGCCACCTTGCCGGTGTGCTCGAGCTTCTGCGACAGCAGCACGCCGCCAAGCTGGGCCATCGCCTCGATGATCAGCACGCCCGGCATGATCGGCTGCCGCGGGTAGTGGCCTTGGAAGAAGGGCTCGTTGATCGTGACGTTCTTGATCCCCACCGCGCGGCGATCACCGTCGATCTCGATCACCCGGTCGACCAGCAGCATCGGGTAGCGGTGCGGCAGGATCCGCTGGACGTTGCGGATGTCGAGCTTGGGGGCGGCCACCAGCTGCGTTGCCACCTCGTCCTGCGCGCGCTGCTCGAGCAGCTTGCGGACCAGCTCGTGGTTGAGATGATGCCCCGACCGCCGGGCGTAGATCCGCCCGCAGACAAAGCTCCCGAACAGCATCAGGTCGCCTACCAGGTCGAGAATCTTGTGCCGCACGCACTCGTCGGGAAAGCGGTAGTCGTTCTCGATCGGCCCCTCCGGACCGACGACGAGAATGTCCTTGTACGTCAGGTGCGTCCCCAGCCCCGCCGCCCGCAGCTGCGCGGCCTCGCGGTCGGTCACGAACGTGCGGGCCGGCGCGAGCTCCTCGGCAAAGGTCTCGGGCTTGATCGTCACGCGGTGGATCTGCCGCCCGATCGGGCTGTCGGCGCCGTAATCGAGCTCGTAAATGATGTCGAGCTCGCCGGTCTCGCCCGGCCACGCGACCAGCTCGGCCGAGCCCTCGACCACGCGGACCGGCGTGCGGATGTCATATAGCCGCCGCTCGAGTTCCTGGTCCTTCAGCCCCGCTTGCAGGAAGGCCTCGACAAACGGCAGCGAGCTGCCGTCCAGCGCCGGGATCTCGGCGTTGTCGATCTCGACGTCCAAGTTATCGAGGCCGACCCCGCGAACCGCGGCCAGGCAGTGCTCGATCGTCTCGATCTGTACGATGCCATTCTTCAGCGAGGTCCGGCGGGCCCGCTTCGTGAGGTTGTCCAGCCGGGCGGCCAGGCGGATCGGTGGGTTCTGATCGCTGCGGATGAAGGTGACGCCGCTGCCGGGCGGCGCCGGCTTGAAACGGAGCGTGACGGGCTTGCCCGTGAACAGGCCGCGCCCGCTGAGCGACACTTCCTTTTCAAGCGTCCGCTGATGATTCAAGCTGCTGTACCCGCTTCCTCAGGTTCCGCACTTCCGCGACCAGCTCCGGCAAACGCTGGGCGGCGATCAACTGCCGCTTGGCCTCGGTCAGCTGCCGCGCGGGCGTGCCGGCATAGATGCCCGGTTCGGGAAGGTCCCGGGTGACCCCGCTCTGCCCGCCCACGATCACCTGGTCGCCGATCCGCACGTGGTCGGTGACCCCGGCCTGTCCGGCAAGCACCACGTGGTTGCCCAGCGTCGTCGAGCCCGAAAGACCCGCCTGGCCGACAAGCAGGCAGTGCTCACCAACCTGGACATTGTGCCCGACTTGAACCAGGTTATCAATTTTCGTGCCGCGGCCAATCACCGTCACGCCGCTCCGCGCCCGGTCGATGGCCGTGTTGGCCCCGATTTCGACGTCGTCCCCGATCACGACCCGGCCGACCTGGGGAATCTTCACGTGCCCGGCGTCCCGCTGGAGATAGCCGAAGCCGTCAGCGCCGATCGTGCTGTTGGGATGCACGACGACCCGGTCGCCGAGCTCGCAGCGCTCGCGCACGACCACGTTCGGCCAGAGCACGCAGTCGCGCCCGACGACCGCGCCGGCCCCGATGTAGACGCCGGGATGGAGCTGCGTGTTCGTGCCGATCCGCGCCCCGGGGCCGATCCAGACGCGGTCCCCGACACACGCGTCGGCAATCTCCGCGTCCGGCGCGACCGTCGCGGACCCCGCCACCCCGGGGGGAACCGTCGGCGGCGGCGGGCCGAGCAGCCGCAGCGCGGCGCACATCGCCAGATCAGGGTCCGCCACCCGAATGCCCGGCAAGCCCGACGGCAGGGGGGTCTGCTCGTCGAGCAGGACCGCGGCCGCCTGCGTCGTCGCCAGGCGGCTGGTGTACTTCGCGTCGGCGAGCCAGGCGAGGTCGTTGGCTGTCGCTTGCTCGAGCGGCATCAGGTCGGCGATCTCGACCGAGCCGTCGCCCTCGACGCGGGCCCCGAGGGCTTCCGCCAGCGCACTCAATTGCATCGCACGTTCCTTTGCAGGCTAGGCCTTCGGGAGCAAGTCGGTGTCACGGCTCCATGAGCGGCAGCGCCATCATCTTGCCCTGTGGGGCGCTCGCGTAGTCCTGGTTGACGCGTTCGAGGATCGCCTGCGTGAGGTTGATGCGGTCGCTGGCGTAGATCACCTTGCGCGAGCGGATCTGCTCGCGGATGGCGTCGGGGTTTTCGATCGCCGAAACGTACTCGTCGACGTAGAGCACGACCTCGTAGCCGCGTTCTTCGGCCACCTGCCGGGTCGCGGCGACAATGTCCTGGTAGACCCGCTCGGACCACAGCGCCACTTCGCGCTGCATCTGGGCCTGCACCATCTCGGTCCAGCTGCGGTACTCGATCTGCTGCCGCATCAGGTTGCTGCGCTGCGCCTGGTAGCCCGGATCCTCCGGGTTGAGCTGGCTGATCTTCGTCTGCTCGGTCTCGATCGCCTCGCGGCGGGCGGTGTTCTCCGCTTGGATCTGCTGCTCGAGCTCCTGCATCTCGCGCGTCAGGTCGCGCTGCTTCTGGTACTGGTTGAAGACCTGGACGATGTCGACTGCCGCCACCTGGGTCTCCGGGGCGCTGGTGGCCTGGCCGCCCAGCGACTCCCAGGTCACCAGCGTCGCCCCGACCGCCACCGCCGCGACCAGCGTGATCCGTGTCCATCCCGCTTGCATGTCCGCTCCTTCTGGATTGTTCGCTCGTGTGTGGAGGCGGCGGCCACGCGCCGGCCGCCGTCTGGCCGTATTGTTGCCGCCCGCGGAGCGAGCACAAGGCCGCCGGACCGTCCGCCGGCTTAGCTGCCCAGCAAGGCCGCAAAGACGCGGCGAATGTCCCGATTCGTCGGATGGGGTCCGTTGATCATCAGGGCGAAGGCGATCTGCTGACCGTCGCGGCGGTCAAGATAGCCGGCCAGCGCGCGCACCCGCGTCAGGCTGCCGGTCTTGCCGCGGAGGCGCTGGGCGACCGGCGGGTCGCGGTAGCGCCGCAGCGTGCCGCTCTCGCCCGCCATGGCCAGGCTGGCGCGGAACCGC
Source organism: uncultured Planctomycetales bacterium (assembly GCA_964499235.1). Lineage (GTDB taxonomy): Bacteria > Planctomycetota > Phycisphaerae > UBA1845 > Fen-1342 > JAFGRR01. The sequence goes on along the minus strand of CAZCKC010000019.1, from coordinate 11,484 downwards.
TCGCCCGTCGGCCGCTGTTCCATGGCCAGCAGCAGGTCGACGACCTGCCGGGCGGTCAGGCGGTTGGCGTGGCTGAGCCCGCTGCCGTCAACGAGCACCGCGTGCGAAAGATCCACGCCGAGCGCACCGAGCACCTGCCGCACGACGCGGGCCCCGCCCTCCCACGTGCCAGGCTGACCGGTGGGCTCACCGTCGGGACCGTACGCGGCCAGGCTCTTCAGCAGGCATTCGGCGAAGAGGTTCTGGCTGTGCGTGTTCGCCCGCCAGATCACGTCGTCCAGCGCCGTCCGATGCGTCGCGACGCGGTCGGCGCCGGCGCGGGCGGCCGGCGACAGCGGGCGCCGAACGACGTCGCGCTCGATCGCCACCCCGCGGCTGTTCAGCATCTCCCGCAACGCGAAGCCCGCGAAAACGCCCGGCCGCCGGGCCGCGAGCGTTCCAAGCTTGCGGCTGCGGTCGACGTGGCCCGCGGCCACGAAGACGTCGCTGACCGCCGGCCGGCTCAGCGCGATCCGGGTGGAATTTCCGGCCCGCAGGCGGTTGAGGAAGAAGCTCTCGGGTAGCGGCGGCACGCTTCGCAACCTGGCGGTGTCGCCCTCCACGCGGGCGAATAGCTCGACGCAGTTGGTGGCGAGGTTCAGCCCGCCGACAGGGGCCGCGTACCATCGGTGCTGGTCGGCCGGGTCCCAGCGGGGGTGGCGGAACTGCTGGTCGAAGATCGTGTCGTCGATGACGAGCTTGGTAAACGCGGCGCCGTGACGCGCCTTCAGGGCGAGCGCCCAGTTCGCGATCGCCGTGTCCCATTCGAGGTCATACCGTCCGGCCACCCGGTCGTCCCCGAGCGCCGGGTCGCCGCCGCCCGCGATCCATAGCTCGCTGCCCGACGCATAGACCGTGGTGGTGAACGCGAAGTCGCCGGGCAGGTGTTCGAGCGCGGCCGCGGTCGTGACCAGCTTCATCACGCTGGCCGGCTTCAGCAGCCGGTCGGGGGCGTGGCTGAACACGACGCCGCGCGTGGCGGTGTCGACGACCAGCAGGCCGACGTCCGTCTCGACGCCGAGCGCGGCGATCTCGCGACGCAGGCGTTCAGCGGGAACATCCGCCGGCGCGGGGGCGACGACAGCGGCGGCAAAAACGAGGATCCGGACGAGTGGCATGCGGCGCGGGTCAAGCAAGGCGGTAGTGCTCGCGTAAGAGGTTGACGAGTTTCTTGAAGGGCGGGTGGAACGGGGCCTCGAGCTCCAGCTCGCGCTCGGTGATCGGATGCTTGAACCTGATCTTCCAGGCGTGCAGCGCCTGTGCTTCGAGCAGCGGTTCGTCCGAGCCCGAGCCGGCCAGGCTCTCCTCGGTCACCATCTTCCCGCCGTACATCGTGTCGCCGACGATCGGGTGGCCGAGGTGCGACATGTGTACGCGCAGCTGGTGCGTGCGGCCAGTCTTGGGATGCATCTGCACCAGCGTGTAGCCGCGGAAGCGCTCGACGACCTCGTACAGCGTGACGGCCGACTTGCCGGGGTTGATCTTGTTCTCCCGGATCATCGCCGCGAACTTCTCGCGCACGACGGGGTGCACGCCGATCGGGACGTCGATGACGTCGCTGTCGAGCTCGAGCCGGCCTTCGACCATCGCGATGTAGGTTTTCTGGATCGTCCGCCGCTCGAACTGCAGGCTCAGCCGCCAGTGGGCCTCGTCGGTCTTCGCCACAAGCATGATCCCGGTGGTGTTCTTGTCGAGGCGGTGCACAATGCCGGGGCGAAAAGGGGCCGAGCCGTGGCTGAGCTGGTTCGCGTAGTAGGCCAGCCCGTTGACCAGCGTCCCGGTCTGGGTGCTGCGGGCCGGGTGGCAGATGATCCCGGTTTGCTTGTTGAGCGCGATCAGGTACTCGTCCTCGTAGCGGATGTCGAGCGGGAGGTTCTCCGGGACGATCTCCAGCGGCTCCGGCGGCGGGATCAGCAGGTCGACCTGGTCGCCGCCGCACATCTCGTAGCTCGCCTTGGTCGGCTGGTCGTTGACGCGGATCGCGCCCTGCTTGATGAGCCGCTGGATCAGCGTCCGCGAGAGGTGCGGGAAGCGCCCGTGGAGGTATTTGTCCAACCGCCGGCCGGGCAGCCGCCGGCGAATCTTCAGCCGGACATGCTCGGCCTTCTCCTCGTCCAGCGGGACCGGGCGTTCGAGAATGTCCTCGTCAAAGCTCACGGTGACGCGTCGGTGGGTTCCGTTTCAGCCGCCGGCGCCTCCGCTTCCGCCACGCCGTCGGTCTCACCGTCGCCCGCGGGCTCCGCCCGAGCTTCGGCGTCGGCGGCGTCACCAGCTGCTTCGGCCGGTGCGGCGTCCTCGTTGGTGGCCGGCGGAGTTGTCGGAGGGCTGATCTGCCGGTTCTGCAGCGGGCCGATGAGCGACGGGCTCATGCCGGGCGGCAGGTTCGTTCCCTGGGGCTGCGGGGGCGCGCCCGCCGCCAGCGCGACCGGGGAGCTCAGCGCATCCAGATCCTGGAGCCGCTGATTCGCGATCGCCTGGAGCGGGTTGCCGGCGAACCGCGGGGCGAGCAACGCGTCGTAGTGGCCGCGCGCTGTCTCGAGATCCCGCTGCCCCTCGGCGATCTGGGCGGCCAGCATGTGGGCCGGTCCCGCGACCGCGCTCGGCAGCGTCTCGACGCGCCGGAGGACCGGGGTGAGCATCGCGGATGCCTCGTCGAGCGCGGCGGCCGGATCCTCCACGTCGCCCATCTGGACCTCGTACGTCCGCGTGGAGGCGGCCCGCATGGCGGCCACGGCCCCGAGCACCCCATCGTGCTGCTCGGCAATCGACTGGAGCTCGGTCAGGGCGGCGCCCCCGGTTTCGGCGTTCAGCGGGTTGAGCGCGAACATCGCCGACCAGGCCTCGGCCTCGGCCGCCTGCACCGAACCGCGGTAGGCGTTCACGCCGATTAACAGCACGATCAGCACGATCACCGCGAGCGCGAGGAAGATCGTCGTCTGGTCGCTTTGCCGCAGCTTCGACAGCAGGGCGGCCAGTTCGTTTTCTTTCAGGTGATGACGCGTTTCAGCATCCATGGCGGCTTATCCGTCGCAGAAGGTCAGGCAGTTAACCGGCGGTTCAATCCCCGCGGGCGATCTTAGCGGCTTCGCGACGCGGGCTGCCGGGCCCCCGGCAGGGCGTCGGTCTTGGGCAGCGGTCCAACATCGATCACGAAATAAGTCTTCATCGAGCGGCGGCCAATGCGAACCGCACACTCCTCGTCCGGGCTCTGGAACCGCAACTGGTGCACCCCGTTCTCCTCCCGCCGCTGGACCAGCACGAAGCCGGCGTTCGGCATCTGCTTGAGGAAGAACGCGTGGACCGCCGCCGGGCTGTCGGAGCCGACGAACTCGTAGCGGGCCACCCGGTAAGTGCTGGTCTCGCGGGCCAGGCTGCGATCCTCGAGCACCCGGAAGCCGCGCGGGATCGGAAGTCCCCGCAACAGCGGGTATTCCATCGGCGGAGCCGACTGGAGCTCGCGGGGCGCGCGGTTCGCCTGGCTGGAACACCCGCTCACGCCCGACGCCAGCATGCCGCCGGCCAGCAATCCGATCCACCAGGTCTTCGCCCACACGCCGCTTTTCTCCCATATCCGTCCAACCGGCGATTGTGCCGCTGGCGGCACATGGCGTCAAACGGTTGCGGCGGCGGATTGAGCCTCACCCGCAGCCGCTTATAATGACGAGCTACCTTCGTGATCAGGGGAGCCGTGTATGCCGAAAACCGAGATGCCGCCCATCGCCCAGCTGCGGGGCCGACCGCTGGGCCGGATTTTAATCAAGATGGGCAAGGTCACCCGGGCGCAGGTCTCCGAGGCGCTCGAGCTCCAGAAGAAGCAGCGCGGGCCTATCGGCCAGCTGCTCATCGAGATGGGCTACGTCGACGCCAGCGACGTCCACCTCGCCCTGGCAGCCCAGGTCGGGATGGAGTCGATCAACCTGGACGACATCGATATCGACCAGGCCGTCGTCGACCTCGTCCCCAACCAGATGGCCCACGCTTACCGAATCGTTCCCACCGAATATGACCGCGACACCAACACCCTCGGCGTCGCCCTCTCCTCGCCCGACAACTTCCAGGCCACCGACAACCTCAAGACCCTGATGGGTTTCAACGTCGTCGCCCGCATCACCTCGGACGAGGACCTGACCAAGGCCCTCAACCGCTACTACCCCGAGGAGGCCGCCGAGACCCTTAACGACCTCATCTCCACCATGGGCGACGACGAGGACCTCAGCAGGTTCGCCGGCCGCGGGGAGTCCATCGACCTCGACGAGCTCAAGGACATGGCCGAGAGCGCGCCCGTCAAGAAGCTCGTCAACCTCGTCCTCCTCCAGGCCATCAAAGACAAGGCCTCCGACGTCCACTTCGAGCCGTTCGAGGACGAGTTCAAGATGCGCTACCGCATCGACGGCGTCCTCTTCGAGATGGTCCCCCCGCCCAAGTACGTCGCGATGGCCATCTCCTCCCGCATCAAGGTCATGGCCAGCCTCGACATCGCCGAACGCCGCGTCCCCCAGGACGGCCGGATCGAGCTGGTCGTCTCCGGCCGCCCGGTCGACCTGCGTGTCAGCGTCTTGCCCACGATGTTCGGCGAGAGCGTCGTGCTCCGCGTGCTCGATCGGGCGCAGGTCAACCTCGATATCGAGCAGATCGGCTTCCGCGAAGAGGACATCGGCGTCTTCCGCCAGCTCATCGCCAAGCCGCACGGCATCATCGTCGTCACCGGCCCGACCGGCTCCGGCAAGACCACGACCCTCTACTCCGCCCTCCGCGAGCGGAACACGGTCGACGTCAAGATCCTTACCAGCGAGGACCCCGTCGAGTACGACATCGACGGCATGGTCCAGTGCCAGGTCAAGCCGGATATCGGACTGACCTTCGCCCGCTGCCTCCGCAGCTTCCTCCGCCAGGACCCCGACATCATCCTCGTCGGCGAGATCCGCGACATCGAGACCGCCCAGATCGCGGTCCAGGCGTCGCTCACCGGCCACCTGGTCTTCTCCACGCTCCACACCAACGACGCCCCGAGCTCGATCGCCCGGTTGCTCGACCTCGGGATGGAGCCGTTCCTGCTGACCGCGACGCTCGAGGCCGTCGTCGCCCAACGACTCCTCCGCCGCATCTGCGAGAACTGCAAGGACGAGTACCAGCCCAGCGAGGCCGACCTGATGCCCCTCGCCCTCACCCCCGAGGACGTCGCCGGCCGCACCCTCTACTACGGGCGGGGCTGTGACTATTGTAACATGACGGGCTACAAGGGCCGGACCGCGATCTTCGAGATGATGATCCTGGACGACGAGCTTCGCGATCTGATCATGAAGCACGCCTCCACGAACGTCCTGCGGAGCGAGGCCCGCAAGCGCGGCATGAAGTCGCTCCGCGAGGCCGGCCTCGTCAAGATCTACGACGGCATCACCAGCATCGATGAGGTCGTCCGCGAGACCCTGGCCGAGTCTGATTGACCACCAAATCCCCGCCGGCCACACGCCAGCCGGCCACGGCGATTTGTCAGGTCACTTGGGCGACGGCATAATGACGCGTCAACCGCACGGCGGCACCTCCGCCCCGAGCGCGGCGGGCCCCCTGTCGTTAAGTGTTTGACACGAAAGCAGTTGAGGGATCTCCAATGGCGGTGTTCACCTACGAAGCGCTGAACGCTTCCGGCCAGGAAGTCAAGGACCAGGTCGAGGCCCCGACGAAAGAAGAGGCCGTCGCGAAGGTCCGCAGCCTTGGTTATTTCCCGACGCGGATCGTCGAAAAGGGCGGCAAGAAGAAACGCGCGGTCGCCAAGGGCGGCGGGTCTAAAAAGAAGGCGGCGGGCGCCGGCTTCGGCTGGGTTTCGGTCAAGGAGCTCACCGGGTTCACCCGCCAGCTCTCGACGCTGCAGGACGCCGGCCTGCCGATCCTGCGCAGCATCCGCATTCTCGAGCAGCAGCAGAAGCCCGGGATGCTCCGCAACTGCCTGAAGGAGGTCTGCGAGGATGTCGAGGGCGGCTCCACCCTTTCCGAGGCGATGGCCCGCCATCCGAACGCCTTCAACCGTCTGTATGTGAACATGGTCGCCGCCGGTGAGGCGGGCGGTGTGTTGGACGTCATCCTCCAGCGCCTGGCCGACTTCATGGAGAAGGCCCAAAAGCTCAAGCGCAAGATCGTCGGCGCGATGATCTACCCGATCGTGGTCATCTTCATCGCGGTCGCGATCGTGACGTTCATCATGGTGATGGTCGTGCCCAAGTTCCAGGAGATCTTCGCCGACTTCGGCGCCAAGCTCCCCGGTGCGACGATCTTGCTGATGAACATCTCGCACTGGTTCGCGGCCGGCACGCCGCCGGGTTGGGCGGTGGTGCTGATCTCGCCAATCATCTTCTGGGCGATCTGGAAGCTGATCCGATCGTTTCGAGTCGGACGGCTGATCACCGACGTCGTTACGTTGCAGATCCCGGTCGTCGGACAGATTTCCGGCAAGTCCTCGATCGCGCGCTTCACGCGGACGCTCGGCACGTTGATCTCGGCCGGCGTGCCGATCCTCGAGGCGATCAAGATCACCCGCGAGACCAGCTCCAACGAGGTCTACCGCAACATGCTTCAGAGGGTCCATGACTCGATCCGCGAGGGCGATTCGTTCGCGAACCCCCTGCGGCAGTCCAAGACCGTCGACTCGATCGTCGTCAACATGGTCGACGTCGGCGAGGAGACCGGTGAGCTCGACAAGATGCTCATGAAGGTCGCCGACAACTACGACGAAGAGGTCGACGTGCTCGTCGCCTCGCTCGTCAGCCTGCTCGAGCCGATCATGGTCGTCGTGCTCGGTGGCATCGTGCTGTTCATCGTGCTGGCGTTGTTCTTGCCGATGGTGTCGATCATCAACTCGCTGTCGTCCTGAGCCGACGGCAGCCGTCGCGCGGGCGCGCCCCCGGGCCGCCCGCCGCCTTGCAGGAGTCTTGCATGTCCATTCGTGCGCCGCGTCGCGCCTTTACGCTGATCGAGCTGCTCGTGGTCGTGGCCATCATCGCGCTGCTGATCTCGATCCTGGTCCCCGGCCTCAACGCCGCCCGCAACTCGGCCAAGAAGGTCGCCACCCAGGCCCAGCTCAGCACGCTGGAAACCGGGCTCGAAACCTTCAAGGCCGATAACAAGTTCGGCGGCGCCTACCCGCCGTCCCGCAGCGATGATCCCGATGGTGATAGCGCCGTGATTTCGCCGTACACCAACAACGAGATCGAGATCACCGGCGCCGGCCTGCTCGTCTGGGCGATGGTCGGCGCGGACCTGCTCGGGACCCCCGGCTTCCGCGACCTCGACGACGAGGGCTGGTGGGACAACACCGGCCGCAACGACCCCGACGAGGACCTCTACTACATCGACAACAGCGGCGAGCCCGCCTATTCGCGGGCCGACCTCTTCGTCGACGCGAAGATGGCGATGTCAACCAACGTCGAAGATGAAGACGGCCTGTTTTTAGTGCCCGAGGAAGACGGACGCGACCCAGACGACGCCCGGGCGTACCCGATGTTTCTGGATTCGTTCGGCACGCCGATTCTGTACTATCGGGCCGATCCGGCCGGCCGCCAGATGGTCGACCGCAGTCGGAGCGAGCCCGACACCGGGACCGAGCGGGGCATTTACCACTGGCACGACAACGCCGCCCTGACTGAAGATGGCAGCCCCGAGCGCGTCCTGATGGACACCGGCGACGCCCACCAGCTTGGTTTCCGCCGCATGCCCTCGGGCAACCCGCGCGACCAGGTCGAGGAGATCCGCGACGCCGACACCTTCGCCGACAGCTTCACCCGCTACATCCTCGATCCCACCGTCCAGGCCCGCCCCACGCCGCAGAACCGCGATTCGTTCCTCCTGATCTCGGCCGGCGTTGACCAGATCTACGGCACGCGGGATGACGTCACCAACTTCGACCCGAACACCGACTGACGCGGGAACTTGCCCATGACGAACCACCGCCCGCCGGTCCACCCCACCAGCCGCCGCGCGTTCTCGCTCGTCGAGCTGATGATCGTGATCGCCATCCTCGGGCTGCTGGTCGGCATCGGCGTCTTCGTCGGCAGCCGCGTCCGCTACGAGCAAAAGGTCTCCCAGGCCCGCGCCACCATGCAGATCCTCTCCAGCGTCGCCGAAGACTTCGCCGCGGCCGATCCGCTCGCGTCACGCAACCGCCGCCTGGGCGGGGTGGCGTGTTTCGGCCAGTTCCCCGGCTACCCGATTCCCGACGACATCCCGTCCGCGGTTAAGCCGCGAGTCTCGGGCTTTGATGAGCTCGGCTTCCGGGACGACATCACGGGACTAAATAACGTTCTGATGATGTACTTGACCGGCAACCCACGCGCCAGCAGCAACAACTGGATCACCAACGCGGGCGGCGACCTCAACCGCTGGCAAAGCATCCTGAGCTTCTACACGCTCGCCCAGCTCTACGCCCCGACAACCCTCGATCTGATCCCCGAAGACATCGTCGCCGACCCGCCCACCGATGACGCGCTGCTGGTGGACCCGGACGGGAACCTCAACGCCAGCGACTCACGCGCCGTCGATGTCAACGGCCTCGTCGATCCCTGGGGCGAGCCCTATCAGTACCTGCTTTACGTCAAGCTCGAGGCCGAAATCGACATCGGCAGCGGTGAAGAGGATCCCGTCTGGGCGGTGGCCGAGGTGATGCCAGTCTTCATGTCGTTCGGCGCCGAGCCTGAGAAGATCGCGCAGGCGCTGACCGACCCCGACCGCTGGATCTGGTCCGAAGACCTGCCGCAGCCCTACGCGAAGGTCAACGATCTCAACGACCCGTCAAATGAGAACGCCGGCTGGATCCGGCTCGTGCCGGCCGACCTGAGCACCACCGTCGGCCTGATCCCGCAGTAGGGGGGCGCCCTGCGCGGCCGCGGTTCCTCGAACCGCCCGCCTCAGGACAACTGGGCGCGGCGTACAATGCCCGCAGGGGCGGTTAGCTCCCGCCCCCGGCGGTTGCGAGTCCAAGGGAAGGGGCTCGCCTCTCACGCAGGTGAACCGATGCGGACGCGTCCGACAGCTCGACAGGCGGCAACGGTCCAGACCGGACCCGCGCCCACGCTCCGCCGCCGCGGCCTCACCATCGTCGAGCTCATCGTCGTCATGACGCTGATCGTCATCGTCTTGACGCTGACGGTCCCCGGGATCAGCAGCCTCGTCACCGACGCCCGCCGCGACGAAACCGTTCAGGCTATCAACAGCGCCCTCCAGCGGGCCCGCAACCTCGCCGTCCAGAGCCGCAGCTACGTCGCCGTCCGCTTCGTCCCCGGTGCCTGGGTCCTCGGCGAAGAGACCGACAGCACGCTCGACGGCCGCCGGCAATACCTCGTCCTCTACCAATGGCAGACCGCCAGCTTCGACCTCGAGCCGAAGCTCACGCCGGTCATGATCGAGCGGTTCGAGCGCGTCGCCGGCACCCCGCCGATCGCGCTGCCGAGCCAGTTCTGGGTCGCGCCGCTGGAGGCGGTGCAGATCGGCCAGGACGACAACCTCTCCGATTCGATCCTCACGGGCGACATCGGAACGTTCGAGTACAGCGCCGTCGAAAACGACAACGACTTCCTGTACGCCGACGACTTCCTGATTGTTTTCGGCCCCGAAGGTCGCGTCGTCCCCGGTCCCCAGGTCCGCAACGAGCAGGTGGCCGACTTTACGCGCGGCCAGACCGGCCACCTCTATCGCATCTGGGCGTATGACCCCCAGGAGGACCGCGAGACGCACCGCGACCCCAGCCGCAGCGACTGGCTCGGCGCCGAGCCTTACGAGCGGGCCAACTTCAGCAGCGTGATCGTCTACCCGCGCGAAGGGTTCGTCGGCCTCGGCGCGGACGCCCGTCCCGACGAGCGCCGCACCTACCTGGCCCGCGAAGCCCAGCCCTTCGCCATCCACCCGCGCAGCGCGGTGCTGGTCGACGTTGAATTGCCGAGGAACTGACCATGCCGATGACCCGTCCACCTGCCGCCCTTCGCCGCCCAGGCTTCAGCCTGGCCGAGCTCATGATCGCCGTGGCGATCCTCGGGATCGGGCTGCTGGTGATTAGCGCGGCGTTGCCGGTCGGGCTGAAGAAGACCCAGCAGATCTTCGACCAGGTCACCGGCGAGGCCGCCAACCGCCTCGCCCAGGAAACCATCGCGCTCCGCGTCGGCCTGCGCCCGGGATTGTCACCGGTCGAAATTCTGACCGGGGGACGGACGAGCCCCTTCACCGGTGCCCCCTATGACCCCGCCGTCGACGAGGTCGCCCGCGAGAGCATCTACCGGCCGCGGTTCGACAACTTCCCATATGTCTATCCGGACCCTCCGGGCTCAGCCAGCCCGCCGGTCAGCGTCACCTGTCCACCCGGCACGCTCGCGTACGAGGTGGTGGCAGTCGGCCCGTCCGGGGCGCAGACCTTTGAGGTCCGCGACTGGGAACCTTGGATCAAGGTCCGCCCGCTGGTCACCGAGAACGTGATCGCCACCGGCGACAACGTCGGCGAGCGCATTAGCAAATTCGTTGACCTCGTCGAGCAGCAGATCGAAGAGGTCGTGGCCGATTCCGAGTTGGGCACCCTCCCCAATCCGCTTGAAGCGACCGAGTTCGTCCCCGACAATCGCCGTTTTGAGTATCGCTGGACCTTCTCCGACGCGCAGCTTGCCGACAGCTGGCAGCCGTGGGCGCTGCCGGTTCATGAGATGGTCTACCCGCCGGTCGACCTGGCGAACCTCCGCGAAGAAATTGACGGCCCGCTCGATCCCGAAGACATGATCAACGACGGGTTCGAGCGGCTTCAGCTCGACGATGGCGACGACCTGTTCGAGGCCGGCGTCCGCGCGGCCCTGGGGCGCCGCTTTGTCCGCACGACGTTCTACCGCCGCGTTAACCACGACCGCCTCGAACCCGGTTCGGCGGGCGGCATCCCCCGGGGGCGCGGCGATGACCGCCTCTACGAGATGATCACCGTGACACTCCGCCGCCCGACCGAAGACCACTGGTTCCCGGTCCCCGATGTGGTTAACTGGAACAGCCAGGAGCCGGAATTCGACGACGACGTGGCCGCGTTGCTGCCAATTCCCGTGCTCGTGACGTTTACCGAGATCAATTGGCTCGAGGACGGCAACGACGTCGACGACGCCGACTATTGGGAAAACCAGAACAGCGAAGGTGCGCGGACCCTCTCGCCGGGCTTCAGCCCGCCGGCCACGCTGAGCTTTCGCTGCACCGACGAGCTCGGCCAGCTGCTGCCCGAAGGCAGCATCATCATTCCCGCGACCAACGACGACGTGCTGTCACTTTACCATCATCCGCTTTTCAACAGCTCCCCAGTCCCGCTGTACCTGCTCCGCGTCTCGGGGCTGATCCCCCACGCCCCCGGCGTGCTGCCGATCTACCGCGTCATCGAGCAGCGCCTTCCCACCGGCCGCGAGAATGACGCCGTCATCACCGTCGAGAACCCGGGCTACTACC
>CAZCKC010000018.1:31686-32924 GCA_964499235.1 uncultured Planctomycetales bacterium | reverse complement strand
GCTCACGCCCGGCCAGCACGCGACCGTGCGCCGCAGCGGCGACGCGGGCGTGCTCGAAACCGGCGGCAAATCGCAGCCGATCACGTGGCCGGTGCGGATCGAGCCCGCGGCCACCCCCGAGAAGATCGGCGTCCTGCACGTGGAGGACATCGTCGCCGGACGCGGCTTCCACTGGCAGAAGCGCCAGCCACAGGAACTCGCCGGCAGCTGCGAGATCCTGTCAGCGGGCGACGCCCTCGTGCTCGTCAACGAGCTCCCGCTCGAAGAGTACCTCGCCGGCGTGATCACGGCCGAGATGAACGCCGCCTGCCCGATCGCGCTGCTGAAAGCCCAGTGCGTGGTGGCCCGCTCGTGGCTGCTGGCGATGAGCGAGGCCAAGCACGCCGACGACCCGTTTGACCGCTGCAACGACGACTGCTGCCAACGCTACCAGGGCTGCGGCGACCTCGGCGACGCGGCCCAGCGGGCGGTCGTCGAGACCCGCGGCGAGACGCTGCTGACCGACGCCGGCGCCGTCCTGGACGCCAACTACGCCAAGTCCTGCGGCGGGATCTCCGAAGAGCCGCAGGCCGTCTGGGGCCTCGACAAGCCCGGCCTCACCGCCATCGTCGACGCCCCGCCCGACGCGCCCGAGCACCAATTCTTCCCCCTCACCGAAGACAACCTCCGCGACTACCTGGCCGGCGACTGGGTGACCAAGGCCCAGGCCTATTGCAGCCTCAACGCCGTCTCGCTCGAAGACATCGGCCGCTACCTCGGCCGCGTCGACGAGACCGACGATTATTTCCGCTGGCGCGTGACGCAGTCCGCCGCCGACCTGCTCGCGACGATCAAGCACCACGTCCCCGCCGCCGCGAGGCTCGCCACCCTCCGCGATATCCGCGTCGTAAAGCGCGGCGTCAGCGGCCGCGCCGCCCGCGTCAACGTCATCGGCGCCGACGCCCAGGGCGCAACGCTGGAGGTCGCGCTCGACAGCGAGTACCGCATCCGCCAGGCGCTGCACCCGCGCTTCCTCTACAGCAGCGCGATCCTGGTCGCGGCGGAGCACGACGCCGACGGCAACCTAAAAGAAGTCACGCTCCACGGCGCCGGCTGGGGCCACGGGGTCGGCCTCTGCCAGATCGGCGCGCTGGGCATGGCGCTCGCCGGCCACGACTACCGCGCCATCTGTCGCCACTACTACCCGACCAGCACGCTCAAAGCCGTCTACGCCTAGCCGATGAACTACACCTAGCCGA
>CAZCKC010000018.1:0-31586 GCA_964499235.1 uncultured Planctomycetales bacterium | reverse complement strand
GAACTACACCTAGCCGATGATCGACGCCGCCCAGCACTACGCCGAGCGCCTGGCCGCCTTCCGCGAAGAGACGGTCGCCCCGGGCGGCATTGTCCTGCTCGGCTCCTCGCACTTGGAATGGTTCGACGCGCCCCGCTTCCTGCCCGGCTATCCCTGGGTCAACCGCGGGATCGCCAGCGACCGCCTCGGCCTCGGCGAACGCGGCATCCTCAAGCGCCTCGACGTCAGCGTGTTCGACCTGCAACCCGTCGCCGTCGTCTTCGAGAACGGCGCCAACGACCTCGGCGAGCTCTGGCGCACCGGCCAGCCGCCACTCGAGGCCATCGCCGCCGCCTACGACGCCGTTGTCCAGCGGCTGCGAGCGTTCGACCCCGCTTTGCCGATCATCGTCATCAACGCGCTGCCGACCCGCGGCCGCTTCGACGGCCTGAACCCCCTGGTCAACGCGCTCAACCCCGCGGTCGCCGCGACGGCCGAACGCTACGGCTGCACCTTCATCGACCTGCACCGAGAATTGATCGACGCGGAACGCCGGCTCCCGGCGACCCTCACCGACGACGGCCTCCACCTCAACGACGCCGGCTACGCCCGCTTCGCCGACCACCTCCGCCCGGCCCTACCCTGACGCGGCCGCAACCGGCAACCCGTCTACTCCGCCGCCACCGCCACCGTGTCGTTGCCGGTCAGCTCCCGGTCGATCCCCCGGGCAAGCCCCTCCAGGTATCGCCGCCCCTCCGGATGCTGCGTCAGCCCCACCAGCAGGTACGTCACCCCGCTGTGCTCGATCCGGGCCGTGTCATGCTGCCACTCCTGCCACGTCCCGCTCTTACGCCAGACACGGGCCTGCGTCGGATCCAGCGCCGCCAAAAACGCGTGCTCCTGGTGTTGCAGGTTCGGCGCCGCAATGATCTCGCGCATCTTCACCGACGACTCGAAATCGACCAGCCGGCACTGCTCGAGCAGCAGGTAGTACCGCAGCACCTGCCGCACCGTCGCCGCGTGCGAGTGATCCATCAGTGGGTCCCCAACCCGCACATCGTCCTGCGCGTAGAACTTACCCATCCAGAATCCGCCACCCGCGTCCTGGTCATAAAAACGGTACTCCCGCGACTCCACGAATTCCTGGATCTTCTCCAGCCCCACCTCGCGCGCGTACTTCGTCGCCAGCCCGTTGTCCGAGTGCTTGATCATCAGGCCTAGCTCGTCGATCGTCTCCCGCGACAGTGCGGCCGGATCGTCAACGTTGTACTCGAAGTACGCCGCCAGGATGATCAGCTTCGGTACCGACGCCGCGTAGAACATCTGCTCCGACGCCAGCCACGCCAGCCGCTGATCGTTCAGCACCAGCACCCCCACCGCCCGCTGCTCCGGCGACAAATCCAGCTCCGTCCGCAACTGCTCGTCCAGCTCGCTCAGCCGCTGCTGCAGCCGCGCGTCCACCGGTGCGTCCGCCGGCAGCCGCAGCCCCTGCAGCCGGCTCGCCTGGACCCAGTTCAGCTCGGCCGGACGAGCGGCCGGCGGGAACCGGTCGCGGTATGCCGCCAACGCCCGGAACAGGCTCGCCTCTGAGATGTCTGTCGCCGCCGGGCTGCCGGCGATCGCCTCGGCCAGCAGCTGGCCGGCGTTCGGCCGCAGCCGCAGGAACTTCACCCCCACGCACCGCTTGTCGCCCGCCAGGTAATCCAGCAACGGCTCCTCCCGCACCGCCGGCCGCGCCGAGTGCAGGAAATTGACCGTCCCCTCGGGCCCGAGCGCCACCAGCCCGGTGTGCCCGGCGTACTGGCTCTGATCGTTGCCGCGGATGATGTTGACGAAGTCGCCGTCGCGGAGCTCGTCGAGGATGTCCGGCACGTTGGCCGTGGGGATGTACGTATCCTCGACCGCCTCCGGCGCGATGTCCTGCCCGATGCCGAACCGCCCGAAGAAGTCCGCCCGGTTGACGGTCTGCGTCAGCGCCACAGCCGCCTTCCCTTCGCCAAGCGCGGGAGTGAGGTCCTCGAACAGGAACGCGTTCTGGCGATTCCAGTCGGCCACCGTCCAGTGGTTGCGCGTGCGCATCCCCACCTCCCCGTCGCGGTAGCGGATTCGCTGCAAATTCCGCAGGAAGCTCCACCAGTCGTCCGCGAACGTCATCGCGAAGACGTGCTCGCAGAAGGTCACGCAGTCGCTCTTGGTCAGGCAGTAGATCGGATCCGGGTCGTGGAAGTCGAACGGGAACTCGCCCAGCAGGTAGATCTCGTAGGGCTGCCCGATGTTCTGCCGACCCAGCATCACCACGCGGTCCGGCACGCGCGGCTCGATCCGCTTCACGAATTGCAGGTAACGCCCCAGCTCGGCCTCGGTCATCTGGTAGGGCGGCTTGGTCGGCGCCGGCAGCGGAGCCGGCGGGCGCGACTCGGGGGCGGCCGACTGCTGTTCGGGCTGCTGGCAACTCACCGAGCCGAGGACCACAAGAAGCGAGCCGAGCAGCAGACCGACGCGGGCGGGCAGGTTCACGGCGATTCTCCGGTTTTCGGTTGGACGCGTTTAGATCGTTATGATATCTTCGCAGGCTCGGGATTGGTACAACCTGGCAGGTTCGCAGGATGGGCCGCGGTGCCCCCGGTGTCAACGCGCTCGCCGGAGACGGTCTGGACCGCGCTCGACAGGAGTACAAACAGCATGGCCGGCAAAGTGAGAGCAGCCCGACGGGCCCCGAGCAGCCGCAGCAAGCCACCCCAAAAGCCCGCGGGCCGCGTGTTGACCAGCGGGATCGAGCAGCACGCCCTCGAGGCGTCCGGGTACGACCTCATCTATCCGCCACAGGAAAAGATCCCCTCCATCATCGTCGACAACTTCCCCGCCCTCGGCCGCCTGGCCGCCCTGCGCTTCCTGGAGTGGGTCGCGACCAACCCCGAGGGCCTGGTCTCGCTGCCGACCGGCAAGACGCCCGAGTACTTCATCAAGTTCATCAACTACTACCTGAAGCACTGGAACAAAAAGGAAGTCCGCCAAGAGCTCGAGAACCGCGGGCTGAGCGTCGAGCGAAAGCCCGATTTGGCGGGGCTGCACTTTGTGCAGATCGACGAATTCTACCCGATCGACACCCGCCAGCACAACAGCTTCCACTACTACGTCAAGAAGTACTACGTCAAGAACTTCGGCATGGACCCCGCCAAGGCCATGCTCATCGACCCCACCAAGATCGGCATCCCCCGCGGCCAGACGCTCCAGGACATCTTCCCCGAGATGGCGGTCGACCTGACGCTCCGCACCCGCAAGGCCAAGAACCTGCTCGAGAAACGCCAGCAGCAGGTCCTCCGTGAGGTCGACCAGTTCTGCACCGAGTACGAGCGCCGCATCCGCGCCCTCGGCGGCATCGACTTCTTCCTCGGCGGCATCGGCCCCGACGGCCACATCGCCTTCAACGTCCGCGGCTCCGACTTCTTCTCCACCACCCGCCTGATCGAGCCGAACTACGAGACCCGCGCCGCGGCCGCCTCCGACCTCGGCGGCATGGAGGTCGCCCGCACCAAGCACGTGATCACGATCGGCCTCCAGACGATCACCTACAACCCCGACGCCGTCGCGATCATCATCGCCGCCGGCGAGGCCAAGGCCCGCATCGTCGCCAACACGATCCACGCCGACATGTCCAACGAGTTCCCCGGCTCCTGCCTCGCGGTCCTGCCCAACGCCCGTTTCTACCTGACCCAGGGCGCGGCCGTGCGGCTCCGCAACCGCAACTTCGTCGACTTCCAGCGGCTGGAGAAGATCCCGGCCGAGTCGATCAACAAGGTCGTGATGGAGCTCTCGCTGCGGAATGACAAGCCGATCAAGTCGCTGACCAAGGAGGACTTCAACAGCAGCCGCTTCGGCGCCGAACTGCTGAAAAAGACCCAGCAGTCGCCGCAGGACCTCCGCGACCACGCCTACCAGCACGTGATCGACTCGCTGACCTGCGGCAACCAGCCGATCGAAAACAAGACCTTCCTGCACACCGCGCCGCACCACGATGACTTCATCCTGGCGTACCTGCCCTACGTCACCAACCTGGTCCGGCGCAGCAGCACCAAGCACTGCTTCAGCTACATGACGTCGGGCTTCAACGCCGTCACGAACCATTACATGCACGACGCGATCGAGGACCTGCTGACCCGGCTGCGCCGCGGCGACTTCAAGGAGCTGGTCGACAGCGGCTACTTCGAGCCCGGCAACGAGATGGGCCCGCTCATCGACGTCTCACACTACCTCGAGGGCGCCGCCCGCTCCTACCCCGACATCATGGACGAGGGCGTCTCCCGGCGGCTGCTGCGCAACCTCGTCGCGCTCTACGAGGACGACGCGATCGACAACCTCATGGAGCGCTGCACCGAGCTGCTCAACTACTTCCGCACGCAGTACCCCGGCAAGAAGGACATGGCGCTCGTCCAGCAGCTCAAGGGCCGCGTCCGCGAGTTCGAGTCCGAGCTCAAGTGGGCCAGCTACGGCTTCGTCGGCAACGCCGTCCGCCACCTGCGGCTCGGCTTCTACAAGGGCGACCTCTTCACCGAGCCCCCCCGCATCGACCGCGACATCCCCCCGATCAAGGAGCTGATCGAGGAGATGGTGCCCGACCTCGTCACCGTCGCCTTCGACCCCGAGGGCAGCGGCCCCGACACCCACTACAAGGTCCTCCAGGCCGTCTCCGAGGCCCTGCGCAAGTACGAGAAGGAGAGCGGCCGCAGCGACGTCCGCGTCATCGGCTACCGCAACGTCTGGTTCCGCTTCCACCCGTCGGAGGCGAACCTCTACGTGCCAACCTCGATGACCCACCTCAACGACATGGAAGACTGCTTCCTGACCTGCTTCAACACGCAGAAGGACGCCGAGTTCCCGAGCTACGAGCACGACGGCCCGTTCTCCCGCCTGGCCCGCAAGATCCAGTGCCAGCAGTTCGAGCAGATCAAGACCTTCCTCGGCGAGGATTTCTTCGTCAACCACCCCGACCACGGGATGCGCGCCTGCCGCGGCATCGTCTACCTCCGCGAGATGTCGCTGGCCGAGTTCTACTCCAAGAGCGAGCAGCTCAAGCACGTGGCCGAAGACGTCTAACCCCCGGGGCGACGCCCCATACTCACGCAAAACGACGACGCCCGCCCAACATCTGGGCGGGCGTCCCCCTTATCGGGTGGGGCGGGCGTCGCGCTAACAGGGTGCGGCGGGCGTCCTCGCAAACAGGGTGGGGCGGGCGTCCTCGCCCGCGAACGGGAGCCCCCGCCCTCAAACCCGCGGCCGCAAATTCGCGGCGGGAGCCCCCCCACACACCTTCACCAAACCTGCCTCACTCACCGAGCGCGTACCGATACCGCCAAAACACCCGCTCAACCCGACACCCCGCCCATTGGTGATAAAAAGCGATCGGCCCCACCCACGGGATCACCGCCGTCGCGTGACCCGCCCGCCGCAAATCATTCAAGCAGTGCCACAGCAGCACCCGCCCCAGCCCCTTGCCCCGCGCAGCCGGCGTCGTCCCCATCGGCCCGAAAAAGCCCCACTCGCGGTTCTGCGTCGAGTGCGCGCTGAACGCGATCACCACCCCGTCCTGCAACGCCAGGTGCAGCGCCGGCGGCTCGACCGCGAACGCCTGCCGCACCTCAAACCGCCAGTCATCACCAAACTGCTGCTGAAAGAAAGGATCCAGCAGCGGCCGGTCCTCCGGCAGCGCCCGGCGAACCTCGATCCCCAGCCCGGCCAGCCGCGTCTGCTCCGCCTCCGTCTCGAACTCCGCCTCCAGCGGCGCCACCAGGTTCACGCAGTCCTTGAACCGCTCGAAACCACGCCGCTCCAGAAAACACAGCCCCGCCGTGTAACGCGGGTCCAGCCCCGGCGTGAAGTAGTTGCCCGGGATCGCCAGCGCCTCGGCCGTGGTGATCTCGTCCGGCCACTGCGCCTGGACCGCTTCCCAGAGCTGCGTCGCGATCCCCGCGCGCCGCGCCTCCGGCCGGACGGCGAAGAGCCCGAGCCAGCCCTGCCCGGCGGCCGGGCGGGCGACGTGCTGCATGAACCCCACGATCTCGCGGTCGCGCTCGGCCACCAGCACGCCCCAGTGGAACGTGTCCGGCCGCGGCGCCGCAAAGAGCTTCTCATGGAGCAATTGTTCGGAGAAAGCGTCGTGCTCGAACGCGGTCCGACCGATGGCCGTGAGCGCCGGCAGCGCCTCGGGCGCGGCGGCGCGAATCGTGATCTCGCTCATCGGCTCGGCTTCCTTTCGCGATGGTCCGGCGGTCGGTTGGCGGCGTCCAGCCCGCCCCGTATAGTGCCGGAACTATGAAAAACTTCCAAGCGACCACCACGACGATCGTGTTCTTTTACGGCCGCGACCTCCCGTTCGGCGCCGGTGACTTCCAGCAGGCGTTGCGCGCGGCGGTCGACCAGGACCTGGCGGCCGAGCAGGTCATCGTGGTCGACAGCCGCGGTCCTGACGCGAAGCCCGACTTCCTCGGGCCGGACATCCCGGCCGACCGGATCGCCCACGTGCCCGGCGCTTTCGCCAACCGGGCGGCGGCCTGCAACGCGGGGCTGCAAGCGGTCACCACCGACTTTGCCATGTTCTGCTACAACCAGGCGGCCAACATCATCCCGGTGCGGGCGGCACTGCGGACGTTCGTGATGGCCGCCACGCGGCAACACCAACAGGACATGGTCTACGCCGACTACGAGCTGATCGCGGCCGACGGGCAGCGAAACGATGTCCACCTGCTCGACTGGCACCCCGGCCGGCTGCGCGACACGGTCGACTTCGGCTCGGCGATCTTCTACCGGACGCAGGCCCTGCGCGACTGCGGCGGCTTTAACGAGCAGTACCAGGCCGCGGATCTTTACGACCTCCGCCTGCGGATCAGCGCAGCGGGCAAGGTCGCCCACGTCGCCAACCGCTACGCTGGCTCGCTCTACTCGGTCAATGCGCCGGCCAAGCAGCACAACGTCTTCGACTACCTGCTGGCCGGCAAGGACGTCCAGCTCGAGATGGAACGCGCCTGCTCCGAGCACCTCAAGCGCACCGGCGCCTACCTCCAGCCCGGCGCCCACTTCAAGACCGTCGCGTACACCGACGCCGAGCAGCAGCAGTTCCAGGAGTGCGTCGCCAGCGTCGTGATCCCGGTCAATAACCGGCCCGAGTTCATCGGCCGCGCGATCGAGTCCATCCAGGCCCAGACCGTCAAGGCGGTCGAGGCGGTCATCGTCGTCAACGGCGGTTCAGACGACCCCACGGTCCCCGAGGTCCGCCGCTACCTCACCGGCGGCGACAAGTACGACGAAACCAAGCCCCCGGTCCAGCTGATCACCCTCGACGTGAACAACCTCGGCGTCTGCCTGAACACCGGCATCAGCGCGGCCCGCGGCAAGTACTACGTCCAGCTCGACTCCGACGACCGGCTCAAACCCGACGCGGTCGAGAAGATCCTCGCCGTCTTCGACAGCGACCCGCACATCGGCATGGTCGTCGGCTCCTACGAGGTCTGGACCCTCGACGACGCCTCCGGCCAACTCAACCGCAACGCGGAGATCCCCGTCGTCACCCACGACGAGTGGACCGACGACAACGGCCGCAACAACCTCCTGCGGATCAACGGCGCCGGCGCCCCGCGCGCGGCCCATATCAAGGTCATCGCCGACGCCGGCTGGTTCGGCGTCAACGACTCGCCCCAGTGCCGCAACTACGGCGAGGACTACGACCTCGTCCTCCGGATCAGCGAACGCTACCAGATCGGCCGCGTCTGGGATCCGATCTACGAAGTCATCCGCCATGCCGGCGGTACCGACCACGCAATCGACGAAGCCACCGTGCAGCGCAACGACAACGCCAAGGACGCCATGCGGATCGAAGCCCTGCACCGCCGGACGACCTTGAACCAGAAATAACGAATCGCGCCGTCCCGGCTCACGGCGGCGGCCGCAAGGGAGCGGAACGATGACGCCTCAGGACACCCTGCTCGTCGGCGTCGACGGCGGCGCGACCGAAGCCAAGGCCCACGCGATCGACTGTGATCGCTTCGCCCCCGACGCCGCGTTCACGCTCGGTGCGTCCGCCGCCAGCCGCAAGTACGCGCCACTGCCCGGCTTCGACCCCGTCCCCGTCGCCGAGCAGATCGCCCAGCGCGGCAACCCCCAGCTCACCGACCACGAAAAAGAGCTCGGCCGCCACTGGGTCGCCGCCGCCGCCGAAGCCATCGCCGACATCGCCAAAGAGGCCGGCCAAAAACAGGTCCTCGTCGGCATGGGCATGCCCGGACTCAAGACCCCCGACGCCCGCGGCATCGACGCCATCAACAACGGCCCCCGCATCCCCGACTACCTCGCCCAACTCGAAGCCAACCTCGAGCAGCACGGCCTCCAGCTCGCCGCCCCCATCGCCGCCCTCGGCAGCGACGCCGACTACTGCGGCCTCGGCGAGCAGTACGCCGAAAAAGGGCGCTTCCGCGACGTCACCGACGCCTACTACTTCGGCGGCGGCACCGGCATCGCCGACGCGCTCAAGCTCGACGGCCGCCTCGTCCCCTTCGACGAGACCAAGCCCTGGCTCCAGAAGAGCTGGCAAATCCCCACCGCCCTCGGCCCCACCTACGAAAAGCTCATCTCCGCCAAGTCACTCAACGCCGTCGCCCAAGGTCTCAGCCTCCGCGACGAAGAGCGCTTCCCCGAGCACGACGCTCAGGCCGGCGTCCCCCAGGCCACCAACTGGCTCCG
Source organism: uncultured Planctomycetales bacterium (assembly GCA_964499235.1). Taxonomy (GTDB): domain Bacteria; phylum Planctomycetota; class Phycisphaerae; order UBA1845; family Fen-1342; genus JAFGRR01. Next base: position 22,877 of record CAZCKC010000018.1, on the reverse strand, counting down.
CCTCGCCGCCACGCTGCTGGCCGACCTGCTCTTCGAGCGTGTCTGGACGATCAAGCACGGCCGCCGCGCCCTCCCCTACCGCGGCGACGCCTACAATGCACTCGAGACCGACCACCCCTTCCGCGGCCACCAGCTCCAGCGCCTGATCATCGGCCAGCGGATCGGCACGATCTACGGCGGCGGCACGCACCAGGCGACCTTCCGCCGCCACGTCGACGAGTCCCTGGCCGCCCTCATCGCACACGCCGACGACGCCGAGCTGAGCCGCGCCTATCTGGCCGAAGGCGACACCCTCCGCCCCGGCCTGATCGTCGCCTCCCAACTCCGCGCCGCCCCCGCCATCGGCGCCGGCATCGCCGCCGTCCGCGCGCTCGCCTAGCGCACTCGCCCTTGCCCCTGTGGCACAGGCGTCTCGCCTGTGCAGGGCACCACGATGGCCGCGCCCTGTAAAACGAGCGCGCGCTTTCTAGGTAAAACGGGCGTTCTCGATAAAGGGTGGAGCGGGCGTCCTGCCCGCGTCAGCAGGTGCTCATCTGGCAACGGCGCCCCGCCTGCGCCCGTCAATCAAACGCCGCGGCTCCGGCGACTGACCAGCAGCGCCGCCCAAACAGCCCGCTCGTCACTCCACCACCACCCCAAACAACGGCTCGAGATTCGAATTCTTCATCTTGTTCATGAAATGCAGCGTCAGCAGGTGCTCGCCCGCCGGCGCTCCCTCCGGCACCACTGCCGTCACCGTGTACGTCTCCCCATCATCCACAAACGCAAACGGCAGCGGCTCGTCATTCAAATAAACCTGGATCGTGTCCGCCAGGACCATCTGCCGCTCGGCTCCCCACGCCCGCCGCGGCCGCAGCCCGTCATCGAGCGTAAACACCAGCTCTTCCCCCGCCGCGACCACGCCATCCTCCGGCGCCGTCAGCTCCGCCCGCGGCAGCCCCGCCGCCGCGTACCGCGCCAAGCCCAGGAACAACCCGTGCGCCTCGCGCAGGTTGTACGCCGGCTGCCGCAGCCGCTGCTCCTCCTCCGGGTTCGTGAAGAACGAACTCTCCGTCAGCGCCGCCGTCATTGTCGCCCCCCGCAGCACACCGAACCCGCTCTCGTACATCAACTGATCGCTCTTCAACGGCACGTCCGTGATCTGCGGTAACGCCAGCCGCTCATACAACCCGCCGCACAGGTACCGCGCCAAATCAAGATTCGACGGCCGCGCGTCCACCCCCGCGTGATACCAGACCGTCGTGAAGTTCGCCTCCGGCCGACTCACCGCGTTGTGGTGCAGCGAGATGAACAAATCCGCCCCCCACGCCGCCGCCATCTGCGGCCGGTCCGCGTTCGCCACGAACACGTCCCGCTCGCGGCTCAGCTTCACCTCCGCCCCCACGTGCTCCAGGAAGTCGCGCAGGTACTTCGCGATCCGCAGGTTCATCTCCGCCTCGCGCACCCCCGTCGGACCGCGCTTGAAGCCCCGCTTATGCGCCTCCCCGCCATGCCCCGGATCGAGGAAGATCCGCACCCCCTGCAGATACTTCGCGTACGCCGGCACGAAGTACTCCTCCGTACCGATGCGCTGCAAGGCATAATCTTCCGGCGCCGGGTGCAGCGTGTTCACCGCCACCATCGGGTCGACCGGCGCGCTCACCCGCTCGGTCACGGTCGTCTTCGTCTCACGCTCCGGCGCGTCACAGCCCCCCGGACCGACGGCCAGCACCCCGGCAAACAACACGACAGCGGCATAGCGAATCAGCACGGGCATCAGGCCAGCTTCTCCCAGGCGTCAGACGGCGAATCCACGCCTTCGTTTATAGGCACCTCCGCACCCGCGAGCAACCCTGTTGCGGGCCCTGCCGAATTCGACCACACTACGCGAACTTTTCACCCGGCAGCGCCGCATATCGGCCAAATCTGGAGGGGTGCATGCAGGACCGCGGCCACCTCATGACCGAGCTTCGCAACCCCCGGTCGCGGCAGATCGATCAGGTCTCGACCGCAGCCGCCTTCGACATCCTCAACGCCGAAGACGCCACCATCCCCGCCGCCGTCGCGGCCGCCAAAGCCGAGATCTGCCAGGCGACCGACCTCGTCGTCGCCGCCTTCGAAGCCGGCGGCCGCCTCATCTACGTCGGCGCCGGCACCAGCGGCCGCCTCGGCGTCCTCGACGCTTCCGAGTGCCCCCCGACCTTCCTCAGCGACCCGCGCATGGTCCAGGGGGTCATCGCCGGCGGCTGGGAAGCCCTCCGCAAGGCCGTCGAAGGCGCCGAGGACTACCCCGAGGACGGCGCCAAGGCCGTCGACGAGATGGACGTCGGCCCGAACGACGTCGTCTTCGGCATCACCACCGGCGGCACCACCCCCTACGTCCACGGCGCCATCGACCGCGCCAACGAGCGCGGCGCCAAGACCGTCTTCTTCGGCTGCGTCCCCTACGAGCACGTCCCCGACAACGCCCACGTCTCGATCCGCGTGCTCGTCGGCCCCGAGGTCGTCACCGGCTCCACCCGCCTCAAGGCCGGCACCGCCACCAAGCTCGTCCTCAACACCGTCACTACCGTCGCCATGATCCGCATCGGCAAGGTCTACGAAAACCTCATGGTCGACGTGAACACCAAGACCAACCGCAAGCTCGTCGACCGCGGCACCCGCATGATCATGACCGTCACCGGCCTCGAGCGCGCCCCCGCCGGCGCGCTGCTCCAGGCCGCCGACGGCCGCGTCAAGGTCGCCCTGGTCATGCACGCCCGCGGCGTCGACCGCGTCACGGCCGAGCAGTTGCTCGCGGAGGCCGACGGCCACCTGGCCACGATCTTGAAATCCTGAACGCCCGTCGGGAGATGTAATGCTGCTTGCCCAAGCCGCTGCGCAGGTCCAAGCGGTCACCGAAGAAAGCCTCAGTGCTCAGTTCGGCTGGATCGATTGGTCGATCGTCGTCGCCTACCTCGCGTTCACGACGATCCTCGGCACCACGCTCGCCGGCAAGCAGTCAACCATCCGCGACTTCTTCCTCGGCGGGCGCAAGCTCCCCTGGCCCGCGGTCTGCGGCTCGATCATCGCCACCGAGATCAGCGCGGTCACGTTCCTCATCGTGCCGTCGATCGTCTTTAACCCCGGCGGCAACTTCACCTACCTGCAGCTCGGCCTCTTCGGCTCGTTTATCGCCCGCATCATCGTCGGCTACGTCCTCGTGCCCGCCTACTACGAGAAGGAGATCTACAGCCCGTACGACTTCATGGGCGCCCGGTTGGGCGGCCAGACCCGCGGCGTGACGACCGCGCTGTTCGCGCTCGGCGGAGTCCTCTCACAATCCGCCCGCGTCTACCTGACGGCCGAAGTCCTGGTCGTCGTCCTCAACGACCAGCTGCGCTACCTCAGCGAAGCCACCGGGATGCTCTCGCCCCTCGGTTGGGCGGTCGTCGTGATCGCGATCGTCGCAATTACCTGGACCTTGGTCGGCGGCATCTCCACGGTCATTTGGACCGACGCACTCCTGTTCCTCGTCTTCCTGATCGGCGCCGTCGCCGCGTTTCTCGTCATTGGCTACGAACTCGACGGCGGCTTCGCCGAGCTCTTCCGCGTCGGTTGGCGCGAACGCCCGACAACAGACTGGACCGACTGGGGCAAGTTCACCCTCTTCGACTTCAGCGCCAACCCCACCCGCGCCTACACGATCTGGACCGCCCTCATCGCGGCCACCTGGGGCAACCTCGGCGCTTACGGCACCGACCAGCTCATCGCCCAGCGAATCTTCTGCTGCAAGAACGAGAAAGAGGCCCGCTACGCCATCATCGCCAGCCAGTTCAGCCAGATCGTCACGATCACCGTCGCTTTCGTCGGCGCCGGCCTCTACGCCTACTACCAGCAAAACCCGCTCGAAGGCATCGCCGCCCAGATCTACGCCAAAGAACAGGACCGCATCTTCCCGATCTTCATCGTGCAGGCCATCCCCGTCGGCCTGAAAGGGCTCATCATCGCCGGCGCCCTCGCGGCCGCCGTCTCCAGCCTGACCAGCATCCTCGCCGCCCTCAGCCAAACCATCATGTCAGCCTTCTACGCCCCACTCCGCGAGCGCTATCTGCAACAAAAACTGGCCGCCACCGATCAAGCCGAACACGTCGTGCCCACCGCGCCCGATGAGGTCACCGCCGAAGATCGCCGCTCGGTGTTCGTGGGACGCCTGTTCGTGTTGTTCTGGGGAATCGTGCTCGCGTTCATGGCGTTTGTCGCCGCTGAAGTCCGCGAGGAGTACGACAACATCCTGGACCTCGCCCTCGCCCTCGCCAGCTACGTCAGCGGCGCCCTGCTCGCCGGGTTTGCCCTCTCATTCCTCCCCCTGCGCATCGACGGCCGCGGCTACGTCTACGCCGCGCCGCTCTCGGTCATGTGCGTCTTCTCGCTTGTCTGGCACGACCCCTGGGCCAACAACCTCTGCTGGGCCTTCAGCGCCATCCTGCTGCTCATCTGGGTCTGGAACCGCATGACCGACGCGATGGATACCGTCAAGATCGCCGACAACAGCGAACGCGCCCGCCGCGCGCTGTCGCTCGTCCTCCGCGATTGGCCGCAAACCATCATCCTTGCCGCGGGCCTGGTTCTGCTGCTGTGGATTTCGTACAACGGCTACCTCACCACCGCAGACGGCAGGATCGTCAAGATCGCCTGGCCTTGGTACGCACCGATCGGCTCGACCGTCGCGTTTGTCTGGGGCTATCTGCTCGCCCGCCGGCGTCCGGCTGAGTCCGCCGAACATCACGCCGACGCTTCGCCGGCCAGCTAAAACGACGCACCAGCGTCGTCGAAAAAAACGCGTCCGCCGGAACCTGCACGAGGAGTTCACCCCATGTTGCGCACCCCCCTGACCGCGACGTCCGTTGCCACCCTGCTCCTCCTCACCACCGGCTGCCAGACCACCCCCCAGGTCGATCAGCCCATCCACGCCATCTGGGTCACCCGCTTCGACTACCAGACCCCCGACGACGTCCGCCGCATCATCGCCGACTGCCAGCAGGCCGGCCTCAACCGCGTCCTCTTCCAGGTCCGCGGCAACGCCACCGCCTTCTACCCCTCCAACCTCGAGCCCTGGGCCGACGAGCTCGGCGGCACCGACCCCGGCTGGGACCCCCTCGCCGTCGCCCTCGAGGAAGCCCACGCCCGCGGCCTCAAGCTCGAGGCCTGGGTCAACGTCATGCCCGCCTGGCGCGGCGAAACCCCGCCCACCAACCCCGACCAGCTCTACAACGCCCGGCCGGAGTGGTTCTGGTACGACCAGTACGGCCAGCGCCAACCGCTCTCCTGGTTCTACGTCAGCGTCAACCCGTCGCTGCCCGAGGTCCGCGAGTACCTCATCAACGTCTTCCGCGACATCGCCAGCCGCTACGACATCGACGGCCTGCACATGGACTACGTCCGCTACCCCAAGGAGCCGCCCGCCACGCCGCGCGACACCGACATCGACTACCCCCACGACGAGCGCACCGTCGCCCTCTTCACCGCCGACACCGGGCTGACGCCGCAGCAGGAGCCCGCCGCCTGGAACCAATGGCGCGCCGACCAGCTCACCAAACTCGTTACGGGCATCCGCGACATGCTCCGCGAAGTGAACCCCGACGCCCCCCTCACCGCCGCCGTCACGTCCCGACCCGCCGGTTCGCTCGAACGTTACCACCAGCACAGCCAGCGCTGGGTCGAGGAAGGCCTGCTCGACATCGCCTACATCATGAACTACACCCGCGACGTCGACACCTTCCGCCAACGCCTCGACACCTGGCTCGAAATGGACGCCCAGGCCGTCGTCGTTCCCGGCCTGTCGTTCAACCGGATCGACGCCGAAAAGCCTTCCGCAGCGGCCGAGGCGGTCAAGGACAAGGTCCGGATCGCCAAGGACCTGACCGGCAACTTCTGCCTCTTCGCGTACGCGAGCCTCTTCGAACGCAATCCGAACGTCTCCCAGGCGTCCGAGAACGATGACGACGCGGTCGCGAAAGACACGCTCCGCACCGTGGTCATCCCCTACCTCCAGGAAGTCGCGCTAGAGACGCCATAGCGGCTACATTATCAGCCGTTGCGAAAAGCAGCACCGCTCACGGTCCGCACGCCCGCTCTCGCCCCCAGGGATGTCTTGCAGTCGCGGTTTCCCGCGGCGTACACTGATTAACGGCGGGCGGGGTAAACGAAGCTTTACCAGCCACGAAAATGCTCACCGACCGTTTGTCGATTGGTGCCCTGCGAACGGCCCCGCGGAGGGTTCGCCGCGGACGCGCCGTCTCGCGAAGGAAACCCGACATGCAACTGCCTGGTCTTTTCCGCCTCGGCCTTGTTCTCGCGGCAGCGGGTGCGCTCACCGCCCCCGTCCTCGCGCACCCCGATCACGCGGGCGACGCGCGCCTCCTGACCCACGCGCTGACGCCGCTCGACGTGGGGTCGCCGGAGGCGGCCGCAACCCTGGCAGTCGTCTTCGATCGCGCCACCACGCTCCAGGCCGAGCTCGGCCAGCCGCTCGTGCTGCCCGGCACCGTCGTGGACGGCGCGCGCTGGGACGACGGGCTGCTCGAAGTGCACCTCACGCTACCGGCCGACCTCGGCTTCTGGCAGCTGACCGACCCCGACTTCGGCACGTTCGACATGGCGCTCCGCTTGCTGTGCCTGCACGACGACGGGTTCCGCGGCGCGCGCTTCCTCGCCCGCCTCGGACCCGACGGTGAGTACCAGAGCCTGCCCCACTACTTCAACGCACCGGCCACGCCGCCCGTGCTCGCCCGCGCCGCGGCCGACCCGACGCCCGACCCCACCGCCACGCCCGAGTACCTGGCCGCCGCCTGGCACAACGCCGCCGGCAACGTCACCAATTCGTTCGGCGGCCCGACGGCCAGCGCCGCCCGCCAACCCGCCGGCCCGCTCACCGGTGTCACCGTCTTCGTCAGCGCCGGCCACGGCTGGACCGGCGGCGCGGGCGACGGCGATCCGTGGTTCCTCCAGCGGCCGGTGCTGCTCGGCATGACCGAGGACTACGGCAACATCGATCAGATCAACTACTTCGCGCAGTACGCCTTCAACGCCGGCGCGACCGTGGTCCCGCTGCGGCCGGTGGGCTGGCAGCCGGAGGAAGTCATCCTCGACAACGACGACCCCGGCGTGACCTTCAACGGCGCTTGGAACAACGGCGACGCGACCAAGTACTACGAGAACGGCGTCACCAACTCCGGCGTGATCTACCGCTGGATCGCCGCCGGCGCGACCGAGACCGCGACGGCGGTCTACACGCCCGACCTGCCGACCACCGGCTACTGGCCGGTCTACGCGTTCGCGCTCGGCGGGGACAACCGCACGCTCCAGACCTACCGCGTCGGCCACGCCGGCGGCGTCAGCGCGATCGCGATCGACCACCGCGCGGTCGGCAACGGCTGGGTCTGGCTCGGCGACTACTACTTCATCGCCGGCGAGCAGGCTTTCGTCGAGATCACCAACCAATCCCCCGACGCCGGCGCCGTGATCGCCGACGCGATCCGCTTCGGCGGCGGCTTCGGCGACGTGCCATCCGAGGCGACCGGTACGATCAGCGGCTACCCCCGCGACGAAGAGGCCCAGCTCTACTGGGCCGAAGAGGTCTACGGCAACAACACCGTCGGCTTCGACCCCTCGATCTACGACCGCGGCTTCAGCGACCAGAGCGAGAATGTCCGCGCGGGCGCGTTGATCGCCCGCGAGATGAACATCGCGCCGTCCGCCGGCGAGGGCGGCGTCCTGCACGAGCGCTGGCGACGGATCCACCTCGAGTTCCACTCCAACGCCTCCGGCGGCGTCGCCCGCGGCCAGATCACGCTCATCACCGACATCACCCCGACCACCAACCAGGTCTCCTACGCTGAGATCCTGGCCGACGAGTTCGACGCCGACATGAACGTCCTCTCGGGCGAGTTCGAGCACGCCTGGGTCGACCGCGCCTCGCCCACGTTCACGAGCACCTACGGCGCCATCACCCAGGAAGCCAACGGCAACGAGTTCGACGCCACCATCATCGAGACCGCCTTCCACGATAACGTCCAGGACGCCGAGCTGCTCCGTGACCCGCGCGTCCGCGCCGCCATGGCCCGCGCTAGCGTCCACGGCATCATTCGCTTCCTGAACACCCTGCCCGGCAGCCAGGTCACGCTCGACTTCGCTCCCGACACGCCCCGCTACGTCCACTCCCGCGACGACGGCAACGGCAACGTCATCATTGGCTGGGAAGCCCCGCTCTTCGACGGCGCCCGCGGCGATGCCGCCACCGGCTACGTCGTCTACCAGTCCGACAACGGCTTCGGCTTCGGCGACCCCATCGACGTCGGCAACACCCTCAGCTACACCGTTCCCGATCTGGCCGTCGGCGCGACCCGCTACTTCCGCGTGGCCGCCGTCAACGCCGGCGGCGAGTCGATGCCCTCCGAGGTCATCGCCGCCCGCCGCACCGGCCCCGCCCCCGCCGACATCCTCATCGTCAACGGCTTCGACCGCCTCCGCCGCCAGAACAACGTCCTGCAACTCTTCACCCAGCCCGCCTTCTACGCCGGCGACATCATCGAGCGGCAGGTCAACCGCCAGAGCAACGCCTTCGACTACGCCGTCGAGCACGCCGAGGCGCTCGCCGCCAACGACGAGGCGTTCGACTACGCCTCGAACGAGGCCGTCATGCAGTCCTATGTCCAGCTCGCCAACTACGACATCGTCGTCTGGTTCGCCGGCACCGAGGACACGCTTGATCAATCACTCTCGAGCAACGAGCGCATCAAGCTCGAGAACTTCCTCGCCGCCGGCGGCGACCTCTTCATCACCGGCTCCAACCTCGCGGCCGACCTGCTGGGCGCCGGCAGCGGCATCGCCTTCGCTGAGAACACGCTCAACGTCAACTACCTCGGCGACGACGCCGGCACCCGCCTCGCCACCGGCGCCGCCGGCAGCATCCTCGACGGCGTGCCACTCTTCGAGTTCGGCCTCGGCGCCGGCGGCCGCTACGCCGTCAACACCCCCGACCGCATCAGCGCCCGCCCCAACGCCACCCCCGCCCTCCAGTACTCGGGCGGCACCGGCGGGACCGCCGGCGTCCAGGTCGAGGGCGCGACCTTCAACCTCGTCATGTTCGCCTTCCCGTTCGAAGCCATCGGCGACTCGGCCACCCGCGCCGACATCATGGACCGCGTGCTCGCGTTCCTGCGGCTCTCCATCGGCCCCTCGCCCTTCGACTTCGACAGCGACGGCGACGTCGACGCCGATGACCTGCCGCCATTCCTGTTCTGCTTCCGCGGCGACGGGCTCGTCTACCCGCAGGGCAACTTCTGCCGCGACTTCGACAGCGACGGCGACGGCGACGTCGACCTGGTCAGCTACGCCGCCATGCAACGCGACGCCACCGGCCCGCTCGACTGATCAGCCGCCGGCCGCGACATCAAAGAATTCGGGTCCGCAAGGAGTGCCAGCATGTTGCCACGGTGGCTAAGCCTCATCGTCCTGTTCTGTGGAGTCACCGCCGCCAGCGGCCAAACCGCCTTCCGCGGCTTCTGGGCCGACGCCTTCCACCCCGGCTACAAGTCCGCGTCCGAGATCAACACCATGATCGCCCGCGCCCAGGCCGGCAACTTCAACGCCCTCATCGTCGAGGTCCTCGCCTACCACGACGACCGCGGCACCGGCCACGGCGCCTACTGGGACTCCGACCTCGTCCCCCCCGCCACCGACAAAAGCCTCAGCGACCCCCTCGAATACCTCATCACCCAGGCCCACGCCAACAACCTCGAGGTCCACGCCTGGATCGTCCCCTACCGCGTCTCCTCCACCTGGCCGCCCCGCAACAACACCATCCTCTCCGCCCACCCCGAGTGGCTGATGGTCCCGCGCGACCAACAGGGCGGCGGACCCGCCACCGTCAGCAACGTCTACGTCCTCGACCCCGGCTCTCCCGACGTCCAGCAATACCTCATGGACGTCGTCGCCGAGATCGTCACCCACTACGACGTCGACGGCCTCAACCTCGACTACATCCGCTACACCGACACCGATGCCGGCTACCCCGCCGACGAGAGCTACGCCAACAGCAGCCTCGCCCGCTTCCAACGCCTTACCGGCTTCGAAGGCACCCCCTCCGTCGGTAACGACAGCTGGGAGAACTTCCGCCGCCAAACCATCAGCGAGTTCGTCCGCCGCCTCCACGCCGAGCTCCCCGCCCTGGTCGGCCCCGAGCGCTGGCCCGACTTCCGCTTCACCGCCGACCTCATCGCCTTCGGCAACGCCCCGTCCAGCTTCACCTCCTCCAGCGCCTACAACCTCTTCCAGAACTGGGAAGACTGGATGTTCCGCGGCTGGCTCGACGCCGGCATCCCCATGAACTACAAACGCGAGTTCGACGCCGCCCAGGCCGCCTGGTACCGCAACTGGATCGACGCCGCCCTCGACTGGCGCTACGACCGCCACCTTTTCGCCGGCCAGGGCAACTACCTCAACAGCTTCGCCGACAGCGTCACCCAGCTCGACTTCGCCCTCGCCGCCGGCTGCGACGGCATCGCCACCTTCTCCTACTGGACCACCAGCGCCAGCGGCGCCGACCCCAACTTCTATAACTACGTCGCCGCCAACCTCTTCACCACCCCAGCGGCACTCCCCGCCATGCCGTGGAAAAACCCCCTCCTCGCCACCGAGGGCACCCTCTGGGGCCAAATCACCGACGCCGCCACCGGCGCCCCCGTCGACGGCGCCGTCGTCACCGTCGCCGGCCAGCCCACCCTCACCGACGGCAACGGCTACTACGTCATCAGCCGCCTGCCCACTGGCGACGGCCAACTCTACACCGCCGCCATCCAAGCCGACGGCTGCGACGACAAGACCCTCACCAGCATCACGCTTACCCCCGGCACCAGCACCCGCCGCGACGCCACCGTCTGCGACCTCGCCCTCGGACCCGGCGACTTCGACGAAGACGGCGACATCGACGCCGACGACCTCGTCCGCTTCCTCTTCTGCATGGGCGGGCCCGACCAGCAGTACCCGGCCGGCCACCTCTGCACGGGCGGCGACTTCGACAGCGACCGCGACAGCGACCTGCGCGACCTTGCCGGCGTGCAGCAGACCTACCAGCCCTGAGCCACTCGACTCACCGCTGCCACTGCCGCCGCCGTCTGCCACGGGGCTACTTGTAAAGCAGGTACTTCGCCCGCGCCTGGCGGAACTCCTCCACGCCCTCCCGCCAGAACGTCAGGATCGCGTTGAGGCTCCGCTCCTCCTGCCACATCTGCCGCACCTGGTCCGTGCCGCAGACCTTGTCGAACATGCTCGCCCGGTTCTTCGCGAAGAAGTCGATCCCAGGATAAAGCGCCCGCACCGCATCCATGATGTGAAACTGAATCGCCGTCAACTCCGTCCGCGCCGGGTCGATCAACACCACGTGCACCCCACCCAGCGTCTCACCGTCATACGGCCCGTAGTACGGCCGGTAGTACAGCGGCCGGAAATGTACCCCCGCCAGCTCCCGCCGGTTCAGCTCCGCCGCCAGCTTCTCCGGCTCGATGTCCGGGTGACCCGCCAGCTCGAACGGCTGCGGATAACCCACGCCCTCGCTCAGCACCCGCAGCTCCCCCATGATCCCCGTCGCCGCGTAGTACGCCGACGTGTCCGCGTCCGGCAGGTGCGGCGACGTCGGCACCCACACCAGCCCGGTGTCCGCCCACCACATCGAGCGCTGCCAGCCGGCCATCGGCACCACCGTCAGGTCAACCCGCTGCCCCCCCGCCAGCCAGCCCTCGCTGTTGATCATCTGCGCCAGCTCACCCACCGTCATCCCGTGCAGGTACGGGATCGGCAAGTAGCCCACGAACGACTTGAACGCCAGGTCCAGCGGCCGCCCCTCAATCTTCTCGCCGCCGATCGGGTTCGGCCGATCCAGCACCACGAACGCCTTGTCGTGCTCCGCCGCCGCCTCCATCGCCGCCGCCATCGTGCTGATGTACGTATACGACCGGCTCCCGTTGTCCTGAATGTCGAAAACCAGGACATCAATGTCCGCGAGCATCTCCGGCGACGGCTTGCGCGTGCTGCCATATAGCGACCGGATCGGCAGCTCCGTGCGGGCGTCCCGCGCGTCGGTAATCTTCTCCCCGGCCGGCACCTCGCCCCGCACCCCGTGCTCCGGCCCGAATAGCGCCACCAACTCCACCCCCGGCGCCGCGTGCAGGATGTCCACCGTCGAGCGCAGCTGCCCGTTCACCCCCGTCGGGTTCGTGATCAGCCCCACCCGCTTGCCGGCCAGCACCTGGAAACCCCGCTCCGCCAGCACGTCAACGCCCAGCGTCACCTTGGCCGGGGGGAGCGCCTCGGCGCTCGCCGCCGTCGCCAACGCGACCCCTAGGAGCAACCCTAATCCCCAACGAGCGGGCTTGATTTGCATCGTGGTTTCCTCGACGCGAAATGACGCCGTACGCTATCCTGATGACCCGGTGATGCTGGATTTCGAGGCCTTCAAGGTACCATGTGATGCGCGCGTTGGCGACCGCCGCCCTGGCGGTATTTCTGAGCGGAATGATGAGCCTGCCTGTAACCCACGCTGCCGAGAGCGATCCCCAGGACGCCGAGTCCCTCGCCGCCGCCCGGGCCGCGATCCAGTCCGGCGCCTTCGCCGAGGCCGAACGCCTGCTCCGCCCCCTGGTCACCGATCCCGACGCCCCCGTCACCACCGAGCCCGCCCGGCTCCTGGAGATCATGCGCCGCATCAAGGTCGACTACTCACTCGACGCCGACGCCATGCTCGAACGCCTCCGCGCAACCATGCCCGACGCCACCGCCGAAGACGTCGCCCGCTGGCAAAAAAGCGGCGCCCTGCAGCACCGCGTCATCGACGGCGAACTCCGCTTCTTTAACCGCGCTACCACCAACCTCTACCTGTTCACCCCCGCCGCCCAGGCCCGCCGCGAAACCGCCACCAAACCCGCCGGCGACGACTTCACGATCGCCGGCCTCGCCGAGCAGCTCACCCACGCCAGCCGCGACACCGACACCGCGCAGTACTTCCCCGTCCAGCACGAGCTCACCTACTCGCTCTGGATCCCCGCCGGCCACGCCCGCCTGAAACCCGGCGCCACCGTCCGCGCCTGGCTCCCCTTCCCCCAGGCCTACCGCCAGCAGCAAGACGTCGCGGTCGTCAGCACCACGCCGGCGGCCGCCAAGATCGCCCCCAACGGTCACCCCCAGCGGACGATCTACTTCGAGCACACCGTCGAGTCTGCGGACGAGTCCCCGCGCTTCACCGTCACGCTCCGCTACCTCAACCACGCCTACCGCCCCCACGTGAAGCTCGCCGACGTCCAGCCCTACGACACCGACAGCGACCTCTACCGCACCTACACCGCCGAGCGCCTCCCCCACCTCCCCTTCACCCCCGAGGTCCGCCGCCTCAGCCAGAAGATCGTCGGCAACGAGACCAACCCCCTCGCCAAGGCCCGGCTCGTCTTCCGCTGGGTCTCCGAAAACATCCCCTGGTGCGCGGAGCAAGAGTACAGCACCATCTTCAGCCTGCCGCTGAAGGGGATCGAAGCCCGCCGCGGCGACTGCGGCGTCCAGGCCCTCGTCTTCATCACCCTCTGCCGCGCCGCCGGCGTGCCCGCCCGCTGGCAGTCCGGCTTCCAGACCCACCCCAACAATTGGAACCTCCACGACTGGTCAGAGTTCTACGTCGAGCCCTACGGCTGGCTGCCCGCCGACGCCTCGTTCGGCGTCCAGCAAAGCGACGACCCCGAGGCCGCCATGTTCTATTGCGGCGGCCTCGATCCCTACCGCTGGATCGTCAACCTCGACTACGCCCGCGCGCTCGACCCGCCCAAGACCAGCTTCCGCAGCGAGCCCAACGACTTCCAGCGCGGCGAGGTCGAGATCGACGGCCATAACCTCTACTTCGGCGAGTGGCGCTGGAAGCTCGATCTCGAGACCTGGCCCGTCGGCCAAGGCATCGCCGGCCTCAACCTCGCGCTCGACAGCATCGTCTTCGACCGCCTCGAGGACGGCGACATCCCCGGCGCCGTCATCGCCGTCGGCCAAAAGACCGCCGACGGCTTTGAGACCTGGCAGAAAGCCTACGGCTTCAAGCAGCTCGAGCCCGAAAAGCTGCCAATGCCCGAAAACGCCATCTTCGACCTCGCGTCGCTGACCAAGCCGCTCGCCACCGGCACGAGCATCCTCAAGCTCGTCGAGGCCGGCAAGGTCGCCCTCGACGCGCCCGTCGCCCGCTACCTGCCCGAATTCGACACCCCCGCAAAGCGCGCCATCGAGGTGCGGCACCTGCTCACGCACACCTCCGGGCTGCCGCCCTATCTCAGCATCGCGCAGCGCGAGCAGCTTACGTCGCAGCACGGTTTCCCCTGCCCCGAGCCGACCCGCGCCCTGATCCGCGCGATCGAGCCGACCCACCCGCCCGGCGCAAAGGTCGTCTACAGCTGCCTCAACGCGATCGTCGCCGCCGACATCGTCAAAGCCGCCAGCGGCCAGGACCTCGCCGCCTACACCAAGGAGCACATCTTCTACCCGCTCCGCATGCTCGACACGATGTTCAAGCCCTACGCGACCGCCCGCTGCGTCCCCACCACCAGAACCGACCACGGCCAGGGCCCCGACGGCTTCCTCGTCGGCCAGGTCCACGACCCGATCGCCGCCCTCCAAGACGGCGTCTCCGGCAACGCCGGCCTCTTCGGCACCGCCGCCGACCTTCAGCGCTTCGCCCAGATGCTTCTGAACGGCGGCGAGCTCGACGGCATCCGCGTCCTCGACGAACAGACCGTCGCCGCCCTCCCCCGCGTCGTCTTCCCCGATGCCACCAACAAGGACGCCTCCGCCAAGGACTGGCGCGGGCTGATGTGGGACCTCTACCCGGCCGAAAAATCCGACGCTGCGGCGCAGCAGCCGCTCGTCTTCGGCCACACCGGCTACACCGGCACCTATCTCCGAATCGACCCGCAGCAGCAGCGCTACGTGATCATCCTCACCAACCGCGTCCACCCGGATGACAGCGGCCAGGTCGCCGAGCTGCGGCGCGCGGTCTGGAAAATGGTCGGCCACGTGCTCGCCGACGACCCGGCCGCCAAGAAGCCGGTCAGCGCCCGTTGAAGGCGTTGACCGCTTCAACCAGCGCGAGGTAGTTCACGGTCGGTACGTAGTCCGGAATGCTGTTGCCCGAGCCGCACGCGTACCCGCCGTCTGTCGCGCACTGCTCCAGCACCTGGCGCGTCCGCGCCTTGATCTCGTCATCGGTGCCCACCGACAGCAGGTGCACGTCGATCCCGCCGAGGACCGCGACGCGATCGTGGTACTCGCCGTAGTACTCCTCCACCGGCCACACCAGGTCTTCAAAGCTGTGCTTCGCGTCGATTCGCACCTCGTCCACCAACTCCGGCATGATCGTCCGCGTGTTGCCGCAGCTGTGCAGGATGAACGGCTTGCCGTGCTCATGCGCCAGCTCGACAAAGCGGCGATACCACGGAAACACGTGCTCTTTCAATACCTTGGGCGAGATCAGCAAGCCATGCTTGTGCCCCAGGTCATCACCGAGCCACAACGCCGCTACCGAATCCCGCTGGCAATAGCGCTCGAACACCCCGTAGATCACCTCGCCGACCCGCTCGACCACGCGCGCGATCAGCTCCGGATCACGCCGCGTCGCCAGCATCAACCGCTCCATCCCGACGAGATCCATGCTGAACTCCAGCACGCCGCCACAAAAGCCGAGGATCTGCATCCCCGCCGGCAACTGCTGCTCAGCCGTCTCGATCGGTGAGAAGTCCGCGTCCGCCGCTGTCGGCCAGTCGTACGCCTCGAAGTCATTCAAATCGCCGATCGGCCCCGCGTGCTCGTCCGTCCACTGCCGCTCGCTCGCATCCGCACCGGCCTGTAGCCGCTGCACCAGAAACGGAATCGGCGCCGACACCTTCACCACGTCGTGCCCCAGCACGTGGTACGCCGCGACCAGCCGCCGCGTCGTCTCGGCCAGCCGCGCGGCCGGCTCCTCACCCGCCACCGGCTCCAGCCCCAGCACCTCGTTCACCACCCGCGGATGAATCGAGAGCTCGATCAGCGGCACCCGGTCAGGACGCTCGCGTCGCAAGACCTGCAGAAATCGGCCGGCGTCCGGCGCCGGCGGCGGCAATTGCTCAACCCGGGGATGCACGACGGATAACTCCTGCTATGAAGTGACCTCCGGCAGCGGCCCCGCCCGCCTCGCCAAACCGCCCAGCCGCCCCCTGTCGCGATCACGACCACCCGGGGCATCTTCATCGAAGCCGACCGAAAGTTCTACTCATCGCACCCCGCCAGTCCCGGTCACGGAGACCACCACCGGAGCCCTGCCTCGCGCTGCCACCGATTTCAATTGATCACCCCACGCCGCTTCCCTACACTCGCCGCCGATTCGACCACCCGCTCAGGCCGCCAAGTCAGCGAGGAAACCCGATGGGCATCTCACGACGACAATTCCTGACCTCCGCCGCGGCCGGCACAACCGGCCTCTGGCTAAACAACCGGGCCTTCGCAAAGCCGAAGCCGGCCGCCGCCCCCGAGCCCGAACACACTCACGAACCCTTCACCTTCGTCCACCTCACCGATATGCACGTCACACCGAAACGGATGGGGCACGTCGGTTATCGGGCCTGCATCGACACCATCCGCGCGCTCAAGCCCAAGCCCGCCTTCGCCCTGATGGGCGGCGACCTCGCCTTCGACGGGCTCTACAACCCCAAGCCCGATTTCGACGAGCAGATCCGCCTCTACCGCGAGGTCTCCGACAGCCTTGACATCCCCTACTACAACTGCGTGGGCAACCACGACGTCCTCGGCTGGTCCCCCCGCCGCAAGGTCGCGGCCACCGACCCCGACATCGGCAAGAAGATGATCATGGACCGTCTCGAGTGGGAGCACCCCTACTACAGCTTCGACCACCACGGCTGGCACTTCGCCGTCCTCGACTCCATCCACCCGATCAAGGCCGACCACGGACCGGCCTACGAGCCCCGCATCGGCCCCGAGCAGCTCGAATGGCTCGCCTACGACCTCGGCACCGCCGGCACCCGCCCCAAGGTCGTCCTCACCCACATCGCCGCCTTCTGCAACATGGGCCAGCAACAAGGCAACCCCAACCGCAAAGCGATGGACGGATCAATGGTTTTATGGGACACCAAGGAGCTCCGCCTCATCCTCCAACGCCACGGCGTCAAGGCCCTCCTCCAAGGCCACAGCCACGAGATCGAGGAATATCACTACGAAAACGTCTGGTACATCACCTCCGCCGCCGTCAGCGGCGCCTGGTGGGCCGGCAACTGGGCCGGCTCCCCACCCGGTTACACCGTCTTTACCTGCGACGGCGACCAGCTGTCCTGGGAACACCGCCGCTTCGACTGGGAACCCCGCCTCGAGCCCGACGACGACCTCGAACGTCAGAAGATCGCCGAACAGCGCGCCTTCAAAGCCGAACAGGAGCGACTGCTCCGCCAGGAACGCGCCGGCCAACGCCCCGAGCGAACGCCAACAGCACCGGCCGAATAAGCAACCAGTTTCAACAAACTGACGCCGCGCCACGTCCGAAAATTACAGCAGCACCGCGGTTGCATCCCGCAAGGGTTCCCATCCCATCGCCGGGAACGCTTTGCGCCACGAATTCCAGTTGTGACGGTTTCCCCCGAGTGCTAGGATTGTTTCAGCACGATTCGGTCAGCACTCGGATCGGGGAATCGAAGCGCATATCGGTCTCATCGAGCATGGTTGAAGTCCGCGCAACGACGGGCTGCACTCTCGGTTAGAGCGCCCCTCGACTCGCTTTCCCTACCGAAGTAGCCGCCCCGCGGCGCGGCCGGGCACCGTCTATGGATGCGGCAAGACCAACAAAGAAACCCCAGGTTGCGTAGGAGCCTTCGATGTCACCACTGATGAAACGCCTGATCACGCTCGCCGCGGTGGGGGTTGGCTTCATCGCCAGCGCCAACGCTCAGTTCAATTCCCCCGTCGTCGGCTTCAACGGCCCGCCGATCGATGACCCCGCGACCTCGAGCGAGATGTTCCGCAACCCGGAATTCACCGGCTCGACCGAACAGTTCATCGTCCCCAACAGCGCCGGCGCGTTCGATAACAACGCCGCCTTCCGCGCCTCCGGCCTCCAGTCCGAAGGCGCCGCCGCGCTCCAGACCTTCTTCAACTGGATTGACCCTAACGATCCCGCCGCCTGGGTCCGACTCACAACCTTCAACGGTACCGAGATCCCCAACCCCGGCCTGCACACGCAGGGCGAGGTCCGCTTCAAGCTCACCAACAGCAGCGAGTTCTTCCTCGGTGACATCGGCCTCGTGATCGGCATCCGCGAGACCGGCGTCGTCGTGCCCCAGCTCGGTAACGGCGGCACGACCGGCGACATCGAGTGGATCGGCGTCGACACCACCATCAACGGCATCATCGCCGGCGCCGACGGCATCGTCGACACCGCCGCCACCGGCGACGACATCCAGGCCGTCGCCCTCGGCACCGACCTCGAAGCCGCCGAATTGCCGCTCGCCATCGCCATCATCGAGCCCGGCCCCAACGGCGTCATCGACACCACCCCCGCCGGCGACGACGAAACCCGCTTCGGCTACACCGTCGCCCCCGACGGCGTCCGCACGCCGATCCCCGCCGCAACGATCACCCCCACCGGCCTCCCGGTCTCCATCCGCTTCGACCTCGACACCGGTAACATCTTCGTCAACGGCGCCAACCGCGGCGGTGGCATCGCGCCCTTCACCGGCAATGGCATCCTCGACGCGCCGAACAACCGCGGCACGCTCGAGCACGTCGGCCTCGTCAACGTCCCCGACGACGACGCGGTCTTCATCGACGTCGCGATCGACGAGCTCCAGTTCGAGGCCCCGGTCCCCGAGCCCGTCCTCCCGCCGACCGTCGTCGCCCCGATCATCCTCGACGACACCCAGGTCACCGTCACCAACCTGCTCGTCAGCGTCAATCAGGTCACCCTCTACCGCGACGGCTCCCCGATCCTCACCGAAAACGTCACCGACGACAGCGACGTCGTCTTCACCCTCCCCGCCCCGGCGCTCACCGGTGAAATCTACGCCGCCACCCAGCGCGACGGCGCCACCGGTACCGTCAGCGATCTCTCACCCGGCGTCGAAGTCCTCCCCGAAGCCTCGCCCTACACGCTCTCCTTCGTCATCGACGAAAACGGCGACGGCAGCTGCTCCTTCGAAGAGGGCGGCTGGGAATATGTCGGCGTCACCGGCCTCACCGGCGGCCTACCCGACGCCACCACGGCCATCTTCAATGACCCCGCCGTCTGGCAGGCCTACGACATCCCGCTCACCGATGACTCCCAGATCCTCGCCTGGCTCGGCGGCAACGGCGTCCTCGACCCCTCGCCCACCGGCCTCTGGTCCATCGACAGCCTCTGGCTCACCCTCTCCGCCGGCGGCGAGGTCGGCCCCTACGAGTTCTTCCTCGACTCCGTCGAAGTCCTCGACGAGTTCGGCAACGTCATCGACGTCATCCACCACTTCGAGGACGGCGTCCGCTACATGGCCAACGCTCGCGGACAGAGCACCACCCAGCCGACCGTCTCCAACCTCTCGTCGCTCGCCAGCAACGACGGCACCACCAGCCACCTGATCGAGTGGGAATACCCCTCCACCAGCAACGAAGCCCTGATCCTCTTCCACAACATCGGCTTCGGCTGCGGCACCGGCCCCACCTTCCTCGATAGCGGCGCCACCATTCGCTTCCACGTGCACGCCCGCACGCCGGATACCGGCAACGTCCCGCTCCCGACCGTCGAGTCCCTCGTCGTCGGCGAGCAGACCGCCGTCCGCGTTACCGTCGATCCCGACGCTGCCAGCGTCCAACTCTACATCAACGGCGAACCCGTCGGCGACCCGGTCCTCCCGACCGGCACCACCGTCGACTTCACCGGCCTGACCCTCTTCGTCGGCGACTCGGTCTCCGCCAAGCAGACCACCACCGCCGGCGAGTCCGGCTTCGCCTACCCGCGGGCCGCGTATCTCCCGGTCCCGCCCGTCATCATCCCGCCGGTCCAGCCCGGCGACGACGAGATCCAGGTCGGCGCCCTCGACAACAGCCTCTTCGCTTCCGCCTCCGAGGTCGCCATCCTCGTCGACGGCATCGAGGTCGCCACCGCCACCCCGACCGGCAACCTCGCGACCGTCACGCTGCCCGCGCCCCTGGCCGGCGGCGAGATCGTCACCGCGACCCAAACGGTCAACAACATCGAGAGCCTCGAGTCCGACCCGATCATCGTCGCCACGCCGACGCCCGTGATCTTCGCCGCGCCCGCCGAAGGCGACGCGTCGATCCGCGTGCTCGGCCTCGTCGCGGGCGCGGACGCCACCATCCTCCTCAACGGCTCGCCCGCCGGCAGCGCGACCGTCCCCACCGGCCAGTCCGCCGTCGACGTCCCCGTCACCGGCCTCATCGCCGGCGACATCGTGACCGCCTTCCAGTCGGTCGGCCCGAGCGACAGCGCCGAGTCGACCCCCGAGACCGTCACTGTCGCCGGTAGCAGCGTCGTCCTCTGCGACGACTTCGAGGTCACCGCGGCGACCTACCAGGCCAACTGGGCCGACTCCGCCGACCCGCGGCTACTGCTCAGCACCGACGAGAACGCCACCACCGTCGGCGAGGGCGGCGGCAGCCAGTCGCTGCTCAACGAGGGCAACATCGGCCGTGTCGAGCAGGCGTTCACCAAGTTCACCCCCACGCCGACCGAACCCATGGTCTGGAACGTCGATATCTTCGACACCGCCGGCCCCGGCGCGACCGGCGCCAACCAGTTCGCCCAGATCATCGAGCTCGACGACGACTTCTTCCTGCTGCACGTCGGCATCTCGAATCTCGCGAGCGACGTCAACTTCTACCAGTTCCGCGCTATCGGCAACGGCGGCCCCAACTGGATCGACCTCAACGCCTTCGACGGCCCCGAGCGGAGCGTCGGCTGGCATAACTTCACCGTCGTCCACAAGGGCACGGCCATCGACGTCTACGTCGACGGGTTGCTCGCCGCCAAGAACGTCCCGGTCGATATCGGCGAAAGCACGCTCGGCCTCGCCCGCATCGGACCCGGCATCGCCAACGACATTGCCGGCTACTACGATGACTACTGCATCGAGCGCGGCGCCGTCCGCTTCGGCGCCGTGCCCGCTGCCCCGCCGGCCGCCCCCGCGATCCAAAGCCCGATCGTCGACAGCGACCTCGCGGTGACCGTCACCGGCGTCAGCGACACCACCGACACCCTTGAGATCCGCGACGAGTCCGACGCCGTGCTCGGTACGGCCACCGGCCCGTTCGATCCCGAGATCCCGGTCGAGATCGCCCTCTCACGCGGACTCGTCCACCTCGAGGCGCTTCGGGCCGCTGCCACCAACACCAACGGCACGACCCTCTCGTCGCCGCTCGAGGTCGGTATCGGCAATGGCCCGCTGCTCTTCTCGCTCGGCATCCGCGAAACCGGCGACGCCGGCGCCGTCGGCTCGCCCGGCGGAACCAGCGGTACCATCGAGTTCCTCGGCGCGACCGCCATCGTCGACGGCGCCCCGCAGGGCAAGCCGATCGCCCCGGCCAACACCTGGCAGACGCTGTCGTTCGATCCGACCAGCGACCCCGTCGAAACCTTCAACGGCGACGGCACCCTCGCCGGCACCGGCGGCGTCCTCGAGCACCTGGCCATCGCGGTCGACGCCGCCGCCAGCGACCGGAGCACCGGCCCCTACCTGCTCTACATCGACAACGTCCGCAACGCCGGCACGACGATCACCGATCTCGAGTCGGCCACGGTGGGCAGCCAGTGGTTGTTCAACCAGCCCGGCTTCTCCGGCAGCACCGACGGCGACCTCGCCGGCAACCCCGACAGCGCCGTCGTCTCGCCCGCCTTCGGCAACCCCGGCCAGTCGATCGCCGTCGAGTGGTTCTACGTCGACACCACCGCCCAGCGCTGGATCCGGTTGACCACCTTCAACGCGGCCAACGTGCCAAACCCCGTGGTCGACCTGACGCAGCCGATCGAGCTCGACGTCCTGCTGCTGCCGGCCTGCAGCACCGTGCCCGGCGACGTCGACGGTGACGGCGACCTGGATGCGGCCGACGCACTCGCACTGATCGACTGCGTCACCGGTCCCGGCAACCCGATCACCCCGGCGTGCCTCTGTGCGGACCTCGACGGCGACCTCGACGTCGACCTCGACGACGTGTCGATCATGCAGGCACTGCTCGACTAAGCCCTGGCCAACCGGTCAGTGCACCAGCAAAAAAAGCAAAGCCCGCCGCCCCGCAATCCGCCGGGCGGCGGGCTTTCCATTGACTCACCAGCCTAAGGTCGCAATTGCACCGCCGATCACCAACCCAGAATGGAGCCGCCGTCCCGCCCACGCTCGGGACGCCGTTCGCTCAACGGACACCCAAAAACGTAGCCTCCGGCCTCCGCACCGGACGTCCCCCAATCAGCGTAGAGCCGCCGTCCCGCCCGCGCGGAAACGCGCACACATCCCAAGGTAGGCCGGCTCCTCGACCCGCCTTGTTATCCGCCACCGGCACGGGGGCCGCGGTCCGGCGCGTACCTGTTCGAGATCATCATGCGGCGGTACCAGGTGCGGTCGACGATCATGACCAGCAACCGGCCGCTGGAGGATTGGGGCAAGCTGCTCGGCGACGTGCCCGCCGCCACCGCGATCCTCGACCGCTTCCTGCACAACGCCGACGTGATCGCGATGACCGGCAAGAGCGATCGGCTGAAGGACCGGGCCACCAGGAATCCCGCCAGCGGCGCCGTCCAGCAGCCCCGGGCCGCCGCCCAGGAACAGGCTTGCGAAACGGCAACGAAATGAGGTATACCGACACCCACA
>CAZCKC010000017.1:15613-33220 GCA_964499235.1 uncultured Planctomycetales bacterium | reverse complement strand
TCCCGCAGCCGCTCGAACTCCGCGCGCGACGCCGCCCGCAGGATCCGCCCCTGCTCGAGCATCACCATCCGGTCCGCGATCCGAAACGCCGAGTCCATCTCGTGCGTCACCACCAGGCTCGTCACCCGCAGCTTCTGCGACAGGTCGATCATCAGCTCGTCCACCGCGCACGACGTCACCGGGTCCAGCCCCGCGCTCGGCTCGTCATAAAACAGGATCGCGGGATCCAGCGCCGTCGCCCGCGCCAGCCCAACTCGCTTCTTCTGCCCACCCGACAGCTGCGCCGGGTACTTGTCCCGGTGCTCCAGCATGTGCACCTGCTGGAGCTTCATCGCCACCACGATGTCGATCACGTTGCGGTCGACCACCGAATGCTCGACCAGTGGCAGCGCCACGTTCTCCGCCACCGTCATCGAGCTGAACAACGCCCCCGACTGGAACAGGATCCCGAACTTCTTGCGGACCTCGTTGACCGCCGCTTGGCTCGCCGTCATCAGGTCGATCTCGCCCAACTCCGGCAGGCGGTAGATGATCTCACCCGCCGAGGGCACCAGCTCCCCGATCAGGCAGTTCAACAGCGTGCTCTTGCCACTCCCCGAGCCACCCATCACCACCAGCGTCTCGGCGGCATAGGCGTCAAACGTCACCCCGTTCAAAATCGTGATCTTGCCCCCGCCCGGACGGTCAAACCGCACCACCAGGTCCCGTACCGATAGGACCGCCTCCGGCGCGGCCGCACCCTCGGACTGCCCCCCCGGCGACGTGTTCGATCCGCTGCTCAAGCAACCCCCTGCTGTCCGCCCGCCCGCTGGGCCCTACCCTGCCGTCGCCTAGTCGATCCCTTGCTCCGCCAGCCACCGCTCGCAGTCGATCGCGGCCGCACAGCCCGTGCCCGCAGCCGTCACCGCCTGGCGATAGGTAAAGTCCGCCACGTCGCCCGACGCGAAGACCCCTTCCCGGCTCGTGAACGCGCGCCCCGGCACCGTCCATTTGATGTAGCCGTTGTCGTGCATCTCGAGGTAGGGCTTGAAGAGGTCGGTGTTCGGCGTGTGCCCGATCGCCAGGAACAGCCCCTTGCAGTCCTTGACCCACTCCTCGCCGGTCTCGCGGTTCTTGAGCTGCACGCCGCTGATCGTGTCCTCGCCGAGAACGTCAGTCACGACCGAGTTCCAGATGATCTCGGCCTTCCCCTCTTCCTGGAGCTTGAAGATCCGCTCCTGCATGATCTTGCTCGCTCGCAGCTTGTCGCGCCGGTGAATCAGGTACACCTTCTTCGCGAACTTCGTCAGGTAGCTGCCCTCCTCGACGGCCGAGTCCCCGCCGCCGACCACCACCACCTCCTGGTCGCGGTACATCGGCATCGCCCCGTCACACACCGCGCACGCTGAGACGCCGCCGCCGCTCCGCGCCAGCCGCTGCTCGTTCTCCAGGTCCAGCCAGTTCGCCCGCGCCCCCGTCGCAATGATCACCGCGTGCGTCTTCATCTCGTGGCTGGCGCTCTTGACCGTGAACGGCCGCTCGCTGAGATCGATTTCGTCCACATCCTCGCGGATCAGGTGGGTCTCGAACCGGGCGGCCTGCTGCCGAAAAGCCTCCATCATCTTCGGGCCGGTGATGCCCTCCGGGAAGCCGGGATAGTTCTCGACGTCCGTCGTGAACATCAACTGCCCGCCCGGGATCAGCCCCCCGGCGTTGAACCCCTCGAACAGGACCGGCTGCAGGTTCGCCCGCGCGGCGTAGATCGCCGCCGTCAGCCCCGCCGGCCCGGATCCGATAATAATGACCTTTTCGATGCTTTTACTCATGGGCCACCCTTGCTGTTTCGTTACCGCAGGCTCGTGCTATTAGCGTAGTCGGGCTATTTGTTCTTGTCCCCGGATTCCTCCTGGCCGCCCTCGTCACTGTCGCTCTCGCGATAACCGAGCCCGCCGGGGCCGGACTGCCCGCGACGCTTCTCGTCCATCTTTTCCTGGATCGAGTTGGCGTCCTGGGCCTTCTCGAGCACCTCGCCGTCGTCCACCAGCCCGCGGTCATAGAGCTCCCACAGGTGGTCGTCCAGCAGCTGCATCCCGTACTTCTTGCCCGTCTGAATCGCCGAGTTGATCCGGTATGTCTTGTTTTCGCGGATCAGGTTCTGGATCGCCGGCGTCACGTAAAGGAACTCGTACGCTGCCACCCGGCCGCCCTCGATCCTCGCCAGCAGCGCCTGCGACAGCACCGCCAGCAGCGTCGTGCTCAGCTGCACCCGGATCTGCTCCTGCTGGTCGACCGGGAACGCGTCGATCACGCGGTTGATCGTCCCCTGCGCCCCCGTCGTGTGCAGCGTGCCGAACACCAGGTGGCCCGTCTCGGCCGCCCGGATCGCCGCCTCCATCGTCTCCAGGTCACGCATCTCGCCCACCAGGATCACGTCCGGATCCTGCCGCAACGCCCGCCGCAACGCCTCCGCGAAGCTCGGCACGTCGATCCCCACCTCGCGCTGCGAGAAGACCGACTTGTGGTGGTTGTGGTAGTACTCGATCGGGTCCTCGACCGAGATGATGTGCCGGTCGAAGTTGCGGTTCACGTAGTCCAGCATCGTCGCCAGCGTCGTCGTCTTGCCCGACCCCGTCGGCCCCGTGACCAGGAACAACCCGCGCGGCCGCCGGCACAGCTGCCGCACGATCTCCGGCAGCCCGATCTCCTCGAAGCTCATGATCTTCGACGGAATCAGCCGTAACACCATCGAGATGTTGCCCTTCTGCCGAAAGACCGCCACGCGGAAACGCCCGGCGTCGCCGAACGCGAAGCCGAAGTCCGTCCCGCCCTCTTCCTGGAGTTCCTGCTGGTTGCGCTCCGGCGTCACCGACTTCATCAGCGCCACCGTGTCCTCCGGCTCCAGGACCTTCGTCTCCAGGCTCCGCAAACGCCCGCTCACCCGCAGCACCGGCGGCCGGCCCACCACCAGGTGGATGTCGGACGCCCCGACGCGAATGCACGTGCTCAGCAGTCGATCAATGTGTACGGTGGCCACAGGCAAAACCTCGTCTCAATGCTGCGGCGCCCCTCGTGCCGCGTCCGGTTTCCAAGCGCTAAGACCTACTCCTCGGCGTCGAGGACGATCCCTTCCATCTGCGCGATCCGCGCAACCTCTTCCGGCGTCGTGATCCCGCGCAGGATCTTCCGCTTCCCGTCGTCCAGCAGGCTCGCCATCCCCGTGCCCCGCGCCGCCCGCCGCAGCTGCTGCGTCGACGCGCGGTTGAAGGCCAGCTCGCGGATCTCGTTGTTCATCACCAGCATCTCGAACAGCCCCTGCCGCCCGCGGTAGCCCGTGTCCGAGCAGCGCTTGCAGCCGGCGCCCTTGTATACCTCTTGCCCCGCCAAGTCCTCGTCCGTGATCCCCACCGTCCGCAAGATGAACCGGTTCGGGTTCGCGTCGACCGTCTTGCAGTTGTTGCAGATCCGCCGCACCAGCCGCTGCGCCATGATCGCCTGGATCGACGACGCCACCAGGAACGGCTTGATCCCCATGTCGATCAGGCGCGTGATCGCGCTCGGCGAGTCGTTCGTGTGCAACGTGCTGAACACCAGGTGCCCCGTCAACGCCGCCTGGATCGCGACCTCCCCCACCTCCTTGTCCCGGATCTCACCCACCAGGATGATGTTCGGCGCCTGCCGCAACATCGCCCGCAGGATCCGCGCGAACGACAGCCCGATCTCCTCCCGCACCTGGCACTGGTTTATCCCCGCGAAGTTGTACTCCACCGGGTCCTCGGCCGTGATGATCTTCTTGTCCGGTCGGTTCAGCTCCTGCAACGCCGCGTACAGCGTCGTCGTCTTGCCCGAGCCCGTCGGCCCCGTGACCAAAAAGATCCCGTTCGGCTGCCGAATGACGTCCTGGAAGCGGGCGTTGTCGTCCTCCTCAAAACCCAGCCCCGTGATGCCGATGTTCACCGCGTCAGCCCGCAAAATCCGCAGCACCACGCTCTCGCCGTGGTACGCCGGCAGCGAGCTCACGCGAAAGTCGATGTAGTCCTGGCCGATCTTCATCTTGATGCGGCCGTCCTGCGGCAGCCGCTTCTCCGCAATGTCGATGCCGGCCATGATCTTCAGTCGCGCGATCACCGGCCCCTGCATCGACTTCGGCACGTTGTCGCGCTCCAGGCAGACGCCGTCGACCCGGTAGCGCACCCGCACCCGGTCGGCCATCGGCTCGACGTGAATGTCCGACGCCCGCGTCCGCACCGCCTCGCCGATGATCAGGTTGATCAGCCGGATCACCGGCGCGTCGCCGTCCTCGTCCTCGCCAGCCTTCTTCTTGGCGTCCTTGTCCTTGCCGACCAGGTCTGCGTCCTGCCTCACCTCCTCGATCGTGCTGTCCATGCTGTCCTTGATGTCAGTCATGAACGTGTCGATGAAGCGCTGGATCTTGCTCTTCGGCGCCAACGCGCAATCGATCTCGCTGTTCAGCCGAAAACGCAGCATGTCCAGCAGCTCGAGGTCGAGCGGGTCCGGGATGATGACCTTCAGCCGGTGGTTTTCCTTCCCGATCGGCAGGATCTTGTGCCGCACGATCAGCTCTCGCGGCACCATGTCCAGCGTGTCCGGTACCACCGGGTTCTTGTCCAGGTCGACGAACTCGAGGTCAAACTGCGCCGCGAGCGCCTTCGTCACGTCGTCCTCGCTCGCCAGCTCCAGCTCGACCAGCGCCTCGCCGATCCGCTTGCCGTGCTCCGCCGCGTACGCCAGGGCGTCCGCCAGGTCGTTCGGCGCCACGCTCTCCCAGCTCACCAGGATCTCGCCCAGCTTTTTCCGCCGCTTCGCCATCACCACCCTCAATCAAACTCGCGTTCCCGCCGCTGACGCAACCAACACCAACCGCCCCTAACGCCACCACGCGTCGCGCGCCCCACTGCTTTTCCACGCCGCGGTTATTCTCGCCGCCACCGCCCCATCTCGCAAGCAAGCCCGCCGCCTACCTCCACCCCCTGCTTTGACACCGCCACGACCCGATTCCTACAATCCCCGCTTTGGGAACGACAGCACCGCCCTACCACCCGGGGTCACGCCCAGCCATGCCCTATACCCTCGCGCAACTCAGCGATCTCCTCGCTCAACACGGCCTCGAAGCCACGGTCCGCGGCAACCCCGACCGCCGCGTCGCCCGCGTCGCCACCCTCGAGGAAGCCGGCCCCGACGAGATCTCCTTCCTCTCCAATCCCAAGTACACCAAGCTGCTGCAAACCACCCAGGCCGGCGCCGTCGTCGTCAAGCCCGACGTCACGACCCCGGACCAGCTCGACTGCCTCTGCAGCGCCGAGCCCTACGCCGCCATCACTGCCTGCATCGTCGCCCTCCACGGCTACCGCCAGCACCCGCCGCCACCAACCGGCCGCGACGCCCCGCAGATCCACCCCAGCGCCGAAGTCGGCCCCAACGCCACCATCCACCCCGGCGCCACCATCGCCGCCGATGTCGTCATCGGCGCCGACGCCGTCATCTATCCCGGCTGCTACATCGGCCCGCGCTGCCGCATCGGCAACCGCGCGCTGCTCTACCCCAACGTCGTCATCTACGACGATTGCCTCCTCGGAGATCGCGTTACCCTCCACGCCGGCACCGTCATCGGTAACGACGGCCTCGGCTACGCGCCCGTCAACGGCCGCTGGGTCAAGATCCCCCAAATCGGCATCGTCGAAATCGAGGACGACGTCGAGATCGGCGCCAACTGCTCGATCGATCGCGCCACCCTCGGCCGCACCAAGATCGGCCGCGGCACCAAGATGAGCAACCTCATCGCCGTCGGCCACGGCACCCACATCGGCGAACACTGCATGATCGTCGCCCAGGTCGGCCTCGCCGGCTCCGTCGACGTCGGCGACCACGTCACGATGGCCGGCCAGGTCGGCGTCGTCGGCCACGTCCGCATCGGCGACAACGCGACCATCGGCGCCAAGGCCGGCGTCGTGAACAACGTCCCCGACGGCGCCACCTACCTCGGCCAGCCCGCCATCCCGATCGCCAACATGAAGCGCCAGGCCGCCTGCCTCCACAAGCTCCCCCAGCTCGTCCGCACCGTGAACCGCCTCGACCGCGAGATGAAGGAAATCGCCGACCCCGAAACCCCAGAGCACACCTGAGCCCACGCTCGCGCTCGACGCCGCCCCTTCCGACCGCCACAATCCACCCCATGCGGACCCCCGCGCCACCCGACCACGACGCCCCGCTCGGCCTGATCGCCGGCTCCGGCCAGCTCCCCCTGCTCGTCGCCCGCGGCGCCCGCGCCGCCGGCCGCCGGCTGGCCGTCGTCGGCCTCCGCGGCTGGGCCGAGCCCGAGCTCGCGACCCTCGCCGACCGCTTCCGTTGGGGTGCCGTCGCCCGCCTCGGTGGCTGGGTCCGCATCCTCCGCCGGGCCGGCTGCCGCGAGGCGATCATGGTCGGACAGGTCCGCAAGGCCCACATGTTCGCCCTGCCCCGCTGGCGGCAGTGGTTGCTTTATGTCCCCGATCTGACCAGCATTCGGGTTTGGTACTTCCACGCCCGCGACAAGCGCAACCACACGCTGCTCCGCGCCGTGGCCGACGAACTCCAGCGCCAGGGGATTCCGCTCATCGATTCCACCACCTACATCCCCGAACACCTCGCCCAGCCCGGCGTCCTCGTCGAAGGCCCCGGCGCGAAATCCGTCCTCGACGACGCCCGCTTCGGTTGGCCCCTGCTCAAGCAGATCGCCGCCCTCGACATCGGCCAGGCCCTCGCCGTCAAGGAACGCGAGGTCATCGCCGTCGAGGCCATCGAAGGGACCGACGGCCTTATCGCCCGCACCGGCCCGCTCTGCCCCGCCGGCGGCTGGACCCTCCTCAAGGCTGCCAGCGCCAACCAGGACATGCGCTTCGACGTCCCCACCATCGGCCCCGGCACCATCGAGAACCTCCACGCCAGCCGGGCCCGCGGCCTCGTCGTCGAAGCCGGGAAAACCATCATCGTCGAACAGGCGCAAACCTTCGCCCGCGCCCGCGAATATGGCATCAGCGTCATCGGCCTCCCCACCAGCGGAGACCTCTGATGACCGCCCCATCGCCCGCGACCAAACGCCGCTCGACAAGCCCCACAACGGAGGCCCGCCCATGAGCGCGCGCATCCTCGACGGCAAGGCGGTCGCCGCCGAAATCCGCAACGAAATCAGCGCCGCCGTCGCCGACCACCACACCAAGCACGGCGAGATCAAGCTCGTCTCGCTGCTCGTCGGCGGCGACGAGGCCGGCCTGCTCTACGCTCAGGCCCAGAACAAGCGCTGCCTCCAGGCCGGCGTCCAGCACGAGATCCGCGACCTCCCGCCGGACACCGCGCAGGAAACGCTCCACCGCCACATCCACGAACTCAACCGCGACCCCGGCACCACCGGCATCATGCTCCACATGCCGCTGCCCGCGCACCTCGATCCCGGCCTCGCCCAGTATCGCATCGACCCCTACAAGGACGTCGAGGGCGTCAGCCCCGCCAACATCGGCTGGCTCTTCTACGGCGAGCCGATCATCGCCCCCTGCACCGCCCTCGCCGTCCTCGAGCTCGTCCGCCGCAGCGGCCTCGAGCTCCGTGGCGCCGAGGCCGTCGTCGTCGGCCAAAGCCGCATCGTCGGCCGGCCGATCAGCATGTTCCTCAACACCCAGATGGCCACCGTCACCGGCTGCCACATCGCCACCCGCGACCTCACCGCCCACACGCGCGCGGCCGACCTGCTGGTCGTGGCCGTCGGCAAGGCTCACCTCATCAGCGCCGAGCACGTCAAGCCCGGCGCGGTCGTCATCGACGTCGGCATCAACAAGGTCGACGCCATCGACGACACCGGGGTAACCCGCCGCAAGACCGTCGGCGACGTCGACTTCAACGCCGTCGCGCCCATCGCCGGCGCCATCACCCCCGTCCCCGGCGGCGTCGGCCCCCTCACCGTCATGATGCTCCTCCGCAACACCGTCGAAGCCGCCCGCAAACAACTCGACCGCAAGCTCTAACCTTTCTCAAGCCGCCCCCAATGTTGCCTCCTGGCACCGCACCGGACGTTCCCAACACTGTGGCACCGGCGTCTCGCCGCGGAAGAGCGGCAACCCGCGTCGAATACCCGATTGGGGTGGAGCGGCCCTGGCGTGGGACGGGGCGGCGCCGGTCTCCCAGGCCTGATGCCCGCAGAACTGACACCTACGCATCAAGCCAACCCAGAGTCCTTCCACCTGACGAACACGCCCCCCGCGCCGCTACCATCCCGACACCATGAACTACCTCTCCCACTTCGTCTTCAACCACGACATCCGCGGCCTTCCGGTCGACGCCGACTTCGCCCTCGGCGTCGCCCTGCCGGACATCTGGCCACGCTTCTCGCGCACCCGCCGCCTCAAGTGGAAAGCCGTCCGCGCCGCCGCCCCGCCCAGCCACCCCAGCCAGCAGCTCCGCGCCGGCCTGCTCAACCACGCCGACGCCGACCGGCGCTTCCACGTCGCCCGTGCCTTCCTCACCTGGCAGCGCGAGCTCAAAGCGGATGCCCGCCAAGCGCAGCCGAGCACCGTCGCCGACCTCCACCCGATGGTGCTCGACTTCCTCACCCACGTCACCGTCGAGATCACCCTCGATCACGTCCTGCTCCGCCGCGACCCCCACCTCGCCGAACGCTATTACGCCGCCCTCGACCCCGCCGATCCGCCGGCCATCGCCGGCCGCGCCGCGCACATCGGCCAGGTCGACACGCGCCCTCTCGACGCGACCATCAATGAGTTTTTGCAACGCCGTTTTCTGGAGAAGTACGTCGATGCGGGCGGGCTGCACTCCGCCGTCAATGGCGTGCTCCGCCTCACGACCTTGAAGCTCGAGCCGCCAGTCGCGCTGATCGACCGTCTCATCGCCCACGCCTGCGACCGCGTCGATCCCGACACCGTTTGGCGCGAGCTCACTGCCCGCCCCACCCCCGCCGTCCCGGAATCCCGCTAAACTAAACCAGCTCCGAAGAATACGAACCGCAACGCTCCCAGTCGAGGTGCATATGAGCCTCAAGATCTACAACAGTCTCACCCGCGCCCGCGAAGACTTCCAGCCCCTCGACCCTCCCAGCGTCGGCATGTACGTCTGCGGGCCGACCGTCTACGGCCACTCCCACCTCGGCCACGCCAAGAGCTACGTCGCCTTCGACGCCGTCGTCCGCTGGCTCCGCGTCAGCGGCTACGACGTCTCCTACATCCAGAACATCACCGATGTCGGCCACCTCACCGACGACGCCGACGAGGGCGAGGACAAGGTCATCCGCCTGGCCCGCGAACGCGGCCTTCACCCGATGGCCGTCGCCGAGACCTTCACCGCCAGCTACCTCCAGGACATGGATGCCCTCGGCAACCTCCGGCCCGACATCATGCCCCGCGCCACCGCCCACATCCCCGAACAGATCGCCGCCGTCGAAAAGCTCATCGCCACCGGCCACGCCTACGAATCCAACGGCTCGGTCTACTTCGACATCAACTCCTTTAAGGAGTACGGCAAGCTCAGCGGCCGCAACGTCGCCGAGATGGAAGCCGGCGCCCGCGTCGCCGTCTCCGCCGAGAAACGCAACCCCGCCGACTTCGCCCTCTGGAAGCGCGCCGACGCGAACCACATCATGCGCTGGCCCAGCCCCTGGGGCGCAGGCTATCCCGGCTGGCACCTCGAGTGCTCCGTCATGAGCCAGAAGTACCTCGGCGACACCCTCGACATCCACGGCGGCGGCATGGAAAACAAGTTCCCCCACCACGACTGCGAGATCGCCCAGTCCGAATGCCTCACCGGCGCCCCCTTCGTCCGCTACTGGATGCACAACAACATGTGCACCGTCAACGGCCAGAAGATGGGCAAGAGCCTCGGCAACGCCATCTCGCTCAAGCAGGTCTTCCACGCGGGACACCCCCTCCTCGAGACGACCTACGACCCCGTGGTCGTCCGCCACCTGATCCTCACCAGCCACTACCGCCAACCGCTCGACTTCTCCGACGCCGCCCTCAAGGCCGCTAGGAGCGGCAACGACAAGCTCCGCGACACCCGGCACGAGCTCACCCGCGCGCTCGCCCGCGCTCCCGACCAACCCACCACCGACGCCGTCCGCGTGACGCTTGCCAACGTCGAAGCCCGCTTCACCGAAGCCCTCAACGAGGACTTCAACACCGCCGCCGGCATCGCCGTCCTCTTCGACCTCGCCAAGCACGTCCAGACCTGGCTCCGCGACAACGCCGGCCGCCAGGACCTCGCCGCCGCCGACGCCCTCTTCGAAAAGCTCGCCGGCGAAGCCCTCGGCCTCCACTGGCCGCCCCAACTCGCCGGCGACACCCGCCAGCAGGACGACCTGATCCAGCTCCTCGTCGACCTCCGCAACGACGCCCGCAAAAACAAGAACTTCGAGCTGGCCGACACCATCCGCGACCGCCTCACCGCCCTCGACATCAACCTCAAAGATTCCCCCCAAGGAACCACCTGGTGACCACCAGCCACTGCTCGCAGCGTCGTAGCGCCAGCGCCATGCCCAAACAAAAGTGTGACACGAAGGAGTCGGGCAGAAAGCGGTCGCACACGAGAAGGCGGGGCGGGAACGGCTTGCCCGGGAAAAGGTGGGGCTCCGAAGGGTGGGGCGGGCGTCTCGCCCGCCAAGTACCACTGCTCTCCACCAGTGCCCGGCTCCATTTCGTCGCGGATCAACTCGAATCCCTTCAGCAAGTCCACCAGTCATCGAATCCCCCAAGCCCCGCCGCCAACGCGAGCCTCACATGACCGCCACCCTCATCGGCATGATCCACGTCGGCGCCCTCCCCGGCACCCCCGCCGCTGCCCGACCCCTCGACGACCTCATCAACCAGGCCGTCACCGAAGCAACCGTCTACGCCGACGCCGGCCTCGCCACCGTCATCATTGAGAACATGCACGACGCCCCCTACCTCAACCGCCGCGTCGGACCCGAGATCGTCGCGTCAATGACCGCCGTCGGCCGCGCGATCCGCACCGCCTGCCCCGACCTAACGCTCGGCGTCCAGATCCTGGCCGGCGCCAACCGCGCCGCCCTCGCCGTCGCCCTCGCGTGCGGCGCCCGCTTCATCCGTGCCGAGAACTTCTGCTACGCCCACGTCGCCGACGAAGGGCTCATGCCCACCGCCAGCGCCGGCCCCCTGCTCCGCTACCGCCGCCGCATCGGCGCCGACCATATCCAGGTCTTCGCCGACCTCAAGAAAAAGCACGCCAGCCACGCCCTCACCGCCGACACCGACCTCGCCGAAACCGCCCGTACCGCCGCCTTCTTCCGCGCCGACGGCCTCATCGTCACCGGCCCCCGCACCGGTGCCCCCACCAGCCTCGCCGACCTCCAGGCCGTCAAAGCCGCCACCGACCTCCCCGTCTGGGTCGGCTCCGGCGTCACCCCCGAAACCGCCCCGACCCTCGCCAAGCTCGCCGACGCCCTCATCGTCGGCTCAGCCTGCAAGCACGACCACGACTGGACGCAGCCCGTCGACCCCACCCGCGTCCAAGCCCTCGTGACAGCGATCAAAGACGCGTAGTTTCGTGGCACCGGCGGCCCGCCGCCGGCAGCATCACCAGACCCCACCCCCGACCGGCGTCTCGCCGGTCTCAAAAGAGCTGTCCGAAAACAAAGCTCATCAACGGCGCCATCAGGCGCGTTGCGCCCCATTGTGGCGCGCTGACCCGTCCACTAATCTCTTAGCGTTCCGACTGAGAAACGCGGCCACCCCCGCCGACGAATTAACCCGACAACCAGCCATGACCCTCCCCACCCTCGAAGTCATCTGCGGCTGCATGTTCGCCGGCAAAACCACCACCCTGATCCAACGCCTCCACGCCGCCCAAGCCGCCGGCCTCACCGTCACCCCGATCAAGCACGCCCTCGACACCCGCTACGACCCCACCCAACTCATTACCCACACCCGCCAGACCCTCCCCGGCCACACCGCCGCCGCCGCCGCCGACATCCTCACTTGCAGCGCCGGCGCCGCCGTCGTCGGTATCGACGAGGCCCACTTCTTCGGCCGCGACCTCACCGCCGCCATCGCCACCCTCCGCGCCCGCGGGCAACGCGTCCTCGTCGCCGGCCTCGACCACGACGCCTGGGGCCGCCCCTTCCCCCCGCTCCCCGAACTCAAAGCCCAGGCCGACGAGGTCGTCCTCCTCACCACCCCTTGCGCCACCTGCCGCCGCCCCGCCCGTTACTCCCAGCGACTCGTCCCCGTCACCGACCCCACCATGGTCGGCGGCGCGGCCGAGTACAGCCCGCGTTGCCGCGACCACTTCACGCCGCTCCCCGACCCCGCGCCCGCTTATTGACAGCTTTGACAGGGTTGCCGCGACGCCCCGAGGGGACCGACCGCGTTGACCCGCGCCCCCGATTCAAGTATCAAATGCAGGCACACCGCTCGGCCTGCCGCGGCGCAGCATGGAGCCCGCGCGGCCCAGCGCGGGCCCTTCATTGTGAGGCGACGGCATCCCATGAAAAAACCGAAGGTCGGCGTGGTCGGGGGCGGCGTGGTCGGCAAGGCCATGCAAAAGCTCTGCGGCGAAGAGACGGTCATCTACGACCCCTACGTCGAGAAGTACGCCCATACCAAGGACGCCATCAACGCCTGCGACGTCGTCTTCATCTCCGTCCCCACACCCATGGCGCCCGACGGCTCGTGCGACACCTCGATCGTCGAGGGCGCGATCGAATGGATCGAAGCCCCGCTGATCATCATCCGCTCGACCGTCTCACCCGGCACCACCGACCGCCTCTGCGAGAAATACAAGAAGCGCGTCGTCTTCCAGCCCGAATACCTCGGCGAAACCCCCGCCCACGTCTTCATCGACATGGGCGAGCGCGCCTTCTGCGTCCTCGGCGGCGCCTCCGAGGACACCAGCGCCGTCGCCGACTTCTATAAGCACTTCTACAACGCCTATGTGAAGTTCTTCTTCACCGACGCCGTCACGGCCGAGGTCTGCAAGTACATGGAGAACGCCTTCTACGCCGTGAAGGTCACCTTCGTGAACGAGTTCTACGACATCGCCAAGGCCCACGGCGTCAACTTCAACGTCCTCCGCGAGGTCTGGCTCGCCGACACCCGCATCAGCCGCGACCACACCTTCGTCTACCCCGACGCCCGCGGCTTCTCCGGCAAGTGCCTCCCCAAAGATTGCAACGCCATCGTCAAGTCCAGCCGCGACCGCGGCTACGAACCCCACTTCATGGCCGCGTGCCTCCAGATCAACGACGAGTTCCAGGCTCTCAACCAACCCGGCGCGAAACCGAAATAACCGGAGCCAACGTCAAAGCCCCGCCGCGTCACCTGCTCACCTGCTCACCTGCTCTAAGCCCGGACCCCCTAGGCTATAGACCCGAACAAAAAAACGCGTGAACAGGCGACGGCCATCCAAAACCTAGATCATGGCGTCGCTTCTTTCGATCGCCTCCTTGAACCACCCGCCGCCAGGAAAACATCCCGCCGCCACCAGTTTCTATTCCTGGCCGACCGATGTTAAATTCCAGGTGATCAATCCCCCCGGGCGGGCGGACCCCACGGCCGGCATCCCGCGCGGCCGCCCCTCAGGAGCAACCCTATGCAAACCGAACCCGTCACCTTCTACAGCGACGGGCTCAAGCTCAGCGGCGCCTTCCACCTCCCCGACGACTTCACCGACGGCCGCCAGCACCCCCTTATCATCCCCTGCTCCGGCTTCACCGGCCTGCGCCAGATCCACCCCGAACGCTTCGCCCGCTTCCTGACCGCCAACGGCTACGTCTGCTTCTCCTTCGACTACCGCGGCTTCGGCGAGAGCGACGGCATCCGCGGCCGCGTCATCCTCGAAGAGCAGGTCCGCGACCTCCTCCACGCCGTCGGCATCGCCGAAAACGATCCCCGCGTCGCGCCCAACCGCCTGATCCTCCTCGGCTGGGGCATGGGCGCCGGCGTCGTTCTCGACGCCGCCCGCGAGCTCCTCGGCGTCATCGGCATCATCGCCGTCAACGGCTTCTACTCCGGC
Source organism: uncultured Planctomycetales bacterium (assembly GCA_964499235.1). Lineage (GTDB taxonomy): Bacteria > Planctomycetota > Phycisphaerae > UBA1845 > Fen-1342 > JAFGRR01. Next base: position 19,216 of record CAZCKC010000017.1, on the reverse strand, counting down.
AAGCGCGTCCAGGAAGCCCACCGCGACCCGAAGGCCTTCCTCGAGTTCCGCGACCGGGTCCGCGCCGACTACGCCTCACGCGCCAACTCCGGTGATGTCCGCTGGGACGACCCCTTCTTCTACTACCCCCTCGACGAGGAGTCCCGCGAATATGTCGACGGCGTCCTCCGCCGCGCGGTCGGCTACGACACCAGCAGCTTCTCCGCCGAGCTCGCCGACTCCCTGCTCCGCTGGTACCCCGAAGCCTACGCCACCCACATGCGCACACCGCTCCTGATCGCCCACGGCACCCATAACAAGCTCCACCCCGCCAGCGAAGCCGAGGCCCTCTTCTCCGCCTACGGCGGCCCCAAGGAGCTCTACTGGATCGAGAACGCCGGCCACACCGAGTGGATGTTCGACGACAACGACCACTTCCGGAAGCTCGGCACGCGCATCCTCAACTGGCTCGAACGCGTCCTGGCCAGCCGATGATCGACCTCGACGGCGCCATCGACCTCCACGTCCACACCGCCCCGGACGTCTACCCGCGCTCCCTCGACGACCGCGAACTCGTCCGCGCCGCCGAACACGCCCGCATGCGCGCCATCCTCCTCAAAAGCCACCACACCCTCACCGCCGACCGCGCCACGCTCGCCGCCCAAGACGTCTCCCTCCCCGTCTTCGGCGGCCTCGCCCTCAACCTCACCGTCGGCGGCCTCAACCCCGCCGCCGTCGAGACCGCCATCGCCTTCGGCGCGCGCCAGATCTGGATGCCCACCATCCATGCCCAGCACTGCCTCACACATGCCAGCCAGGAAATGTTCCAAGCCGAAGCCCGCAAGGGCTACGCCGGCCTCTCCATCTTCAACGCCGACGGCGCGCCCATCCCCGCCCTGCTCCCCATCCTCGAGCTGATCCGCGACGCCGACATCGCCCTCGGCACCGGCCACCTCGCTCCCGCCGAAAGCCTCGCCCTCCTCCAGTACGCCCGCGACCTCGGCCTCAAGCGCCTCCTCGTCACCCACCCGCTCATGAGCTTCACCCGCTTCACCACCGCCCAGCTGGAGCAGGCCGTCGCCCTCGGCGCATTCCTCGAGTTCGACGCTCTCAGTTGCCATCCCAATTGGCCGCAAGCGATGCCCGCCGACGCCACCGCCGCCGCCATCCAACACGTCGGCCCCGAGCACTGCGTCATCGCCTCCGACGGCGGCCAGGCCGCCAACCCCACCGCCCCGAACATGCTGCTCGACTTCGCCCACCGCCTCGCCGCCGCCGGCCTCCCCGCCGACGCCTTCCCCACCCTCATGCACGACAACCCCGCCTATCTCCTCGACCTCTGACCCACCACCGCTGGCACGGCGCACCATCACCACCGCCGCCGTGGCCCCAGGCCACCAACGCCCCCACCGTCCTCGCGTTTCGATCGAACGCTAGTGATTCCCCGTCCAGAAGTAACTCACCTCGAACTTCCCGCTCGCCGGATTGACCACGAAGTGCACCTCCGCCTGCCGCCCGCAACACCGCCAGCAGCACGGGTGGAACCGGTACGACCACACCGGCACGTGGTCCCGCAACAGCGCGAAGTTCGCGTGGCTCTTGAAGCAGTTGTGGTTCGTCAGCTTCACCATCACCGTGTGGTCACGGTCATCCGTCAGCCAGTCGTTGATGTTCGCCGTATACGAGCCGCCCTTGTGGTACCCCTTCCAACCGGCCGCGTTCATGTAATCGAGCCACACCTCGATCTCCGAGTCGATGTCCGTCACCTGCAGGAAGAACTCCCGCTCCGGCCGCTCTACGTAGTGGCAATCCCGCCGGTCATACGTCGTCGAGAACCCCTTCAACGCCACCGTCCGATCGTCCAGGTACCGCAGCGTGTACGCCACCGGAATTCCCGGATTCTGCGGCGACCAGTTGGCCGCGTTGCGGTCGGCCAGCAGCGCTCGCAACGCGTCGTAGATTTGGTCCGGCTGCGCTTGCCGCAGCGGCTCCAGCGCCAGCCCCGCGTCTCCGCCCCGCGCAATGTACGCCACCTCGCTCCGCGCCAGCACGTCCTTGTAGCTCATCTTCCCGTCGACCGTCACGCTCGCCGCCGCACCGTTGTATGCCCCGCTCAGCGCCGACTTCACGTACGACGAGCTCACGCTCGAGCTCACGAACAAGAACACCTGCCGCCCGTACTTCACCGACGAGACGTACAACGGCGGGTTGCCGCGCCCGATCTGCCCCTCCGGATCGTGAAACCGCGTCCGGTCCGCGAAGACATCCGTCCGCTTCGCCGGATCCTCAAAGCTCACCGTGTAGAACACCTGCGTGAACTTCAGCACGATCGTGTTCTTGTCCTCGGACCGCCCCACGTCGATCGCCGCCTTCAGGTCCGCCGCGACCGTCTTCACGTGCGTCCCCAGCTGAAACGCCCACTCGTTCGCCGAGTTCACCGCCTCCACCCGGTAGCTCGCGTTCGCCGCCGTCCCCGTGATCTCGTTCCGCGTCAGGATCGCGTTGATCGCCTTGTTCACCTTCGCGTACGTGATCTCGTCCATCGTCTCGCTAAAGCTGTTCCCCATCCCGAACAGCCCGCTCAGCGTGATCGTCCCCGCCGCCCGCGGAATCGTTACCGGCACATAGCTGCCCCCGTCAAAGTGCTTCCCCTGCAGCAGCGCTCCCGGGTAAACCTGGTCCGTGTCGAGCAGCGCCGACACGTCGCTCAGCTGCTGAATCCGGCTCGCCGAAACCCCCTGCTCCACGCACGTCACATACCCCGGCAGATCCCCGGCCGTCGTGCAGTCCACCGGCTCCCCCTTCGCCGAGCACGCCGTCGTCTGCGACGTCACGTCCTCCGACTCCTCCCCCAGCGTCAGCCGCGACCCCAGCGAAGCCGTCAGGTGCTGCACCCCGTTCGCGTTCTTCGGCTTCAGCGCCACCGACTTGCCCTGGATCGGCTCCTCGTCTTCCCAGCTGCCCGTCACCAGCGCCGGGTCGTCCGCCGACTCATCGTCAAGCTCCAGCGCCTGCAATCCGATCAGCTTCTCCCCTAGCTCGTTCACCTCGTTGCAGTCCGGCATCTCCACTCGGCACGCCGACCACATCGCGCCGTCCACCTCCGCCAGCGCGTGCAACATGTCGTAGTCGCCATCGCTCAACACCGTCAGCACGCTCGCCCCGCTCTCCACGTGCTCCAACTCCACCGTCAGGTCGTCGTACAGGTACGCATAGCCGACCACCAGCCCCGGCTCGCACGGGTGCGTCACCTCGTACGTCGCCGCCCCGGGCGTCTCCGCCAACGGCGTCAACTGCCAGAAATCCACGTCGATCTCCGCCGGCACCTCCTCCTCTTGCGCCCCCGCCACCTCCTCCACCGCCACCGCCATCCAGCAGCCCTCCAGATTCGGCCGCTGCAACAACGGGTCGTCCCCGTCATCAATCGGAAACAACGGCGTGCAGCCGCCGAAGTTCAACCCAACCACCAGAACCAAACCCAGGAAAACAAGCGGAACCCCGCGCGCGAGCCGCAGCATCGGATAACCCTCCAAGCGCGCCGCCAGTACCAGAGCCGCACCGCACGCAGCCGCAGCAACGACGGCACCAAGAGATGACGAAGCAAACACCAGCGCCCCCGCGCTC
>CAZCKC010000017.1:0-15513 GCA_964499235.1 uncultured Planctomycetales bacterium | reverse complement strand
CGCCCCCGCGCTCACAGCCCATCAGCGTAGCCCCACCCCGCCCTCGCTGAAAAAAATTTCTCAAATATATTAAGATGTCATTTTAGATTGCTTCTATCGACGCCATCCCAAATAGTGATTATCCAACCCCAACAACCGGCCCCCCAGAATTCAGTCTGGCGGACTGAAACACCGACCATCCGTCCCCGGCCCACCCAAAACCCGATAACCATCCCCACCCCACAAACCGGGCAAAATAGGTAACTTCCAACTGGACCCCGCCCCCGGCAAATCAGATGTTTCCCATGGAGCCCCAACCGCCAAGCGGCCACCGAGCGCCGTTGGGCACTGGGCTTGCAATCATGACCAACTACGGGGAACACCATGCGCCGCTTCCTACTGACCCTCGGCGTCGCCCTCGGGCTGAGCCTGCTGCTCATCAACCGCCCGTCGGTGCCGCAAACCGCCACCGCCGATCCCGGACCCGACGCCACGTCCGAGAACCCGACCCGCTTCGAGCCGCGCCCCGCGCCCGAACTGCCAACCGACCGCTCGCCGGCCAATTACCCGCCCGGCTACTTCGACGCCCTGCCCGAACGCTCCGCCCCCGCGACCCCGCCACCGGCACCACCGCCCACACCCAGTGTGACCGACCGCCTGCTCGCGGAGACCGAGCCAACCCACGCACCCGCGGCTGCCGCAGCAGCCGCGGGTGCTGTCGTAACAGCCACCACCACAGAAGCCCCCGACGCGCCCGAAGCCCAACCGACCGACCCCGTCGCCAACCTCGAGTCCGACCAGCCGGGCGAACCCGCCCCCGTCGCCGACGCCGGCCCGGAACAGATCGTCTGGATCGGCGCCCCATCCGTCATCCTCCCGGCCCAGGTCACCGGCGGCGGCGGCGGCCTCGAGTACACCTGGGCCCAGACCGCCGGCCCGACGCTCGTCCTCGACGACCCGACCGCCCCCGCGCCCGCCTTAACAGGTTTCAATCCTCGTGAAACGCGCTGGCAGGACCAGATCGCCGAGTTCGCGCTCCTCGTTACCGACGCCTACGGTCGCGAAAGCTTCGACACCCTCACCGTCCGCCTCCGCTCCGCCCCCGATCTCGCCCTGATCCCGGACGATGCCAATAACTCGAGCTGCAGCAAGTACTTCCGAATGGTCGACGGTGTCATGCTCGCCCACTTCGAGTGCCACACCCAGCAGCCCGCCGGCCCCGTCGCCCGCTTCGCCGTCGACACCGCCGCCGCCCTCACCCTCACCCCGCTGACCGACGCCGAGCAGAATTTCTCCCATTCTTTCATCGCCGGCCGCCACCTCTACGAGATCGAGCTGTATGAATCAGCGACCAAGGCCGAAAGCCGGCTCGTGTTCTTCATCGAGACCGAACACGGGATCCCGGCCATCCTCGTCCTCGTAGCAGCATGGTGATTCGCGGCGGCCTGGCCCGCCGGAGCTGAACAGCGGCTTTCTTCGTTAGATAGGTTGATGAGCATCATGGAAGCAATCCTCTACGGACTCGGACTGGCAGTCATCGTGGGTAGTGCCGGCTTCTTCCTCAGCAAGCCCCGCCAAACCCGCCGCCCCCGAATCTCCATCCAACGCGACTAGCCCAGGCATTTCCCGTTCAATCACACCTTAAGCTGCTAGTAAGCCCTCTAAGACAGATAACTAGCCACTACAGAATTGACTGAATATTCATTCATCGTTCGGCGACGTGCCTGCTTTGCTAGCCAAGACCAATCCCCTTTTCAGCGCCACAACTGTGGCCGTATCAACATCGAGCGTCTGCGCTACGCAAGCCGCGGCATGCCCGCTCGGCAAGCGGATCCCGGCCTGATGCGAGCAATCGCACCGGCCTTACCCGCGACAGCCTCTGACCTCTCGACGCAACAAAGAAGACCGCACCCGCGGCGCAGAACGCGCGCACGTAGCACACCACTGCCACCTGACCGCGGCTTCAATCAGGGGCTCAGTCGCTCAACCACCCACCCCGCAACTCCGCGCCTAGAGCCCGTCCGCCGCCCCCACGCACCCCTCCACACTCGCCCCCAACTGCAGCCACGCCGCGTCCACCAGGTCGCAGTCCCCATCCCCATCCAGATCGCCACCCTCCAGATCGGCCGTCAACACCGCCGGCCCGCTCACCGCCGCCCCGAACCGCGACACGTCCGCCTCGTCGACGTCATCGTCCATGTCGAAATCCGCCACGCGGATCGGCCGCACGCGCTCCACCGCATCCAGCCCGAAGCTGTCCACGTCCTCCACCGGCTCGAACAACGCCACCAGGTCCAGGTTCCCTGCGACCACGTACCCCCGCGTCGACAACAGGTCCCCATCACTAACCCAGTATCGCCGGTCCGGATCAATCGGGTCCCGCACATAGAAACCCACCTCCGTCGAGAACCAGATCTCCCCCCGCGGCCGCAACACCACCGCGTCCAACCCGTAATCCGGCGGCACCGGCCCCAGCGTCAGGTCGACCATCCCGAAGTTCTTCAGCAGCTCCGCATTCGTCCGCACGATCCGCCCCCGGCTCGAGAGCAGGTCTCCATGCCCGACCCGCTGCCCCAACGCCTCGGAGAAGAAGTCCCGCTCCGTCGAGAACCACAACGCCCGGAACGGCGTTCGCGTCACCGCGTCCAGCCCCGCATCCGCCACGGTTGGCATCCGCCCGAACCGCTCCAGCAACTGCTCGTTCGTCCCCACGACGTAACCCCGCTCCGACAATAGGTCCCCGGGCTTCAACAACACGCCCAGCGATTCGCTCCACTGCGGGCCCGCCTCATGCTCGAACGAGAACCACACCTCCCCATGCCGCGCCAGCGTGACCGCATCCACGCCCAGATCCGGCACCACCGGCATGATCCCCAGCCGCCCCGTCAGCTCCCGGTTCCACCGCACAACATGCCCCCGCCGGCTCAACAGGTCCCCGTCGCTGATCGGCGTGATCCGCTCCGGCCGCGGCGACAGCATCGCCGCCCCAAAGCCGTTCTCCGTCGAGAACCACACGTCCCGCGGCAGCGGCGGCAACGGCGCTTCGAACGCCGTGATCTTCATGCTTAGCTTCGCGTCCGCCACGTTGCCGTTGTCACCCGCCACCTCGAGCCCGGCGTTCCCGAGCCGCCCCGCCAGGTCCACCGGCATCGGCACCAGCGACCCCGTGTTTGCGTTCCGCAAGTACAGGCTGAATCCGATCTCCCCCGTCAGCACGTTGTACGCCCCGATCGATCGCCGCCGCCGATCCAGCTCGAACACCAGCGGGTCCGGCACACCCGGCACCTGCGGCTCCAGCTCCAGCGCCACCAGGTGCGCCGCCTCAACCGACACACCCGTCATCCCCGCCAGCGCGATCACCGGCACGTCCGGGTCACCCAGGAACAGTCGCAAACCGCCGGCCAGCCGCCCCCGCGCCGAGCCCCTCAACAGCTCCAGCCCCACCGAACTCTTGCGCGGGTGCAGCACAAACCCCGCGTGCCGCGGCATCGGCAACTGCTCCCGCGGCGTCGCCACCACGTGCAGCACCCGGTCAAAGCACACGAAGCCGTTCTCCGTCAGCACAATGTCGATCGTCGGGAACAGGTAACCCCCCGGCACCAACCCACTGTCAAATTCCAGCGTCCCCTCGTCACCCACCTCCAGCGTCAACTTCATCTGCTGCACGCCCGTCGCCGTGGCCGGGTTCACGCGATAGCTCCCCGACCCCGCGATCTTCAGCCGCACGTTATGCTCATCGTCCAGCACCACCCACCGCACGTCCGTCACCGCGTAATGCCGAAAGCCCTCCGCATCCGTCCGCCGCGGCGTCAGCGTGAACGTCCCCCGCAACGGCGTCTCCGCCTCCAGCAAACACCGGCACGGCGGAAAACACCCCTGCTGGAAGGTGCTCCGCGCCGTCAGGCCATACGCGACGGCCGCGTGGCTCTCGGCGGTTTCCTGCGATTCCTGGCCGTGCCCGAACGGCACCCAGACCAGCAGCAAGCCGACCGCCAGACCGACCAGCCCATACGACCACCCATTGATCCCACGCGTCATCCGGCGACCTCCCTTCCCATGAGAGCCAACCGCCCGGCGCGGTGCCCTGGTCGATGGCCTCGGCCGTCACTGCGGGCAACCCGCCCGATTTTGACCAACGCCCCAGGTGCTGCCTCCAGCCGAGCGAATCCTACCCGCCACCAACTGTCGTCCGATATCGAATTTCTCTGGCTCGCGACCAGGTTGTCCTGCCGCTTCCCGATTGAATCCGGTGCGTCGCGGACCCAACTCATCATGAGCGCCCCCTTGGAACTCCCCCGGTGCTTCCACCAAGGGGCGCCCCACACTTGAGCCGGAAAATCTCTCTTCCACGATTCAGTCTGGCTTCATTGCGGCAACCAACCGATGGAACCGGTGGGCGCCCCCGCGAGGCGCGGGGGCAATAGGTGAAACAAGCCGCAAATTTTGCGCCAACGGTCCGCGCCACGTTCTGACCCGCCAGGAGCCCGTCAACATGTTCAGCAACATGAAGCTCAGCACCAAGATCGCCTTCGGCTTCACCACCCTGGTCGTCATCACCGCCGTCCTCGGCGGGTTGTCCATCTGGAACATGAAGACCGTGGAGGCCAAGACCACCGTCATGGCCACCGAGTACGTCCCCGAGGTCGAATTCGGCAACGACGTCGAACGCCACGCCCTGATGACGATGTACGCCATGCGCGGCTACGGCTTCACCGAGGACGAAGCGTTTCTCACGGACGGCCGGCAGGAGCTCGAGCAAGTCAAAGTCGCGCTCCAGGAATGCCGCGACCTCGCTGACCGTGCCACCGCGCTAACCAAGCTTGATGGCCTCGTCCAGGAAACCGCCGGCGCAATCACCCAGTACGCTAGCCTTGTCGAGCAGACCGTCAACCTCAACGCCCAGCTCGCCGAGTATCGCCAGCAGCTCGATGCGGAGGCCGCTGACTTCATGGCCAACGGCAAGGCGTTCCTGGAAGTCCAGAACAACCGTTTCCAGGAGTTGCTGGCTGAACGTCAGCAGAAGATTTCGCTCGTCAACCAGATCGTCGACCTGGGAACGACTGTCCGCGTCACCAACTTCAAGGCCCAGGCCACTGGCGACGCCGACCTTTTGACTCAGGCCATCAAGCAGCTCGACACCGTCAAGCAGTTCACCAGTGCCCTGCGTTCCATCACCCGCGACCAGGAAGATATCGATCGCATCGACGCCACCGAAGCCGCGGCCGCCGGCTACCGCCAAGCGATGGCCGCCTTCGTTGCAGAGTTCAACAAGGGCGAGAACGCCAACGCCAGCTCGCTCGATGACCACCGCGCGGCCATGGACGAAAACGCCGCCGCTTACGTTAAGAACTGCGCTGACTTGCTCGCGGCGCAACAGTTAAAGCTGGCGGCTGACATGAACGAGCGGCGCGAGAAGATCTCCAAGGTCAGCGAAATCCTGAACGAAGGCAATCAAACCCGCGTCGCGTGCTTCAAGAGCCAGGCACTGCGTGACCCCGAATTGATTCGTGGTGCCCGTACAAACTTCGAGCAGATGGAAACGCTCTTCGCCGATCTCCGTAAGGTCACGAAGAATCCGGCGATGATTGAACGCATCGACAACACTGAGACGGCGGCCAAGAACTACGAAACCGCGATGAACGCGTTCCTCGACACCTGGATCCAGCGCGAGCAGGTCGGCCAGCAGCGCGGCGCCGCCGCCGACGTCGTCCTCGCCAGCGCCAAGTCCATGGCCGATGCCGGCATCTCCGGCACCAACGACATCGCCGACGAGACGATGAGCTCCCTCGCATTCGCTTCGTCGACCAACATCGTCGGCCTGGTCATCGCCGCCGCCCTCGGCATCGTCCTCGCCCTCGTCATCACCCGCGGCATCAACAAGGCCCTCAACCGCATCATCGAACAGCTCGACAGCGGCGCGAACCAGGTCAACGAGGCCGCCGGCCAGGTCGCCGGTGCCTCCCAGCAGCTCGCCGAAGGCGCCAGCGAACAGGCCTCCTCACTCGAGGAGACCAGCAGCGCCCTCGAGCAGATGGCCGCCATGACCCGCACCAACGCCGAGAACGCCCAGAAGGCCAACCAGCTCGCCAATCAGGCCCAGGACGCCGCCTCCAGCGGCGACCAGACCATGGCCCGCCTCAACGAGGCCATGTCCGCGATTAACGAGTCCTCCGCCCAGATCAGCAAGATCATCAAGGTCATCGAGGAGATCGCCTTCCAGACCAACCTCCTCGCCCTCAACGCCGCCGTCGAGGCGGCCCGCGCCGGCGAGCACGGCAAGGGCTTCGCCGTCGTCGCCGACGAGGTCCGCAACCTTGCCATGCGCGCGGCCGAGGCGGCCCGCGAGACCACCGACCTCATCGAGAGCTCGGTCACCCGCGCCCAGGAAGGCTCCACCGTCGCCGACGAGGTCGCCAAGGGCCTCTCCGCCATCGTCACCGACGTGACTTCCGTCTCCGACCTGATCAACGGCATCGCCAAGGCCTCCCAAGAACAGGCCCAGGGCGTCGAGCAGGTCAATACCGCCGTCTCGCAAATGGACAAGGTCACCCAGCAGAACGCCGCCAACGCCGAGGAATCGTCCTCCGCCGCCCAGGAGCTCTCCGCCCAGGCCCAGACCGTCAAGGCCCAGGTCGACGAGCTCGTCGCGATGGTCCGCGGTAGCGGCCGCCAGGCCACCCGCACTCCGACCACCACGTCGACCAAGTCCAAGTCCTGGACCGGCTCGGGCGGCTCCGCCGGCAGCACCACCGGTAACCAGCAGTCACCCAAGAAGAAGCCCGAGAAGCAGCCCGTCGCCACGAACGCCAACCAGGGCGGCGACGACTTCGACTTCTCCAACCACGACGACGACGTCAGCAGCTTCTAAGCACGGCCGCTGCAATTCGGATTCCCGCCCGCACGCCCGTGGCCCCCCAGGTCGCGGGCGTGCCGGCGTTTGCCTCGTGCCGGTTTTGGTCGCCGCGCAACGCTCGGGTACCATGCCGGCATGCAGGCCGTCACCCGAGCCATCGCCCGCGACCCCTCCGCCGGCGTCGAGCACCGCCCCGACGACCGCTTCCTGCCCGTCCGCCTCTGCGACCTGAAGACCCGCCTCGCCGCCGACTGTGACCACTTCGGCCCCGACGCCTCCGCCCTCGCCGACGTCGCCGACGCCTTCGAGGACGTCCTCTGTCAGGAAGCCCAGTCCTTCGCCCGCCGCCTCCTCGACGCCTACGCCACCGTCAACCCCGACCGCGATACCCAGCCACCCAAACACGACGGACCCGCCGACCCCGCGGCCGCGATCGAGCACGCCGAGCAGGGCGTCAGCTACCTCTTTGACAAGGCCAACTTCGAACGCCTCGACGATGTCCAGCTCGCCGCCGTCTTCGAAGCCGCCAACACCCTCGGCGTCCGCGTCCGCATCGACGAGTCCCAGGTCCGCCGCCTATCGATTTGGGTCCGCGGCCGCAGCACTGTCACCCGCACCCGCCGCGTCTGGTGGCGTCTCTACCGCCCCCAGCGCCAGACCGTCGAGGTCTTCCGCCGCCTCGGCGTCGTCATCGAGCTCCGCGACGACCCCACGTTGAAGCTCAAGCTTTTCAAGGAAATCCCCGTCGCCGACGTCGAGGCCCTCCTCCCCCACGCCCGCATCGCCATGAGCCTGCTCGACCGCCTGAAGCTCATCGGCGGCTCCGCCGGCGCCCTCGGCTCAGCCGCCTACAAGGCCATCTCCGGCGCGGCCGCCCTCACCTCGCTCGCCTGGGCCTTCCTCGCCGGCTTCGCTACGCTCGCCGTCCGCACCTTCACCGGCTACCGCAACACGCAGCTCCGCCGCGACTCCTTGCGAACCCAACACCTCTACTTCCAAAACCTCGCCAACAACGCGGCGGTGATCTACACCCTGCTCACCATGATCGTCCAGGAAGAAACCAAGGAAGCCCTCCTGGCCTACACCTTCTGCCACCACAACGATCCACCCGCTGCCGACCGCGCCGGACTCGACCGCCGCATCGAGACCTACATCCGCGACCGCTTCGGGGCCAACATCAACTTCGACGCCCACGACGCCTTTGAAACCCTTGAGCGCCTCGACCTGTTCGACGGCCGCGCCAACCTCGGCGTCTGGCGTCCCACCGAAGCCATCCGCCGCCTGCGCGAACACTGGCACGAGCGCCGCAGCCGCGACTACCACGCCAGCCGCTGCGGCCTCGCCGCCGCGATCAGCCCGCCCGGCGCCCCCGACGAATCAGCCGCCTGATCACCACACCACCACCCGAGTTGCGGCGGCCAACCCCGAGCAGCCGACCTCCGGCCAGGTAATTGCAGCCCACTTATCAGACGCTGGAAAAAACAATCCGCCACCGCGCGATAACAACCCCTTTTTCGCGCTTCAGGCATTCACCTGATTGGAACCACGATATTTTTATCTACTAGCATCGGCACACGCGTCGCGTACACCATGTTTTACGTCTACTTGTATCTTTTTTACTTGAGGAGGAACCATGTCAAAGAAGCAGCGTTTCATCATCACCGGATTCTTGCTCAGCGTCGGACTCGCCCCCACCCTAGGCGACGTCGCCTTCATGGAGCACGACGGCCCCTTTTTCGTTTCGGGCTACACCGAAATCTGGAGCGGCTACTTCTTTCGCCCGGTCACCGACATCGAGATGACCGCCGTCGGCTTCTACGACCACGAAGGCGACGGCTTCGCCCTTCCCCACGAAGTCCACCTCCTGAACGCCGCAACGCTGGAGCTGCTGCTCACCGAAACCGTCGAATCCGCGGACCCCCTCATCGACCAGTACCGCTACCAATCGATCGACCCGTTTACGCTTGTAACTGGCGTGCAATACCTGCTGCTCGCGTCCAGCAACGAGTCTGATTTCATCCCCAGCTACCACGCGTACTGGGGTCCCGGCGCAACCTTCACACCGCTCGTCACGGAAGTCTTCGGCTCGCAGGAGACGTGGTATCCGTACGAAATCGACCTGAAACTGTCCCCCTATCACTACCTCTCCGTGAACGCCATGCTCCGGCCCGCGGACGCCCAGGTCGTCCCCGCCCCCGCTGGGATCCTGCTCGGCATGCTGGGGCTGGCCTTCGTCGGGGGCCGCGCCCGCTACTGCGGATAAAGTCCGATTTGTTGTCTGCCGCGAGCACCATCGGTTAACATGCAGAATTGTGCGCGCGGCACAGGGTTTGGTTGTTTACCCCCATACCCATCCCCCCGGGGCAGGTGCCCCAGGCTTGCGGCGTGCACACGCCTGCATCGCCGGGCACTTGCCCACGGAGGAGGAAGCAAATGCGAGGGGAACGGCATCACCTGAATTCCGCGCGCCGCCACGCCGCGGCCGCGACGCTCGTGTTGGCAGCCCTGACCGCTGCCGCCACCGCGATCACCCCCGGCACTGTCGACCCGACTTTCGGCAGCGACGGAATCGTCACCGCCGACTTCGGCAACACCGCCAGCCAGGTCGACAACCTCGTCGTCCTCTCGGACGGCCGCATCATCGCCCTCGGCCGCGTCCCCAGCACCGGCGGCATCCAGGTCGCCCGCTACCTCCCGGACGGCAGCCCCGACCTGACCTTCGGAACCAACGGCGCAACCGACCTCCCCGAGCTCACCACGCTCGCACCCCCGATCGTGCTGCCCGACGGCAAGCTCGTCATCGCCGGCCGCTTCTTCGGCATCATCGACGACGAGCTCGTCAACGCCCTCGAGATCATCCGCCTAAACACCGACGGCGCGATCGACACCGCCTTCGGCACCGACGGCCGCCAGCGCATCGCCCTCCCGCAAATCGGCATTAACATCGCCCTCGCCCGCCTGCCCAATGGCCAGCTCATCACCGCCACCAGCGTCGGCTTCAGCGGCGCCCTTATCCTGCTCAACGCCGACGGCACCCTCGACACCAACTTCGACGGCGGCGTCATCGAGTACCCCGACCGCGACTTCGGCTTCGGCATCATCCCGCAACCCGACAACAGCTTCCTCGTCGGCGGCCGCGTCCGCGGCACCCCCGACGAACTCCTCGTGATGGCCCTCAACCCCGACGGCACACTCCGCACCGACTACGGCATCGGCGGTGAGTTCCGCCTCCCCGCCCCCGGCTCGGCCAGCTCCCTCTTCGTCAGCGCCCTCGACCTGATCGACCTCGGCGCCCGCCGCGTCGCCGTCGTCGCCAACTTCACCGACACCGCCAAGCTCCTCCAGCTCACCGCCGACGGCGCCCTCGACCCCACCTTCGCCACCGGCGGCGTCTTCACCCTCGCCGACCCCGCGGGACGCCCCCTCCTGCTCAAGGGGACGCGTGACCCCTTCGGCCGCTTCGTCGCCACCGGCTGGATCGACGTCGACGGCACCACCGAAGAGCAGCCCATCATCGTCCGCGTCAACCCCCTCGGCACCCTCGACGCTGACTTCGCCACCGGCGGCATCTTCAAGACCGACTTCGACGTGCCCCAGGCCCAGCTCTGGGACGCCGCCACCGCCGTCGACGGCCAGCTCCTCACCGGCGGCCTCGTCGACCGCCCCGCCGGCAACCCCGGCTCCGCCTGGCTCATCTTCAAGCTGCACGCGTACCAGTACGCCCTTGACCGCGTCTTTGCCGCCACCGGTCCCAACGCCGAGGCCGTCGTTACCGACACCACCACAGACCTTGACCTCGAACCCTCCACCATGCAGGCCGAAGACAACACCTCAACCGGAGAGAGCCGCCGCGCCCTAGTCGAGTTCGACCTCACCAACCTGCCGCCCGACGGCACGGTCACCGCCGCCGAACTGGTCCTCGACCTCCTGGCCTTCACCAGCGAGCCCGCGCCCACGCTCCTCTTCGATGGCTACTTTGGCGACGGCGCCCTGACCGAGCCCGACGCGACGCAACTCGACTTCGCCCTCGCGACCTCCGACCCGGTCGCCGACTTCACTGTCACCACGCCGCTCGACGACCCGAGCGTCGTCGCGACCGCCCGCGACACCACCGGCTTCCTCGGCACCGTCGTCCGCGCGACCCCGACCGACGGCGGCGTCACCATCTACGCCAACCAGTTCGCTGCCGTCGCCGAAGGCATCGTGCCCCCGACACTCAACATCACCTGGACCCCCGGCTTCGACCTCGACGCCGACCTCGCCGTCGGCTTTACCGATAGCTTCTTCTTGTCCCATGGCCTGGGCGGTCCCGATACGCTGCCGCCCGCTCTCTACGTCGCGGCCGATCTCGACCACGACGACGACATCGACCTCGTCGACCTCGCCGCGCTGCAGGTCGCCGGGACACCTTAGCGCTTCGCCGCGACCGGCGCCACACCTCCGGCCCGCAGCGTCGCGATTGAGTTGAGAACGCCAACCACCGCCCCGAGCGGCCGCTCGAAATGCGCGAGCGCCCGCCGCCGCGGGCGGTGCGCGCAAAAAAATCGCAGCACGCGAACCGCGACCCGCACTGGCCGCTTCGAGCCGCCGCCGGCCGCGCCCGTGCCGAATCTCAACCGCCGCCGCAAAGGAGCCCCGCCATGCTCGCGCCGAACGTCAATCACCCAGCTTCCCTTTCTCCGCACACCCGCATCCCCCTCAATGCCGTCCTCTTCACCCTGACCCTCTGCACGACCCTCTACCCCGCCGCGTCGGCCCAACAGCCCGGCTTCCTGCGCACCGACATCAGCCCCGCCGGCCACATCGCCATCAACCTCGGTGGCGCCGACCACGCCTCCGCCCTCGCCGTCCAGCCCGACGGCAAGCTGCTCGTCCTCGGCCCCGGCGGCCCCAACGCGGAGCTCATCCTCGCCCGCTTCAACCCCGACGGCTCCCCCGACCGCGGCTTCGCCAACTTCGGTCAGCTCGTCCTCCCCGAAACCAGTTGCTCCCACGCCGCCCCACTGATCCGCCCCGACGGCCGCATCCTCATCGCCAGCGACCTCGCCACCTTCGCCAACAACACTTGGCACACCCGCCTGCTCCTCCTCCAGCTCAATCCCGACGGCACCCCCGACCCCACCTTCGGCGCCGCCGGCCGTGTCGAGCTCGCAACCACCGACGCCGCCCTCCCCCTCCAGCTCGCCGCCCGCCCCGACAACCACGTCCTCCTCGCTGCCACCATCAGCGAGAGCCCCGCGTTCCTCCGCTTCAACCCCGACGGCACGCTCGACCCGACGTTCGACCACGACGGCTGGCTCACCCCTGCGCCCCCTGCCGTCACCCACTTCGCCCTCGAGCCCAGCGGCGCCTTCATCGCCGCCGGCACACAAACCACCCCCAACCCCGCCCTCATCGCCCGCCGCTTCCACCCCGACGGCTCGCCCGATACCGCCTACGCCAACAACGGCCGCTTCACCTACCCCGTCTCACCCGCCGAGCTCAACGCCCCCAATACCGGCCCCGCCGCCGTCCTCCCGCGCGGCGACGGCAGCGTCATCATCGCCGCCAACCTCGCCACCGAGGCGCTTTTTCTCCAACTCACCCCTGCCGGTATCCTCGACCCCACCTTCGCCACCGCCGGCGTCGCCCACCTCGCCAGCCCCGACGCCCGCCCCATCGTCCACCGCCTCGTCCGCGACCCCTTCACCCGCTACCTCCTCGCCGGCTGGTTCGACAACCCCAGCCAAAACCTGCAAGCCCCCCTCCTCGCCCGCTTCAACCCCGACGGCAGCCTCGACACCACCTTCGGCCACGCCGGCCTTGCCCCCCTCGCCTTCGACACCCCCTCCGAAACCTTCGCCGCCGCCGCCCTCACCCCCGATGCCCATCTCGCCCTCGCCGGCCGCCTCGGCGACCCCGCCACCCAAGACCTCGACTGGCTCCTCGCCAAGGTCCACCTCTACGACTATCCCACTCCGCGCACCTCAACCTTCACCGCCCAAGCCGCTCAAGCCGAAGTCATCGGCCCCGACACCCACCTCGCGCCTGCCCCCTGGGAAGTGCTGACCCTCGAACAGGCGATCCCCACCCAGCCCGACTACCGCGGCGTCCTCGAGTTCGACCTCACCCGCCTCCCAACCGACGCCACCCTCCAAGCCGCCACGCTCAACCTCGACATCTCCACCTGTAGCGGCGGCGGCAGCCCCTTCACCTACCCCTCGCTCGAGCTCTTCCCCTACCCGGCCGACGGCCACTTCACCGCCGTCGACGCCGCCACGCTCGACACCCCCCTCATCACCACCCCCCGCGTCAGCCGCCTCGGCCTCCGTCCCTTCGACCTCGGCCCCGACCTCGCTTTCATCCAGCAGGCCGCCGCCACTGCCGACCACCTCGGCCTCATCCTCCGCAGCACCCCCCAGAACCTCCAGATCGCCTTCTTCACCGAAGTCGCCGCCGCCGCCTACGACGCCTACCACCGCCCCACGCTCGAGATTACCTACGAGCCCGCCCACGACCTCGACGGCCTCAACGGCGTCGCCGCCTCCGACGCCTACTTCCTCATGCACGCCCTCACCGGCCCCGAAATCCCCCCACTACCACCCCACGAAGCCACCGACCTCGACCGCGACGACGACACCGACCTCGCCGACCTGGCAACACTGCAGGTCGCGCTACAGGAGTAGCTCCGGAAATCCGCCCAACCGCCAGTGGTCCTGCCCCGTCGGGAGCCCCTCGCCGTCCCCGCCGCCAATCACGGGTTGGCGCCGTTTACCGCCCCTTTTGCCCCTGCCCCACACCACCGCTATAGTCGCGCCCATGAGTGACCAGCGCCAAGACCGCCTCGCCAAGCTCGAAAAGCACCGCGCACTGGGGATCGACCCCTACGGCCACCGCTTCCCCCCCCAGGCCGATGGCGACCTCCCGGCCCCTGCCGCGCACGCCGACATCAAGGCCGCCGCCGAACAGCTCGACATCGCCCCCGAGCAGATCCTCGACCCCACCCCCGAAACCACCTTCCAAGCCGCCGGCCGCGTTGTCCTCTACCGCGCCTTCGGCAACCTCATCTTCCTCACGGTCCGCGACCGCACCGGCGACCTCCAGTATGCCCTCAGCAAAAAGATGATCCGCGCCGCCCAGGAAGCCCAAGTCGCTGAACCAGCCGCCGACACCCCCGGCGACTCAACCGCCGCCGCCCCATCCGACGGCCCCCTCACCCCCTGGAAAGTCGCCAAGCTCCTCGACCTCGGCGACATCGTCGGCGTCTCCGGCGTCCTCGGCCGCACCAAAACCGGCGAGCTCACCCTCTGGCTCCACGACCTGCAACTGCTCAGCAAAGCCCTCCGGCCGCCGCCCGAGAAGTGGCACGGCCTCACCGACGTCGAGGCCCGCTACCGGCGCCGCTACGTCGACCTCTTCGCCAACCCTGACTCGCGCGCGGTCTTCGTCCAGCGGGCCCAGATCATCGCCCACACCCGCCGCGTCCTCGAAGCCCGCGGCTTCCTCGAGGTCGACACCCCCGTCCTCCAGCCGATCTACGGCGGCGCCGCGGCCCGGCCGTTCACGACCCACCACAACACCCTCGACATGGAGCTCTTCCTGCGGATCTCGCCGGAGCTCTACCTGAAGCGCTGCCTCGTCGGCGGCCTCGAGCGGGTCTACGAGTTCAGCCGCAACTTCCGCAACGAGGGCATCAGCCCCCGCCACAACCCGGAGTTCACGCTGCTCGAGCTCTACCAGGCCTACGGCGACTACCACGACATGATGGCCATCACCGAGGAGATCATCGGCGGCGCGGCCGAGCAGGTCATCGGCGCAGCGAAGATCCCCTTTGGTGACCGTGAGATCGACTACACCCGCCCCTGGCCGCGCCGCAAGTACGCCGACCTCTTCGCCGAGCACGTCGGCCTGCCGATCACCGACATCGCCGCCGCCCGCGCCCGCGCGAGAGAGCTCCACATCGAGGAAGCCAAGCTCGACGACGCCGTCGTGATCAACGAGCTCTTCGAGCACTACGTCGAGCCGCAGCTCATCAACCCCACCTTCGTCGTCGACTACCCCGCCCCGCTCTGCCCGCTGACGAAACGCTCGCCGGAAGACCCCGCCTTCGCCCTCCGCTTCGAGGCCTTCATCAACGGCACCGAGATCGGCAACGCCTACAGCGAGCTGAACGACCCCCTGGTCCAAAAGGAAACCTTCAGCCAGCAGCTCCGCGGCGAAGAGGACGAGACGATGGCCGTCATGGACGAGGACTTCGTCGAAGCGCTCGAGTACGGCATGCCCCCGGCCGGCGGCCTCGGCATTGGCATGGACCGCGTCGTCATGCTCCTGACCAACAGCCCCTCGATCCGCGACGTCATCCTCTTCCCCCTCCAACGCCCACCGGCCCCGTGACGCAACGACCGCTCGCCATCCGACACACGTGATGGTGCCACGCCCATGCTGGCCGTGGTCGCGTGGCAAGCACCCCCTCCCACCTCCGCACCGTCCACCCTTCACCAGACGTAGGGCGGCTCATCGAGCCCCCACCTTTTCTTTGGCACCGGCCTCCTCGCTGGCAGAAGACGTAGGTCGGGTCCTCGACCCGATTTTTGTCCCTGGTGCTCCTTGCCGAAGTTCACGATTTCGAGGGACCCAGGTACGGCGAACCATCGATCCGCCATCTTTCCCGTGGCTCCGCCCGGCTGCCGCCCCAGAGGGAA
>CAZCKC010000016.1:0-33949 GCA_964499235.1 uncultured Planctomycetales bacterium | reverse complement strand
GCTTGCGTCATCGTGCTTCCTTTCCTGGCGAAATGAGGTGCGGCTACCTGAACGCACGGCAACCTCGGCCGCGCGCTTGAAAGGCGACCCCGCCAAGACGCGGGGCCGAGGACGCGGCGCGAGCTACCAACAGCGCCCGCGCTGAACGCTCAGGAAAGCGCCCCGCGCGGGTGGTAACCCCAAATCATACTAAAAGGATTAAGTGCGCAAAGTGCGGGGAAACCCGCAAGCGCCGCTTGAGCGACAGCACACCAGCGGCCGCGCTCAGCCGAAGTAGTCCGGCTCGTTGCCCGGCTTCCACTTGATGTTGCAGCCGATGCTCGGCTTCTGATCCGCCGGCGCCGGCTCGCCGGCCAAGACAGCGTCGAGCGCCGCCCGCAGGTCCTCGCCATTCAGCGGCTGATCATTGCCCGGCCGGCTGTCGTCCATCTGCCCGCGATAAACCAGCTTGCGCTCGCGATCGAAGACATAGAAGTCCGGGGTACACGCCGCCTTGTACGCCTTCGCCACCTCTTGCGATTCGTCGACGAGGTAAGGGAAAGTGTAGCCGGCGCTCTTGATCTCTTCGATCATCTTCTCCGGGCTGTCGTCGGAATAGTTGGCCACATCGTTGGGGTTGATGCCGACCACCGCGACGCCCTGCTGCTGGTACTCGCGGCCCAGGTCCGCCAGCGCGCTGCGAACATGCTTCACGTACGGACAGTGATTGCACATGAAGATCACGAGCAGCGCCGGCGCGTCCGCGAAATCGCTCAGGCGATGCGTCTGACCCTGCGCGTCCGGCAGGGCGAAATCCGGCGCCGGCGTTCCCAGCGGCAACATCGTGGATGGCGTTAGGACCATGAGCGCGTTCCTCCCAGTGGCTGGATCAACAGCGCGGGCACTCCCCTCGAGCACCGCGTGATCATAGGCTAGCTGCCCGGTTGCGGCGCGCCAACGCGCCGCCGCTGTCACCGGTCGGCGGCTTGAACCGTCAGAAACTCGATTCGCGCACGAGCACCCGGCCGGCGTACCGCAACCACTCGATCAGGTACGAGCGCGGCTCCGTCCAGAACCAGAGCTGCCCCACGGCGCCGACCGCCGGGCGCGCGCCGGGCTCGGCCAGCTCGCACCGCACCGCCCGCCACCCGGAACGCGGGACCAGTTGCCCCCGCGTCGGCGTCACCGCAATCGCGCCATCCTGCTGGTCGGTGAGCTCGGCCGGCGTGATCGTCGCCGCCGGCGCCCGGGCGATCTGCCGCACCGTGGCCGCGTGCCACGCGCCGTCGCCGAGCTGCAGCCAGACTTCCGCCCCAACCGCCAATTCGTCATAACGCCCCACCTGGACGTAGGCCCGCACCTGAACGTCATCGCCGGCCGCGATCCGTCCCAGCACCGCCCCGCTCGGCACGTGGCTACCAACACGCCAGACATCCGACCAGCTGACGAGCTGGCCGCCCGCTGTCGCGCGGAGCACGCTCCGCTGCGCGAGCTCTGCCAGGCCCGCCTGCTCCGCCTCCGCCCGCACCCCTTGCGAGCGCAGCCGCGGCAGCGTTGCCCGGGCGGCCGGCGACTGCTCCGCCCGTGCGTGGGCAACGGAGGTCGCGGTGACCGCGTGGGCGGCCGCCGCCTGCCGCGCTGCAAGGGCCGGCGGCGTGATCACGCAGATCGGTGCCCCAGCCGCCACCGCTTCACCCCGTCGCACCGCGATCGCGGTCAGCTCGCCCGCGTGCGGCGCGTACAGCGTCTGCTCTTGCGCCGCGAACGTGACAGCCGGCGCGGCCGCCCGCCGCGGCCACGGCAACGCGACCCATAGCACCGCCCCGACCAACGCAAGCCACAAAACGCCCTGCCGCCAACCGGGGCGAAATCGCCGCCGTAGCTGCCACGTGGTTCGCACCTCGCGCACCACCGGTCCGACGAAGAACGTGGCCAGCGCCGTCACGCCGAGCCCGATCCCCACGACCTTTGCGCCCCAGTGATACAGCAGCCATGTGATCCCCGCGAACAATGCGAGCCGATAGAGCCACGCGCACCCGGCATACAGTCCGAGCATGCGGCGCAATCGTACCGGGCTGCTGCGCTCGGCCGCAGGTAGCGCGAGTCCCACCACGCCCCGCCGAAAGCCCTGCCGCAGGAAGCCCGCCGCGCGCGCCTGGAGGTTGTCGATCCCCAGCCAGTCGCTCAGCGCGTAGTAGCCGTCAAACCGCATCAGCGGGTTCAAGTTCACCAGCAGCGTCGTGATCAGCGTCACCGACGACAGCACGAATGCCACGCTCCGCACGATGCCCGGCGGGCTCAGCCACCAGACAAACAGGGCGATCCCCGCCAGCGCCAGCTCGAATCCCACCCCCGCCAGCGCGATCGCGATCCGCCGGCGCCGATCCGGCAGCCGCCAGCTGTCCGTCACGTCCGAGTACGCCACTGGGATCAGCAGGATCAGCGCCACCCCGATCGTGCGCACGCGACAACCGTACCCATGTGCCGTCAACGCGTGCGCCAGCTCGTGGCCGGCCTTCACCGCCAGCAACGTCGCCCCGAACGCCAGCAGCCCGCCCACGGTCAGAAACGCCGGCAGCGTCGCCAGGTACGCATCCAGCTGCTGGAGCGTGCCGAGCGAGCCGATCACACCCACGAGAACGACCAGCCAGACGACCGGTCGCACTGTCAGGATCTGCATCCCCGGGCTGGCCGCCGCCAGGAACGCGTCCGGCCGCCACAACGGAATCCGGCAGTACAGCAAATGGCGAAACAGGAGCTGCCATCTGCCGAGCAGCGATTGCTTCGGCGTTCGCTCCGGCGTCGCGCGTGGCCCGCACGTCAGCCCTTCCTGCTGCAAGCCCTGACAGAACGCCACGACCATCGCCGGCGTCAAACGGAACGTCGTCTCGGTCGTCAGCGCTGCGCACAACGCCGCCGCGTCGGTGGGTTCCTGCAGGCGTTGCAGGATCTCGCCCTGCTTCCAGTCCGCCTGGAGAAAGCGCCCACTGACCGGATCATGAATCGTGTAGGTCGGCGCGCCGTTCGCGTCGGTGGGGCCGGCCAGCACTTCGACGTCCGGCCGCAGGGCGGGCAACGCCATTGCTGCGGAAGCGGTGCTCATGGCTAGATCCCCAGAAACCGGCGGACCGTGCCCAGCGGCCGACGGAGCAGCCAGTACCCCAGCGACACCTCGTCGCCGTACAAGACTGCCGAGCCGCGCTCACCGAGCTGTCCGCGGACGTCGCCGGCCCACTGCCCCTCGGCCCGGAAGAACGAGCGACCGTCAGTCGCCGTCTCCGCGTGGTTCGCGACGAAACGCAGCTCGGCCGTCACGCGCTTGGCCGGATCCGCATCGAACAACACCGTCACGGGCGACGCTGTGTCGAATGCCAGACGATCCGCCACCGGCAGCCGAATGAGTAGCTTCGAGCGCTCGGGGTCCGCGATCGTCAGGATGCGCTCACCGAGCTGCACCGGCCGCCCCTGCCAGGCGCTGGGATCGTCGAAGACAAGTGTCCCGCCGACCGGCGCCGTAACCTCGAGCCGCGCCGCCCGGTCGCGTGCGATCTCCAGGCGGGCCTCCTCCTGCGCCAGCCGCGCGGTCAGCAGCGCGACCTCCGCCCGCGTCGCCGGGTCGTCGAACGCTGCTGCGCGTGCCCGTTCCAGATCGGCCGCGATCATGGCCACCTGCTGCTCGGCCATCCGCAGTTCCTGCTGCACCACGCGGCCGTCGTAGCGCGCCAGCAGCGTGCCCGGCGTGACCACCGCTCCCGGCTCGACGAGCAGCTCGGCAATCACCCCGCCGAGCGGGGCGGCCACCAAATGCGGCTCAGCCGGCACGACCTCGCACGGCGCCACGATCCGCAGCCGTACGGGTACAAGCACCAGCAACGCAATCAAAACGACGGCGGCAATCGCGACCGCCCGCCCCCGCGAGAGGCCATTCAAGAGACGCGACAACCGCCGCGGCGCCGTCGCCCGCCACGCGACCGCGGCCCCCCGCGATGCCGATTCCGCGAAGCGGTTCTCGCCAGGTGTGAAGCGTCGCCCCTGCCAGCGCTCGATCCAGAGCGCCGCCCGGAGGCGTCCGTCCACGACGATCGGCAGCCACAAGACCGCCAACCCCTCCGTCCGTCCGCTCAGTTCCGACCACGTAGCAGCGGCTGGAGCGTGCTCGTCATCAAGCACTTGCACGTCCGCTGGCGCTTCGAGCGCCGCGGCGACCTGCTGCCACGCCTGTACGCTCGGGGCCGTCGACTCCACCGCGTCCTCGCCGCTGACCCCGCGGACCCGCGGCCGCCCACCGGCGTACTCGAAGAAGACCGCCCGGTCGTAGCCGATCACGCGCTGCGTTCGATTCAGCAGGAAGAAACGCAACTCGCGCCGATTGCGGCAGGCGCCGCTCTCGAGCAGCCACGCCGAGAACTGTGCGAGCGGGGCTTCAACGGGCGCAGCCGGCGTGACCGTCGCGTACCACTCGTGCATCACTCCGGCTCCGCACGCGCCGGCAGCCGTACCCGCCCGTTCATGCCCGCCCGCAGGCGGGCGTCGGCGTTCTCGATCCGCGCGTGCACCTCCACCGTTTTGCTCACGGCGTCGAACGTCGGCGCGATGCGGACGATCACCCCCACGGCTTGCGTCCCGGTCTCCTGGACCCGCACCGCGACCTCGCGTCCCCGCTCGAGCTCCGCGAAAGCGCTCGTCGGCGCCAGGAACTTCGCCAGCAGCACGCGGTCGTCGATCACCTCGACCACCGGCTGGTGCCGCTGAACGGTCTCGTGTTCCGCGACGAACACGCGGGCCACGCGGCCGGCGAAGGGAGCGACGAAGCGGCAGTCCGCCAAGGCCTCTTCCGCCAGGCGCAGCTCCTCGCGGGCGATGGCGACGTCCCGCTCGGCCTGGATCCGCTCCTGCGCCGCGGTCACGCCCAGCAGCGCCAGGTCCGCGTACGCCGTGGCAACGTCCCGCCGCGCGTTCGCCAGGTCGATCCGCGAGGCGTTGTTGGCCGCGTACATCTCCTCGAGCGCCGCCAGGTTCTCCCGCGCCGCCTCGAGCACCGCCGTCGCCCGTTGCTCGCGCAGTCCCGATGCGTGCAGCTGCCGCGTCTGCTCGAGCTGCTCTTCCGCTGCCGACAACTTGGCGGCGGCCGCGTCCCGCCGCGCCGCATGCGGCGTGCTGTCGAGCGCGACCAACAGGTCGCCCGCCGCGAACGCGCTGCCCAGCTCCACGTTCAGCTGCTCGACCGCGCCCGCCACCTCGGCCGACAGGACCGCCTGCCGCAGCGGCGACAGCACCGTGTTGACCGTCAGCCCCTCGCCGGCCGCCGCCGCGGCCGCGTCGGATCGCTCCAAACCAAGCAGCAACGCGAACAGCAGCGGCCCGACCACCGCAAGCCCAAGCAACCGTGGCTGCCCGATCCAACTCACGCCGGCGCCCCCTCAGACGTCACTGCCGAATCCTCGGCGGCGTCCCACCCCGGCTGCGCCAGCGTCGTCGGCGGCCGCCCGACCGTGTTGAGCACCCGCGCCTCGGCCGTCTTGATATCGACCAACTGGCTCAGGTGCTTGGCGCGTGCCTTCAGGTATCGCAGCCGCTCCTCGAGCGCCCGCGTCGCCGCCAGCTTGCCGTCGGCCGCGACCGCTTCGGTCGCCGCCAGCAACGCCCCCCGCGTATCAGCAATCCGACCCGACAAGGCAAACGCATCCCGCGCCTCAGCATGCTCCAGCACCGCCAAGTGCAGCTGCGTCAGGATCCCGATGGCTACCGCCAGCCGCTGCCGGCTGACCAGCTCGGCCTGTGTCTCGAGCGCGCCGGCTTGTTGCAGCTGCTGCGGAATCGCGAGCAGGTCCCACGTCGCCGCCAGCCCCAGCGTGTTCCACTGGTTGTGCACCAGGAAAAGGTTCTCGTCGCGATCGAACCGCCAGAACAGCGACAGGTTCGGAAACGCCTTTGCGATCGCGATCCGTACCTCGTCACGCGTGATCGCGTGCTCGAAGTCCTTCTCGAACAGCTCCGGCCGATTGAGCAACGCCTCCCGCTCCAGCGCCGCCACGTCGAAACCCGCCGTGTGTGCCACGCAATCCAGCTCGATCTCCGCCAGCGTCAGCTCCGCCCCCGGTGGCAGCCCCAGGAGCGTCGCCAGTTCCGTCAGCGCGCTGCGGTACCCCCGCGCGTAGCGTTGCAGCTCGTCCAGCAGCTCCAGCAGCCGGGCCTGCTCGCGTAATGCATCCGCCTGCGACACGGCCTTGCTGTCGACCTGTCGCGCGAGCGCTTCAAGCTGCGCGTTGACGTCGGTGGTGACCGCTTCCGCCTGGAGCGCAACCTCGCGAATCGCCACCGCTTTCCAGTAGACGCGCGTAACTTCGAGCGCCAGGTTCTGACGCGCCCGCCGCTCCTGCTCCAGCGCCACGCCCACCCGCCGCACCTGCTGCGCCGCCCGGTAATACGCGATCCCGAAGTCGAGCAGGCTCCACGTCGCCCCGATGTTCCACCCCTCGTGCAGCCGTTCCGCCGAGTACGACGGCTCGAGCGACTGCTGTCCCGTCCGCAGGCTCCGCGACGAGGCCGCATCAAGGTTCGAACGCTCGTCGTACTCGTAACCC
The DNA here is from genome assembly GCA_964499235.1 of uncultured Planctomycetales bacterium. GTDB lineage: Bacteria > Planctomycetota > Phycisphaerae > UBA1845 > Fen-1342 > JAFGRR01. Next base: position 27,386 of record CAZCKC010000016.1, on the reverse strand, counting down.
AGCGTCAGCTTCGGCAGCAGCCGCAGCCGCGCCTGCGTCCGCAGCTCCTCCTGGAACTCCCGCTCCAGCGCCGCCACCCACACGTCCACGTTGTGCTGCAAGGCGTAGTCGATCGCGTCAGCCAGCGTCAGCGGGGCGTCGATCGTCGGACCGTAGCTGCGAAACGCCGCCAGGTCCGCCTCGGCGTTCGCCGCCCGTACCGCCGCCGCCGTCGGCAACGTGGCCTGACACCCGCCGAGCAACGGGATGACCACCGCCAGCAGCAGCCCACACCATTGCCAGCGACCGGCCGCTCCCGGTGGCTGTGGCCAGAAAACGCTATCATGCGCGCTCATCAGTCCGAGTATCGGCAGCGGCCATGACCCCGATGCACCCCGCATCCCGCCGCCAAAAACGCAAAGAAATGAGGATATCGGCCCCCGCGAGCCCGCGCCCCCCCGGCTGGCCGGCGTCCCAATCCCATCCAATACTTCACGTGGCTCACCGGGCGCGGTTTTCGGGCCCATCGGCACCGCCCTAGCCAACCGCGCATCGCGTTCAAGCCGATGATCGACATAGCGGGACCGCCGGCGCGCCAGCCCGCCAGACGAGAGCCGATGCCGACGCACGATTTCCAGCCAGGCGACAATCTTGCGCCCTGGGCCCGGAGCGACCTCGCCCCGCGCCTCCGCGCCCTCGAGCCCCGCATCGTCCTCGACGCGGCCGCCCTCATCGCCGTCGACCTGGCGGCCGAAGCACCAGAAGCCGCCCTCGACGTGACACCCGCCGCGGCCGACACACCGGCGCCCCCGCCGCCTGCCGACCTGTCCGCCAGCCCGCTCGAGCAATTGCTTGTCGACAGCGCCGCCGCCCTGCCCCCCGCGCGCGTCCTCCTGCTCGCGACCAACGTACCCGACTTCCAGGACCTCGCCGCCGCGGCCGCCCGCGACGTTCGGGTCGTCACCTTCGACCCCGCCACGACCGGAGCCCCGGCGCTGCTGGCCCGCCTCGACGCGGCCTTGGCAGACCAGCCCCTCGAGCAACTCGCCATCGCCGTCCACGGCACGGAGCCCGGGACGCTCGCGATCACCGACGATCTTGTTCTCCAGCCAGACAGCAGCGGCGCCCCCGCGAGTGAAGCGTTCCTGGCCGCGCTCAAGCAGCGGTTCACGCCGGCCGCCCGGCTCGACCTGTTGAGTTGCCACGTGGCCGCTGGTGAGGCGGGTCACGCCCTGCTCGCGCGCCTGGAGGCCACCCTCGGCGTCGCGGTCGCCGGCTCCGACGACCTCACCGGCAACCCGGCCCACGGCGGTGACTGGCAACTCGAAAGCGATGCCCGCTCGGCCGCAACCTGGTTCGTCGCCGAGCGCCTGGACGACTTCGACGGCACGCTCGGCCCGACGCCAACGATTACCGACAGCGGCAACAGCGCCGGCGCCGTCGGCGGCCAGGGCGGCGTGGCGGTCGACAGCAATCTCACGCTCACCGATGCCACCGGCGGCGACGGCCTGCTCAACGGCGCCACGGTCCGCATCGAGCAGGACACGTTCGAGCCGACCGAGGACCATCTCGATTACGACGCGAGCCTGGCCGGCGCCATCGGCGTGACGGCCAACTATGACCCTGCCAACGGCGAGCTCATCTTCAGCGGCGTCGCCAGCCTCGCTGACTACCAGGCCCTGCTCCGCAGCGTCACCTACGAAAACACCTCGCTCACCCCGGACGAAGCACCGCGCAGTGTCTACTTCCAGCTCGGCGACGTGCTGACCGGGTACACCTACTCGCCGATCACCGGCCACTACTACCAGCTCGTCCCCGTGAACACGACCTGGTCGGCGGCCAAGTCCGACGCCGAAGGCGTCACGCTGGGCGGCTTGCAGGGCTACCTGGCAACGGTCACCGGCACGGCCGAGACCGCGCTGCTCTCGCCGTTGGTCAACTCGATCGGCGGCCCGCCGTTCCCGCCGAAGAGCGCCTGGATCGCCGGCACCGACGCCACGACACCCAACGACTGGTTCTGGAGCAGCGGCCCCGAAGCGGGCCAGCAGTTCCACGGCACCGACACCGACGGCGACCCGGTTTCCACCTACACGAACTGGGACGGCGGCCAGCCCGCGACAGGGACCGGCAGCGACTACCTCGCCATGGAAGCCGACGGCCGCTGGCATGCGCAGGCGACCTCGCGCGGCTACTTCATCGAGTTCGGCGGGCTGAGCGGCGACGGCGAGGGCGGGCTCGGCACGCGGGTGACCGTCAGCGTGACGGCTCCGAACCACGCGCCCGTGCTCGACGGGGGCGGCAACTTCACGCTGAGCCCGCTGGCCGAGGACGCGGTCGGGAACGGCGGCATGCGGGTCGGCGACCTGATTGACTCGGCCGGCCCCGGCGCCCTGACTGACTACAACAACGACCCGGAAGGGATCGCGCTGATCGACCTCGATGCCGACCACGGCACGTGGGAGTATTCGCTCGACGGCGGCCTGACGTGGCAAGCAACGGGCGCTGTGCGTGCCGACCAAGCACTGCTGCTGCGCGGCAACGACCTGATCCGCTTCCAGCCGAGCACCGACTGGAACGGCACGCTCGACGACGCCCTGAGCTTCCGCGCCTGGGACCAGCGCAACCACGCCGCGGGCGACATCGTCGACACCTCGATCAACGGCGGCCAAACCAGCTTCAGCAACGCGACAGCCGACGCGGCGCTGACCGTCACACCGGTCAACGACGCGCCGACGATCGATCCAGACGCCGACTTCACCGTCCCAACGATCGCCGAGGACACGGTCGGCGGGAGCGGCGTCTCCATCAGCGAGTTGCTCGCCGAACAAGTGCACGACGTCGACGGCGACCGCCCGCTCGGCGTGGCATTGACCGCCCTCGACACGACGCACGGCACCTGGCAGGTCTCCTACGACGCTGGGGCTTCCTGGCAGGACGTGTCTGAGGCCAGCCCCTCCAAGGCACTGCTACTCGCCGGCAATGACCGCATCCGCTTTACCCCTGACGCGGACTACAACGGCCAGCTGCCGGCCGCGATCGGCTTTCATGCCTGGGACGGGACGGCTGGCGCGGCCGGCGAGACCGTTGACGCCACGCTCGCCACCACGGGCGGCAGCCTGAGCCTGACGGCGACGATCGCGGACCTGACCGTCCGCAACGTCAACGACGCACCAACGCTCGCCTTCGATCCGCCCGACCAGCAGACAACCGAGCTGGCGGCCTTCGAGCAGGCGCTGCCGCGCAACCTCTTCACCGACATCGACCCCGGCGACGAGCTCACGTTCAGCGCTACCCTGGTCGGCGGCGACCCGCTACCGAGTTGGCTCGCGTTTGACGGACAGCAGCTCACGCTCGCCGGCCGCCCGCCGCTCGGCAGCGCCGGCAGTTGGCAGATCGCCATCGCGGCGACCGACCTAGCCGGCGCCCAGGCCACCGCGACCCTCACGCTGCTCGTCCGCCAGGAGCAATCCGACGATGACCCCGGCGGCGCCGATCCGCAGCTCCCGCGACCCGACCGCCCTGGCGCGGGAGGCGAGCCCGACGCTGACCAGACCGCGTCAGACACGACCAACCAAACCGAACCGGAGAACGATCGCGACCCGCGCGACCCCGGTGACACGGGCGGCGACGATCCACCGGCCGACAGCGGCGAAGCCACGGAAATCCAGGAACCCAACGAGGTCGCCGCGCCGGCCGACGCCGGTCCGAACGAGACCGCGACCGATCCAGTTGACGCCTCGCCAGACGGCGAACCGGGGCCCGCGACCCCACGCGACCCGGCCGTCGGCGCCAACGACACCACCGTGACCACGTCGGCCAACCCCAGCGCCCGCCACGAATCAGAATTCGAGCTCCTGCTCGACGACGTCGACGAGCTCTCGATCCGCATCCGCTCCGTCATCTTCGACACCGAAACGCTGATGACCGACGAGAGCCAGCCCGAGGTCTTCCGCGCGACCTGGGACTCGATCCTCGGGGCCTACGCCGACGGCGGCGAAGACCTCGCCGCCTACCTGCAGTCCGCCTTCCGCGCCGTCGGCGAAGCCGCCTTTATGTACCGGACCGCGGCCGAAGCCGAGACGGCCCTGCGCGCGGAGCTCGACCGCGCCGCGGCCGCCGGCCTCAATCTCGACCTCAGCGACGAGCTCGACCTGCTGAACGGTGTCCGCGCCGAGGTCACCGCCGCCAGCGCCGCCCTGCAGGCTGCCCTCGAAGCGGCCGCCGAAGCCGGCGCTGCCGGCCGCTTCGACCAGGTGCTCGAAGACGTCGTGACCGCCGCCCTGCAGCGCCTGATGGACGCCAACGGCGAGCTCTTCGCCCAGTCGCAGGCGCTCTTTGCATTAAAGCGAGCCCTCGCGGACGCCCGGCTCGCCGGCCGTGTCGACCTCGACCCGCAGACACTTGATCCGCTAGCCGACAACGCCCGGACCACTGCCCGCCAGACCGTCGCAGAAATGCGGAAATCGTGGGATCGCGTGGCCGAGGACGTCTTCGCCGCCTTCGTCCAGCGGATGGTCGCCGACCAGCAGGCCGCCGCCCCCGCCGACAACCTCTTCAACAACCAGTTCCCGGTCCGGTAGCCCGAACCTGGAGCGGCTGGCGCCGGGAGGCCTGCTTGCGATCCGAGGGGCTTGCGGCTTAGTCGTCGTCCGGCACCAGCGCCAACCGGAGCCCGACGAAGTCGTAGTGGTTCTTGCGGTAGATGTAGCTGCGGTACGCCGAGCGCGTGTGCCGCGGCGTGTTGAGCACGCTCCCGCCGCGGACCACCCGCTGGTCGGCATTCGTGTCGCACACCGGATCCTCGCGCGGCGCCCGGAGGTAGTAGTTGGCATCGTACGTGTCGCGGCACAGCTCGCCGACGTTGCCGTGCATGTCGTAAAGCCCGAACGCGTTCGGCTGCTTCTCAGCCACCGCGTGCACCCGGCGCTCGCTGTTGCTCACGTACCAACCAACCGACTGCAGCGCTGCTTCCGAATCACCGCTGTGAAATGCCGCGGCCGAGCCCGCCCGGCAGGCGTACTCCCACTGGGCTTCGGTCGGCAACACAAAGCGGTAGCCGCGCGGCGCCCACTGCTGCAGCGCCGGCAGCAGCTCGTTCACCACCGCCTCGTACGTCACCCCGACGACGGGCAGCTCCTCCGCGACATCACGCCCCGCGGCGCACGCCGGCGCACTGCCGACAACCGCCGCCCACTGCGCTTCGGTCAGCTCGGTCGCCGCGAGGTAGAACGGCCGCACGTGCCTCACGCGGTGCAGGTACTCATCCGCCGCCCGCTGCGTCTCGCTCGGCGGCGAGCCCATCACGAACTCACCCGGCGGGATCAGCACCAGCCCCAACGACACGCCGCCCGGCAGCCGCACCGTCCGCTCGACCGGCTGGTCCACCGTCGCGGCCGCCTGCTGCCGCTGCCGGGCCGCGGCCGCGTCGAACACCCACCACGACGCGTCCAGCAACATCCCGGTCCGGGCCAGCTTGTCCTGCGCCTGCTCGGCCATCACGACAGCGGCCTGCGCCGTCGCCTTGGCCCGCTCCTCGTCGCTCCGGGCCTGAACCATCGCCTGGATCGCGTCCTCGAGCTCTTCCTTGGCCGCGACTGCCCGCTGTTCCTCGGCCCGTGCCTTCGCGCTGGCAATCTCCGCGATTCGTCGCTGCTCGGCCTCGGCCTGCTGCGCCAGGACGGCCGCCTCTTTCGCCTGCACCGCCTGGTCGCGCGCCCGCGCGATCACGATCGAAGCGGTCGCCAGGATCACCAGCGTCGCGACCGTGGCCCCGATCGCAAAGATGCGCACGTTCCGCAGCCGGCGCCGAGCCAGCGCCCGCCGCCGCTGCGCCGCCGCCACCTCGCGCCGCAACCCCGCGTGCGCCGGCTCATCCGGATCGAGTACCGACGCAGCCAGGTCGAGGTCCGCCTTCTGGACCGCGCACCGCGCCAGCGACGCCTGCGCCGCGACGATCTGCTCACGCGCCGCAACGTTCTCCGACCACATCGCCAGCGCTTCGCGAAACGCGAAGATCGCCTGGTTGAACCGCTCGTAGTCCTGTGCCTGCTCCGCCTGCTCGAGGTCGGCCATCCCGCGCGCGGTCAGGTTGATGCTCTCGGCATTGTTCTGGTAATCGAGGATCGCCGCCTTCAGATCCCGCACGCTCGCATAGCGGTCCTGCGGCGCCGTCGCCATCGCCCGCAGCGCGATGTCCACCAGCACGCCCCGCTGCTCCGTCGGCTGGATCCGGTTGTGATGCGCGTTCTCGAGACACTCGAGCACCCGCTTGCCGCCGTGTGGCCGCAGGCCGGTCACGACCTCGTAGAGCGTCCCGCCCAGCAGGTAGACGTCGCTCGCGACGCCGACGGGCGCCTGGTCGCCGGTGACCATCTCCGGCGCCATGTAGGCCGGCGTCCCGCCCGCGACATCGCTGTGCCCCTCCTCGACATCGCCGTCCGCGTTGACCGCCAGCCCGAGCCCCCAGTCCATCACCTGGACTTCGCCGAACTCGCCGAGCATCACGTTTTCCGGCTTGATGTCGCGGTGGATCACGCCCTTCGAATGCGCGTACGCCACGGCGTCGCAGACATCGAGCAGGGTGTCGAGGTTCTCCGCCAGCGACCGCTGGCGAATCACGTCGTTCCAGCGCGTCCCCTTCACCATCTTCATGACGTAGAACGGCTTGCCGCTCTCCGTCGCGCCCACGTCGTGGATCGGGACAATGTTCGGATGGTCGAGCCGCCCGGTGACCACCGCCTCGGCCAGGAACTTCTCCCGCTCGCGGCGGTCGCCGCCGTGCTCGTGTCTGATCATCTTGACGGCGATGTTGCGCTCGACCGACTTCTGCGTCGCCTCGTAGACGACCCCCACGCCCCCCTCACCGAGCACGCGCAGAAAGTCATAGCCGACCACCGCCTCGTCGGGCAGCGGCGGCGCCTCCCGCGCGATCGGAATCCGCTCCCGCCGGAAGTGCGCCGACTTTACCGTCGCCCCCGGATCCGCGCCCTCGAAGTCGCTCCCCCAGATGTCCACCAGGTGCGGCGCAACCGTCTCCACACCTGCCGCCGCCTCCCGCGCGCGACCGGCTGGCTCCGACGCCGCCTCGACATTCGGCCCGCCCGGCGCCGGCGCTGCCTCGTCCGTCCGCCCCTGCGGCCGCACGGGCGCGTCAACGTCCGCAAAGAAGGAGCTTTCCGCGCCGTCACGGTCTGGCAGCCACGTATCCTCGCCGTTATCGGCCGCGGCGCGGCGGGCCGCCTCGATCGCGGCCTGCGCAGCCGTTTGCGGCGGCGAGGGCGTACCGGAAGGGTCGGAGGTGGTCATCGCGGGCTTCCTGCAACATCGGCGGGCCTACTGCATCCCGCGGGTCAGACGGTCGATCTACCAGACGGTGACCGCCTCGGTGGTTCTATCGACCAGACGCCAGTAACGGGACAATTGGCCCGCCCCGGCGTCCGGCACCACCCGCGACACGCTTCTCACGCAAGGGGTTCCGGCATGCCGGAGAACAAGGCCGCCGAGCAGCCACAGGACGCGACCAGCGCCTCGCTCGACGAAACGACGATCGACGAGCTCGACGCCCCCAGCAGCGAGGTCGACACCTCGCCGCAGGAAGGCCCGATCGGCGCCCCGATCTACGGCGGCCAGCGTCTCGAGACCCGCCCCTACCTCAAGGTGTTCGGACCCGATATCGGCGTCTTCGATTACTACCTCCCGGGCGGCTCGATCACCGTCGGCCGCAGCGAGCACTCCGACGTCACGCTCCCGCACCACACCGTCTCGCGCGTCCACGCCGCGATCGTCCTCGACGATGGCGAGTTCCTCCTCGAAGACGCCAACTCCAACTACGGCACCTACGTCAACAACAAGCGGATCTCCAGCCACGTCCTCCGCCACGGTGACTCGATCCAGATCTCGCTTTACGTGCTCCAGTTCCGCACCCACCCGGCGCTGCCGGGCGCCTCGGCCGCCGGCGAAAAAGCCAAGGTCATGCTCCGGAGCAAGTTCTGCCTGCTGCCGTCGACCATGCGCCTGAAGTACCGGACGCTCGATGTCCCGCCGCGCGAGATCTTCCGCACCGGGGACACCCTCAAGGTCGGCCACGGCGGCCTGCTCATCCCCGCCGAGAACCCGCCCCAGGACACCACCGTCCTCGAATTGCAGCTCTTCTGGCCCAATAAGCAGAGCAAACGCTACCTCGGCGAGATCCTCGGTATCTTCCCGGACGAAGCGACCAACTGGATGTGCGTGAAGCTCCACAGCGTCCACAAAGAGCTCCAGAAAACCATCGTCGCCTCCGGTAACCCCGGCCCCTGGGCGGACGTCCTCGCCACGTAGCCGCGCAACACATCCCGCGCCGCAAGCAACTGGCCACCGCGTCCATTCATTAGGCATACTTTCTGGCAGCCCGCCGCACACCACCCGGCGGCGGGTCGCCAGGAGTCCGCCCCCGTGAAACCGCGCTGCCGAGCCTGTGGCCGCGTCCGCTGGAGCGCCGCCGACGAAACGCCCTGCCCGCTCTCGGCCGACGGACACCACGCCTGGTCGCTCCGCTTCGGTTATCGCCCCCGCCTCGCCATCCGCGGCCCCGGCTGGTGGCTCGCCATGCTCTGGCACGAGTACCTCCAGCCCGCCGTCGTCAGCCCCGCAACCACACTCCGCCAGGCGTTCAGCGACCGACGCTGGAAAAGGCCCACCACGACCCCCAGATCGCGCCAACACCCGCGGCCACGAAATCTCCCCCACCCGTTCCCATAGCCCGATAACCCACGAGCTGCTGCCCGGCCCGAAAACGGTTTCGCCTCCGCTGCCAACATTTCCCATTCTCACTCTTGGGGACCGTCCAGCAACAACGTCGTTGCTTAGGCGCGGTCCGCCTGCCTGGCTGGACCGCGAAGGAGCTGGCCGTGAAGCGCACGCGTTCAATCCTGATCACCCTGCCGCTGCTCGCGATCGGGCTCGGCTGCTGGCCGGACGACGAGCCGCGCAACATCCTCGACCTGCTCGTCCATGGCGACTGCAATGCCAACGGCATCGCCGACAACGTCGATCTCGCAGACGGCACCAGCCAGGACTGCAATGGCAACGACATCCCCGACGAGTGCGAGCTCGCCGACGGCTCCGCCACGGACGACAACCACAACGGCCTGATCGACGAATGCGAGCCGAAGGACTGCAACCAAAACGGCCGGCCCGACCGCGACGACATCGCCAGCGGCGCGAGCAGCGACTGCGACGGCAATGGCGTCCCCGATGAATGCCAGCCCGACGCCGACGGCGACGGCGTCATCGACCCCTGCGACGACTGCGACGACGACCCGAGCAAGATCCGCCCCGGCTTCTGCGGCTGCGGCCACCCTGACGCCGACCTCGACAACAACGGCCAGCCCGACTGCTTCGACGATCCCGACGCCGGCTGCCTCGAGCTTGGCTTCGAAGACGACCACGCCGCCGGTGAGTACTTCACCGGCCTCTTCACCGCCGAAGGCCGCATCGGCAGCGCCGCGTTCGACGGCAACTTCACGTTCGAGCTCGACCTCGGCCCACGCACCAGCCAGCCCGCCACGCAGCGGGATTTCGACTGGCTCAACGGCGGCGAGCACCACTGGCGCTTCACGTACGACGGTCAGCTGGCCGAATTCGAGGTCGACGGCGTCGTCCTCGACCACGCGCTCGACGTCACCGGCATCGACGCGCTCAACCTCCGCCTCCGTGCGAACCAGGGCGGCGGGTACCTCTACGGCCTCGTCCTCAATGGCCAGCCGCTGAACGCCGAGCTCCTCGCCGGCCCGCTGCATCAACAGAGCTTCCTCAAGATCGCCCAAATCCGCTGCGGCGTGCAGGGCGGCTTCATTCTCGAAGGCCGCGTCGCACTCAGCTGGAATCCCGCCGATCCACCGAAGAACTCGCACCTCGCCTTCCAGCTCACCGCCGGACAGGTGCTGCGCGAGTTCGTCGACTGCAACGGCAACGGGATCGCCGACCACGCCGACCTCGCCGAAGGCCGGGCCCGCGACTGCAACCAGAACAACATTCCCGACGCCTGCGACCTTGCCAGCGGCCTCAGCAACGACCTCGACGCCGACGGCGTGCCCGACGAATGCGCGGCCGACTGCAATGCCAACGGCCTGCCCGATAGCTGGGACATCGCCCAGGGCGCCCCCGACTGCAACGCGAACGGCATCCCGGACGAATGCGAAGCCGACACCGACGGCGACGGCCTGATCGACGCCTGCGACGGCTGTCCGGAGGATCCGGCCAAGACCGCGCCCGGCGACTGCGGCTGCGGCGTCCCCGACGTCGACAGCGACGGCAACGGCGTCAGCGACTGCCTCGACAACGCCGACCCGATCACGTTGACCTGGTTCGATAGCGACGCGGCCGCCGCCGAGGACTTCACGTCCTGCCTCCAGGCCAACCTGCAGGCCGGCGACGGTGCCTTCCAGAATCTCAACTTCACCTACGAGCTGAACCTCCGCGCAGCCGACGCCGGGCTCGGCGTCACCCGCGACTTCACGTGGGACGATGACGACCCGCACACCTTCACGTTGGTGTGGGAGAATGGCGAGGCCACCCTGACCGTCGACGGCGTCACGCTCGCCAAGCAGGTCACCTGCTCCGCGCCCAACGCGCTCAACCTCCGTGCCCAGGCCACCCGGGGCGCGCTCACCGCTTACGATCTCGCGCTCAACGGCGAGCCGCTCGGCCCCGAGGCCGACCTTGCCGTCGCGGGCCACGGGCCGCAGGTCCTGCGCCTCGGAATCGCCGGGCAGCTCGGCCACCGCGTCGAGCTCACCGGCCAGCTCGACCTCGGCTGGCACTGGCTCTTCCGCCCGCTGAACGACCAGCTCCAGCTGCGGCTCGAGCTCGGCACCCGCGGCAGCGACGACCCGCTTGAGCACGACTGCAACGGCAACGGCATCGAGGACGCGGACGACATCGCCAACGGCACCAGCGCTGACTGCGACGCCGACGGCGTCCCCGACGAATGCCAGCTCGCCGACGGCTCCGCTGCCGACGCCAACCACAACGGCGTGCTCGACGCCTGCGAGACCGACTGCGACAACAACGGCCTGCCCGACGACCTCGACATCGTCAACGGCGCGGCCGACTGCAACGCCAACGGCCTGCTTGACGGCTGCGAGCTCGCCGACGGCAGTGTCCCCGACGTCAATCACAACGGTATTCCCGACGGCTGCGAGGACGACTGCGACAACAACGGCACGCCTGACGACGTCGACCTCGCCAACGGCGCCGCCGACTGCGACGGCAACGGCATCCTCGACCGCTGCGACATCGCGGCCGGCGCGGCCGACGCCAACAGCAACGGCGTACTCGACTCCTGCGAAACGGACTGCAACCACAACGGCGTCCCGGACGATCTCGACATCGCCAACAACGACGCGGCTGACTGCGACGGCAACGGCGTCCCCGACAGCTGCGACATCGCCGCCGGCGCCGCCGACGTGAACAACAACGGCGTGCCCGACGTCTGCGAAACCGACTGCGACGAGAACGGCCTGCCCGACGACGTCGACCTGGCCAACGGCGCGGCCGACTGCAACGCCAACGGCGCGCTCGACAGCTGCGACATCGCGGCCGGCCTCAGCGCCGACGCCAACAGCAACGGCATCCCCGACGAGTGCGAGAGCGACTGTAACGCGAACGGCCAGCCGGACGACCTCGACATCAGCACCCACGCCAGCACCGACGTGAACAACAACGCGGTACCCGACGAGTGCGAGCCGGACTGCAACGAAAACGGCGTCCCGGACGAATACGACGTTAGCAGCGGCAGCACGCCCGACTGTAACGGCAACGGCCTGCCCGATTCATGCGACCTCGCGGCCGGCACGAGTGCTGACGAAAACGGCAACGGCATCCCCGACGAGTGCGACCCCGATTGCAACAACAACGGCGTCCCCGACGACCTCGACCTCAGCCGCGGTGACGCGCTCGACTGCAACGCCAACGGTATCCCCGACAGCTGCGATCTCGCTGCCGGCACCAGCACCGACGCCAACGGCAACGGCATCCCCGACGAGTGCGACCCGGACTGCAACGCCAACAACGTTCCCGACGACCTCGACATCACCAACGGCGACGCGCTCGACTGCAACGCCAACGGCGTGCCCGACAGCTGCGACCTCGCCGCCGGCACCAGCGCCGACGCCAACAGCAACGGCGTCCCCGATGAGTGCGATCCCGACTGCAACCAGAACGGCGTGCCCGACGACCTCGACCTCACCGCCGGCACCGCCGCGGACTGCAACAGCAACGGGGTGCCGGATTCGTGCGACCTAGCGGCCGGCACCAGCACCGACGCCAACAACAACGGCGTCCCGGACGAATGTGATCCCGACTGCAACGGCAACGGCGTCCCCGACGACCTCGACATCGCCAACGGTGACGCCGCCGACTGCAACGCAAACGGCGTCCCCGACAGCTGCGACCTCGCCGCCGGCACCAGCGTCGACCTCAACGGGAACAACCAACCCGACGAGTGCGACGTCGACTGCAACGGCAACGGCGTCCCCGACGACCTCGACATCGCCAATGGCGACGCCGACGACTGCGACGGCAACGGCGTCCCCGATAGCTGCGACCTCGCCGGCGGTGCGCCGGATGCCAACGACAACGGCGTCCTCGACGCCTGCGATCCCGACTGCAACGCCAACAACCAGCCCGACGACCTCGACCTGCTCGCCGGCACCAGCAACGATTGCAACCACGACGGTATCCCCGACGAGTGCCAGGCCGACGCCGACGGCGACGGCGTCCCCGACGACTGCGACGCCTGTCCCGACACGCCCGCCGGCCGCTCCGTCGACGCCACCGGCTGCGAGCCGCTCGTCGCCAACGCCGGCAACGGGCTCGTGATGCCTGAACTCAAGCTGATCACGCTCAGCGGCACGGCTCAGGGTGGCGTCCCACCCTACACCTACGCGTGGTCCGCCCCCGACTGGGACGGCGCCACCACCGCCGAGGTCGACGTCTTCCCGACGGCCACCACCACCTACACGCTGACGGTCACCGACAGTGCCGACCCGCCGCAGGTCGATACGGCGACCGTCGCCCTCGCGATCGTGCCGCGCCAGAACCTCCAGTACGAGATCACCGACCTCGGCAGCCTCAGCGCCCAAGGCGTCACGCCCGACGGGCTCAACGACCTCGGCCACGTCGTCGGCTACTACTACACCGACACCTGGCAGAAACGCGCGTTCCTCTACGAGAACGGCACGCTGAGCGACCTCGGCCACCTCGGCGGCGGCATGGCCCACGCCTACGACATCAACAACGCTGGCGACATCGTCGGTGAGTCCGCCACCGCGGCCGGCGATACCCACGCCTTCAAGTGGATCGCCGGTGAGGGCATGACCGACCTCGGCACGCTCGGCGGCCCGGTCAGCGTCGCCTACGCCCTCAACGAGCTCGGCGACGTCGTCGGCTACGCCCAGCTCGACGGCTCCTACTTCGGCTTCATCTACCGCAACGGCGTGATGGAGGGCATCGGCCTCGACTACTACCAGAGCGGCGCCTTCGACATCAACGACAACGGCAAGGTCGTCGGCACGCTCGTCGATCCGACCACTTACGTCTCCACCGGCTTCCGCTTCCAGGACGGTAACCTGACCGACCTCGGTTCACCCCTGCTGGCCGATAGCCAGGCCTGGGTCATCAACAACGACGGCATGATCGCCGGCTACTCCTGGGAAGGCACCGCCGAACGCTCGTTCATCCTCGCCGGCGACTATGTCCTCGACCTCGGCCAACTCGCCGGCCTGCCGCGGACCTACGTCTACGGCATCAACAACGCCGGCCAGATCGTCGGCGGCGCCGCCAGCAGCGACGGCCTCACCGCGCGGGCCTTCGTCTTCACCGGCGGCGAAATGCGCGACCTCACCGACCTGCTCATCGCCGGCCACGGCTGGGACCGCCTGGAAACCGCCTACGACGTCAATACCGACGGCCAGATCGTCGGCACCGGCCTCAAGAACGGCGTCACCCGCGGCTTCCTGCTCACGCCGGTCAATCCGTAGCCTCCCGCCCCGCGCACCGGGAGCGCCGGGCCTGACCACAGGAGTTCGCGACGGCGGGCGACTCGACAAACTCGGGCCGCCCGCTTTCGTCTACACTTGCGGACAGCATCCGCCCCGCGTAACAGTGGCGATTTCGCCCCGACGCCGTACGATGAACGCCGACCCGGTACCGCGAAGGTGACTCGCCAGGAGAGCGGGCGTTGTGGACCACGATCTGGGCGCTGCTACCCCACCTCACGCTGCTGCTCGGCTTGCTGCTGGGCATCGCGGTCCTCGTGCAGCTGGTCCGCCAGCGCCGCACCCCCCACGCCACCCTCGCCTGGACCCTCTCCATCATCCTCGTGCCCTACATCGGCATTCCGCTCTACTTCCTCATCGGCGGCCGCAAGCTCCGCCGCATGATGCAGCAGAAACGGGTCATCGAGCTCGGCGTCCACGACACCGCTGTCCCTGACCCCGTCCACCCCACCGACGCCCTGCTCCGCAGCTACCACCTTCCCGGCGCCACGACCACCAACACGCTGCGACTGCACTCCGACGGGCCGGCCGCCTTCGCCGCACTCACCAGCGTCATCGACTCCGCCCAGCACGACCTCGACATCACCATGTTCATCCTCCGCCGCGACGCGACCGGAGAAGCAATCGTCGCGCGGCTCACCCAGCGCTGCCGCGACGGGGTCACCGTCCGCCTCCTGCTCGACTACCTTGGCTCGCGCGAGGCCCTCCGCGGCATGCTCCATCCCTTCCGCGACGCCGGCGGTCAGGTCGGGCTGTTCATGCCGATCTCGCGGCTGGGCCTGCGCCGCCGCATCGACCTCCGCAGCCACCGCAAGCTCGTCATCGCCGACGGCGCCCGCTGCTGGACCGGCGGCATGAACCTCGGCCGCGAGTATCTCAGCCCCGAGCCCCACCCCCAGCAGTGGCGCGACCTCGCCTACACCCTCGCGGGCCCCGCCGCCCGCCTGCTCTGGGAGGTCTTTCAACGTGACTGGGAGTTTGCCCGCAACGACGCGATCCCCGAGGCCCCGCCGGCGCCGCGCACCGGCGACGCCTGCGTCCAGGTCGTCCCCTCCGGTCCCGACGTCGACGGCGACCCGCTCTACGACAGCATCCTCACCAACATGCACACCGCGCTCGAGCGGATCTGGGTTGTCACGCCCTACTTCATCCCGGACGAGATCCTCAACGCCGGCCTGCGCCTCGCCGTCCGCCGCGGGGTCGACGTGCGGATCATCATGCCCGCCCGCTCCAACCACCCGATCACCGATCTCGTTCGGGGCCCCTACCTCCGTGAGCTGGCGAACGAGGGGGCGCAGATCTGCCTCTATCCCGACGGCATGCTCCACGCCAAGGCGGTGCTCTTCGACAACCTCGCCCTGCTCGGCAGCATGAACCTCGACGCCCGCAGCCTGTTCCTCAACTACGAAATCGCCACCTACATCTACTCGCCATCCGACGTCCAACGCGTCGCAGCCTGGATGCAGAGCCTGCTCAGCCGCTGCCGCCAGAGCAACCACCACGCCGGCCCCGTCCGCGACTTCATCGAAGGCGTCGTCCGCATGGCCGCCCCGCTGCTCTGACAACAACCTCGGCATCGGAAGCGTGGGGCGCGCGATTGGGAGCTTGCGGCGGGCGTCCTTCCCCGCCATCCCGTTTAAACTCCAGCAGCCCCGAGCAACAAGGACCCCCATGCCCCGCAACCGCCGCCAACACGTCAGCCAGCGCCGCCAGCGCGAGCCCGCCGCCGCCCGCGAGCAGCTCGAGCGCCGCTGGTTCGGCCAGTACACCGAGCGCACCGAGCTCGCCGCGCTCGTCACCGGCCAGAACCTCCGCCGCGCGCCCTTCCACCGCTGGCTCCCCTACCGCCAAGGCTTCGCGCCGGAGCTCGTGCACCACTTCCTCAGCGAGGCCTTCGCCGACCGGCCGCCCGGCCCGCTCCTCGACCCCTTCAGCGGCAGCGGCACCGTCGCCGTCGAATGCGCTCGCCAAGACCGCCCAGCCGTCGGCGTCGAAGCCCTCCCCTCGCTCGCCTTCATCGCCCGCCAGAAAGGCGCCCGCGAATTCATCAAAGCCCCACGCATCACCCCCGAGATGACCTGGAAGCAGATCGCCGAACTCTTCGAGCAACCCCTCCACCGCGCTGCCCTGCTCTGCGGCGTCGCCGCCCGCCACGCCGCCGACGGCCGCCTGCTCAAAGACCCTCCGCCGCTCTTCGAGACCGTCGCCCGCGCGCTCGTCACCATCAAGGCCGACCTGAAACAGCCCCTCCCCCGGCCCGTCGACGTCCGCACCGGCGACGCCCGCGCGCTGGCCGACATCGAGCCCGAAACCATCGCCGGCATCCTCACCTCGCCGCCGTACCTGTCACGCTACGACTACGCCCGCACCAACCGCCCGCTCGAACGCGTTTACCGCTTCTGGTACGGCCGCGACAGCGACGTACCCCAGCGCGCCACGCAGATCCGCGCGCACCCCGACGCCTACCAGCAAACTTGGCAGAGCACGCCGCCGCCGGCCGTTAGCGAGGTCACGGAGAGCTTCCGCGAGCGGCAGCTCGACCGCCTCGCCGGCGTCGTACGCTCCTACTTCGAAGACCTCACCACCGCCTTACGCGCGTGGCACCGCGTCCTCATCGCGGACGCCCCCTGCTGGATCGTCATCGGCGGCGCCCGCCTCCGCGGCGTCTACATCCCCGCCGACCTCATCCTGCCCGAGATCGCCGAACCCCTCGGCTACGAAACCGCAGGCATCCAGGTCGCGCGCCACCTCATCAGCGCCGGCCGCAAGCTCGGGAGCCTCGACAGCGTCACCCCACGCGAGTCGATCATCATGCTCCGCAAATCCCGCTAGAAAGGATGGGATAACCGTCGCACACGTCTAGCGTCGGCGGGACGGAACGACCACCCGTGCGCTGCCCCTCGCGCGACGAGTGCCCCCGCCCGGCCGAATATCCGCGACGCCGCCCGAAGCGAAGCTACTCCCACTTCCACCCGTGAATGATGCTCATGACCACCACGGCCACGATCGCCAGCCCCGGGATCGCTAACGCCGTCGCCAGCGCATAGCAGCAGAACGGGGCCGCGTCATCCGACGGCCCGCTGATCGCGTGACAGATCACGTGCCCGATGAAGCCGAACAGCAGCAGCCCCGCCACCACCCCGTGCAGGTTCGTCATCAGCACGAACCCCAGCGAACGCCCCAGCCGCCAGCAACCCCCCGCAAGCCCGCGACCTTCACGCGATGACCTGACTGATGAAACCATGACCTGCCTCCGACCAAATAAGAGACTCGCAACTCTTGTTTCATCCTAGCCCGCTTTCGGTCGTGCGGCACTAGAAAACTTCCGTACTCCTTCAAGCTGTGTACCGGGCACCAGGCGACGCTTGGCACCCGCGACGCCCGCGGCGCCCAAGACGCCCACGCGGAGGCCCCCACCCCCGAAGCCGGGCCCGTAAACCCGCCTGGAACCAACCTCGCATGAGCCATGCCACTGCCATATTTGTGAGATCTATCTTTGATATTTTCTTGCAATCTTCAAACCAGGCATTAACTTCCGCCGCGTCTTATTGAGGTTGTCCCCGCGACCGACGGCTGATCACAGGCGGTAGCGCTCGAAGCTTATCCTTCGAGACCGGGGCAACTCTTTTCGCGATCCGTGGTTTGTCGAGCAAGCTGACCGGGCATCGGTGCCCGTCGAACCGTGCGTGGGTGCGCCGCACCCCAAGCCAGGAGCAAGATGATGAAGTCGTACAAGCTCAAGACAGTCGCACTACTCACCAGTTCCGGCATCGTTTTTCAGACCGCGGGCAACTGCCTGCCCGAGAACTACTGGGCGATCCTGCTCGGCGACACCATCAATGCCGGCGTGGTCGGCGCGATCGGCGGCATCATCGCCGCGGGTATCGAAGGCGTGCTCGGGGCCTAGCCCGGAACGCGCCGTCCCTTACCAGGCCACCGCGTTACTGCCGTGCCAATGCGCGCCAGTCGACGGTGTCGCCACGGAGGATCCGTATGCGCTGTCTACTGCTCAGCACCGCCATGATCGCCCTCCCGCCCGCGGTCTTCGCCGACCAGCCACCGGTCGCCGACTCCACCGCCGCCGGCAGCCACCAAACCCTGCTCACCATGCTCCAGGAGGAGCCCGTAACCGACGACGCGACGGCCGACGCCCCCCCATCCGCCCCGGCAGTGGCAACGAGCTCCGCCCAGGAATCCGCCAGCCTGACCGACGAAAAAGCCGGCAGCCTCCTGGGCCCATTCGCCTTCGACATCACCTACTACTACTACACCGACTACATCTTCCGCGGCATCAACTTCTCGAATTACCCCGGCGAACGCGGTGATGACCCCAACCACCAACTCACCACCAGCCTGGATGTCGACCTCGCCGACCTCTTTGGAGCCGAACCCGGCACGTGGGGTATCTTCAATTTCAGCACGTTTTTCGAGTGGTTTGCGGGCCAAGATCAGATTGACCCCGATCAGGGCGGCCAGAACCTCCAGGAGGTCGACTACTCCCTCAGCTGGTCCTACGACATCGAACCGATCGCAACCAACGCTGCGGTCGGCTTCACCTTCTACACCTTCCCGAACGCCAAGGCCGCCAATACCGAGGAAATCTTCGTCGCCTTCGCCCACAACGACGCCTGGATGTGGAAGTGGCTCTTCCCCGACAACGAAGACGGCATCCTCAACCCCTCACTCTTCTACGCCCACGACGTCGGCGCGGCCGCCGGCGGCGGCTGGCTCGAGCTCGGCATCTCGCATGACTTCGTCTTCATCGAGCACCTCACCGTCACCCCGAGCTTCACCCTGGCGTTCGACCGCCGCTACATCGGCCGCACGCTCGACATCGCCGTCATCGAGGACATCGGCTTGGCCTACCTCCAGTACGGCCTCGATCTCAGCTACGACCTGACCGGCGCCCTCAAACTCTCCGACGACCTGGGCACCGTGACCCTCGGCGGCTTCCTCTATTTCAACGACGCCCGCGACCGTTACAACAAAGAGGACAGCAACGTCGAAAACGTCCTCTTCGGTGGCGTGTCCCTCGGCTGGGCCCTCTAGCGCCCACACCTCATCGGTGTGCGACAACGATCGGGGGGCGGGGGATTGCCCCGCCCCCAACCCCGTTTTCGTGCCCCAATCGCTGTTCACGCCCCCATTCACATCGAAACCAAGCCGGATTCGTACACGCGACTTCATAAGCCGTTAACTTATCAGACCTATGCGCGGCGCCTTGATCCCACCCACCCTGCCGCCTACAGATTGACATCGCCGCCGCAATCGCCACACTGCGATACTGGAGGGGACGTTCACCCGTCGGGCCTCGCCACGCGAAGCGCCCGCGGCCCCAGCGCCGATAAGAAATGAACCACCGATCCAGTCGGCACGCGCGGGCCGCGCGCCAGGTGAGGAGAATTGAACGATGCAACACGTCAGCGGCCGCCTCGTCGCCGGGATTATCACCCTCGCGCTCGCGAGCCTCGCTGCCGCCGACAGTGCCGGTCCAGTCCCGACCCTGAAGCAGGCCCAGGTCGTGGCCGTCGACGGCCCGACGATCTACCGCTTCACCGTCGACTACACCGACAGCGACGGCGTGGCGATCGCGTCGCTCGGCGACAACGACGTTCGCGTCACCGGCCCCAACGGCTTCCGCGTGCTTTGCACCTTCGAAAGCGTGAGCCCCGACAGCAATGGCTCACCCCGGACCGCGACCTACACCTTCACCCCCCCCGGCGGATTCTGGGACATGGCCGACAGTGGCACCTACACGATCACCGCCCTGGCCGGTGGTGTCGCCGATACGCTCGCGAACCCCAGTGACGGCGTCACCCTCGGCACGATCACGGTCGACATCAGCCAACCCGACCTCGCCGTGCAGCTCTCCGCCCCCGAGGCCATCGAGACCGGCGAGCCCGCGTCGATCACCGTGCATGCCCAGAACAACGGCACCGCCGTCGCCGGCGGCGTCATCGACGTCGACTTCGATCCCGCCGGCGTCGCCGACCGCATCACGGTCAACCCGCCCTCGGCCGGATGGACCACGCCCGCCACCACCGGCCTGAGCTGGTGGCTCAACGCGCTGCAGCCCGGCGACGCCGCCACGCTGACGCTCGACTTCACGCCCACCCGCCAAGACACGGGGCAGTTGAACGTCGCTGCCACGGCCAGCGTCGGCGGCGATCACAATCCGGCTGACAACGCCGATTCGCTCGCCCTCACGATCCAAGCGCCGCCCCCGGTCGATACCTCCCCGCCCGAGCCAAACCTCAACCTCGGCCTCGCCGCCATTATCCCGCCGGCCGACGACACCGGCACCGTCGCGCTCGACGTGGGCGACACCTTACGCCTCAGTGTCTCCGTCACAAACTCCGGCGACGGCCCGGCTAGCGACGTCACCCTCGCCATCCCGCTCTCGGAAAGCCTCGAATACATCGCCGCCCAGTTCGCCAGCCCCACCGCCCAGGCCGGCGAACCCCAGACCGCCATCACCGACGCCCTGCTCGAAATCGAGCTTGGCACGCTCGCACCGCAAACGGACGTCGTCCTCGAGCTGACCGCCGCCTCCATCGCCAGCGGCACCACCCAGCTCGCCGTCACCGCCCGTAGCAGCGACGCCACCGCCGTCACCTCCGCGGACGTGCTCACCGTCACCGCACAGGACAACCTCCCGCCCCCAACCGCCGCGCCCCTCTGCCCAGCCCCCACGCTCACCCTGCTCACCGCGACGACGTTCTTCCTCGCCCGCCGCCGCAGCTCGGTGTCGACGCCGCGCTAAGCCTGCCCGCAGCCGCGCAGACTGCCAGCCGCAGTTGGTGGGACCATCTCCGCCCCCTACCATGCCCGCATGCGCTGCCACGTCCTCCAGCACGTTGCCTTCGAAGGCCCGGCCGCGATCGCGGATTACGCCGCGCGCCACGACCACCCGGTCACGACCACCCGCCCCTTCGCGGGCGAACCGCTGCCCCTGCCGACCGCTTTTGATGTCCTCGTTGTGATGGGCGGCCCGATGAGCGTCAACGACACCGATCAACACCCGTGGCTGGCCCCCGAGATCGCGTGCATCGCCGACACGATCGCCGCCAACAAGCGCGTCCTCGGCGTCTGCCTCGGCGCCCAGCTCATCGCCAAAGCCCTCGGCGCCCAGGTCTATCCCGGACCGGCCAAGGAGATCGGCTGGTTCCCGGTCCGTCGCGTCACAGCCGAACCGCCTTTCGGCCCGCTCCTGCCGGACGCGTTCACCCCGCTGCATTGGCACGGCGATACGTTCGACCTGCCGCCGGCGGCGACCCGCCTGGCCGCCACCGACCTCACGCCGAACCAGGCCTTCAACCTCGGCCCGCGCGTCCTCGCGTTGCAGTTCCACCTGGAAGCCACGCCGGACAGCGTCGCCGACCTCGTCACGGGCGCCGGCCACGAGATCACCCCCGGCCCAAACCAGCAGCCCCCCGCCAGCATCGAGTCAGGCGCCCACCGCACGCCCGTCACGAACGCGCTGCTGAATCAGCTGCTCGATCGCCTGCTCGCCTAGGCTCGCCGGCTGCCGGCTGCTCCGCCCCGTTCTCCCAGGTCGCGTCCTCGTCCGGCCGAATCAGCCGCCCATGATGCCGCGCCCACGCCCCGGTGAACTCCGCGCCGAGATACAGGATGGTGGCCGAGTAGTACACCCATAGCAGCAGCGTGAACAGCGACGCCGCCCCGCCATACGCCCGCACCACCTGTCCCTCGCTCAAGTAGCGCGCCAAGAGCTCCTTGCCGAGCGCGAACAAGGTGGCCGTCACCAGCGCCCCCACGAACGCGTCGCGAAACGCCAGCTTGGCATCCGCCAGCACCTTGAACAGCGCCGTAAAGAGCAGCGCGTACAGCAGCCACGACGCCCCCCAGCTCGCCGCCGTCCATACCCAGTCCACCCGCTGCAGTTCCGTCAGCGTCGCCGACCGCAGCACCTGCACGAACGTCGACAGCGCAATCGACGCCGGAATGAGCAACGCCATCAGCACCAGCGTCAGCAGCGCTAGCAGCCGCCGCTTTAACACCCGCCAGACCACTGGCCCCGACCGCGGCTTCACGTGCCAGATCCGGTTCAATGACGACTGGATGTTGCTGAAGACCGCCGAGGCCGCCAGCACCAGCGTGACCGCTGAAATCGACGCCATCAGCCCCCGCGCCGGCGGGTTGTGCACCCGTTGAATGATGTTCTGCAGCGTCTCCGCCGGGGCGGCGCCGATCAGCGTCGTCAGCTCGTCGGCCAGCTCCTCGCGCACTGCGCTCGGACCCCAGACCGCCCCCGCGACCGTGATCACCAACACCAGCGCTGGCGCCAGCGACAGCGCCGTGTAGAACGCCGTCGCCGCCGCCTTGGCCATCGCCTCGTCACGTTGGAACGAAATGAACGTATCCTTCAGAATCCGCCAGGCGGCCCGCATCCGTCCACATCCTTCTCGGTGTCACGATTCCCGCAAGACGATCAGCCTCCGGAGATGATAGCAAGTGCCGGAGCGCAGCCCGCCGCGCGGCGGTTGGCCGCCCGCCGGCAATGCAAAACCGCGCGGGATCGAGCCCTCTGGGCCCTCCCGCGCGGTTCTCCCGATTGCGGCCCTAACGCGCGTCGCCGGCGCCTAGCCCGTCGACCGCGACGACTTCTTCTTGGTGCCCTTCTTCTTCGAGCTCTTCTTCTTGGCAATCGCCGAAGACTTCTTCGTCGTCGCCTTCTTCTTCGCTTTGCCGCGCGGGTCCTTGCCCTGGTCCCGCATCTTCTGTTCGCGCTTCGCGATCAACTCGACCGCCTCGTCCAGCGTCACGCTGGCCGGATCCTTGTCCTTCGGCACCGTCGCGTTGACCTCGCCATCAGTGACATACGGGCCAAACCGCCCGTTCTTCACCGACAACGGCAGCTTCGTCTGCGGATGCTCGCCGAGTTCCTTGATCGCCGCGCTCGACGTCGCGTTGCGCCCGCGCTTCGGCTGCTTGAACAGCTCGATCGCCTCCGCGTGCGTCACCGTCCGCAACGCCTCGTGGTTCGGCAGGCTCCGCGTCTCCTTACCGGCCTTCAAATACGGCCCGAACCGCCCGTCCTGCGCCGTGATCACCTCGCCCGTCTCGTGGTGCGGACCCAGCTCACGCGGAAAGCTCAACAGCACCTGCGCATCCTCGAGCGTCAACGACTCCATCGTCATGCCCGGCCACAGGCTCGCCATTTTCGGCTTGCCGCCGCGCTTGACCTTGCCCTGGTCGCCGACCTCCGCATCGCCGAGCTGCACGTACGGACCGAACCGCCCGCTCTTCAAGTAAATCGGCTTGCCGGTCTCGGGATCATGCCCGAGCACCTGGTCGCCCTGCGCCGCCTGCTCGAGCAGCTCCTTGACCTTGGCCGGCGTCACCTCGTCCGGCGACAGATCCTCCGGCAAAGAGCACCGCCGGTCCGAGTCGCCCGCCTGCACATAGGGGCCATACCGCCCCACGCGCACCACGAGCTCCTCGCCGTTCTCGTCATGCCCGACGACAACCTTTGCCACCTCGCGCGGATCGATCGCGTCACCCGAGCCCTCGACCAGCTCCTTCAACCCCGCCCGTGCGAGCTGCCCGTCAGCGGTCACCGCGCCATTCGCATCGCCGTTCTCACGCCCGAAGTAAAATGCCCGCAACCACGGCGTCGAGTCCTGGTTCCCGTTCGCGATCGTGTCGAGCCCGTCCTCCATCTTCGCCGTGAAGTCGTAATCGACCAAAGACGGCAGGTAACGCTCCAACAACTGCGTCACCGCAAACGCCGTGAACGTCGGCACCAGCGCCGGGCCCTTGTGAAACACGTAGCCGCGGTCCTGAATCGTCTGGATGATCGACGCATACGTCGACGGCCGCCCGATCCCGCGCTCTTCGAGCTCGCGGATCAGCGACGCCTCCGTGTACCGCGCCGGCGGCTGCGTGAAGTGCTGCAACGCCTCCAGCTCCGCCGCCGTCAGCGTGTCGCCGACCGCCAGCTCCGGCAGCACCTTCTCCTGGTCCTCGAGCTCCGCCGACGGGTCATCCGAACCCTCGACATACGCCCGCCAGAAGCCCGCAAAATCGATCACCTTCCCCGAAGCCGTGAAGATCGCCTGGCCGTCGCTCGGCGTGTCGGCGGCGATCCGGATCTGCGTCCGCCGCCCGTGCGCATCCTTCATCTGCGACGCGACCGTCCGCTTCCAGATCAGGTCGTACAACTTGAGCTGGTCCGGCTCGAGCGCGCCCGCCAGCTGCTTCGGCGTGCGGAACGCCTCGCCCGCCGGCCGAATCGCCTCGTGCGCCTCCTGCGCGTTCTTGCTCTTCTTCGTGTAGCTCCGCGGCTCCGCCGGCAGGTAGTTCTCACCGTACAGCTCGCGCACCTGCGTCCGCGCCGCGTTGATCGCCTCCCGCGACAGCGTCGTCGAGTCCGTTCGCATGTACGTGATATAGCCGTTCTCGTAGAGCTGCTGCGCCAGCCGCATCGCCCGCTGCGCGCTGAACCGCAGCTTCCGCCCCGCCTCCTGCTGCAGCGTCGACGTGATAAACGGCGCGTACGGCCGGTTCGTGAACGGCTTCTCGTTCACTTCCGCCACGGAGAAAGTGGCGTCCCGCAACGCCGTCACCAGCGCCTCCGACGTCGCCCCATCCAGCCGGCGCACATCCGCGTTCGGCTTGAGCTGCCCCGTCGTGTCCACGAAGTCCTTGCCCACCGCCAGCCGCTTGCCGCCCAGCTCGACCAGCTTCACGTCAACCGTCGCAGCGGGCTTCCGCTCGGGATTCAACTTGCCCGCCAAATCCCAGTACTCGGCCGAGACGAACGCCATCCGGGCCCGCTCCCGCTCGACCACCAGCCGCGTCGCCACCGACTGCACCCGCCCGGCCGACAGCTTCGGCTTCACCTTCCGCCACAGCACCGGCGAAACCTCGTAGCCGAACAGCCGGTCGAGAATCCGCCGCGTTTCCTGGGCGTCAACAAGCCGCGCATTGATCTCGCGGGTGTGGTCGACCGCGTTCTGAATGGCCGCCTTCGTGATCTCGTCAAAGACCATCCGCCGGACCGGGACCTTCGGCTGCAGCACCTCCGCCAGGTGCCAGGCAATCGCCTCGCCCTCGCGATCCTCGTCCGTCGCGAGATAAAGCACTGCGGCCGATTTGAGCAAATCGCGGAGCTTCTTGACCTGCGATTTTTTATCGGACGGCACAATGTACAAAGGCTCGAAATCGTTTTCGACGTCCACCCCCAGCCGCGCCCACGCCTCGCCCTTGTACTTCGGAGGGATCTCGGCTGCCGTGGAGGGCAGGTCCCGGATGTGGCCGATCGAGGACTCGACCACGAAGTCATCGCCCAGATAGCGGGCGATCGTGCGGGCCTTGGCCGGTGACTCCACGATCACCAAGGCCGCACCGTTGCTGTTTTTCTTGGCCATCTTTCATCCTAAGCCCCTGCTGCCAAATGACTTACGGCCCTATCGCGGCCGCCGCAGGTGGCTGTTCCTTTCCATCGGTTGTTACGCCGGCCCCGGCTTGAGGTTTCCGGCGTGGGTGTAGATGCATATTTCTCCCCCGCCGGCGTGTCAAGGAAATTCGCCGTCGCACCAGCGCCGCCGAACTGGGCTTCGAGGCGAAAAAATGCCGATTCAGGGCTCCGGGCATAGGTTTGTCGGCTCCCATGTGCTATTCTGGTTTATTGTGAGAACCGGGAGAACACCCCCGGTTCCGTCGCTCTCGCCAGACCCGCAGCCGTGGATTATGTTGGTTGGTGTCGCGAGAGTGGCGGAATTGGCAGACGCGCTAGATTTAGGTTCTAGTGGGGAATCCCGTGCGGGTTCGAGTCCCGCCTCTCGCATCGCCGCGCCATTCAGCCGTGCGAATCCGGGTTTTCAATTCTGACCGCCCGGCCGCCACGGGGATTTCGAGTCGAGCGTTTTGCACGGAGCCCCCAGCATGTCCCGCAAAGGTTTTACCCTCATCGAGCTGCTCGTCGTGGTCGCCATCATCGCCCTGCTCATCAGCATCCTGCTGCCGAGCCTGAACCGCGCCCGCGACCAGGCGAAATTCGTCGTTTGCGCAAGCAACCTGCGGAACATCGGCCAGGCCCTGCTCCAATATAACCTCGACACGGACTTCTTCCCCGCGGCCTACAAGTACGGCCAAGATGGCGGCGCGCGGTTCGACGGCGTCGCCTGGGCCCCTCGGATCCGGGCGTACATCAATAAAAGCGCCTTGGAGGAAAAGAACTTTCGCCTCTACCGGCAGGATGAATCCGCCTACGGCCCCGAGGTTCAGCTCTTCTGGTGCCCTAACGAGGAGCCCGAGTGGTACTGGAAGCCGCAGTACTCCGCCCGTTCGCTCGAGCGAATGTACGAGCACAATGGGGTCAACACCGCCCCGGCCTACGGCTACGCCGACAACGAGCGCCCGTATGCGTGGGACGAGCCCATGTGCTACGGCTACAACGACTGGGGCGAGCGTGAGTTCACCCAGTTCAATCTCGGGCTCGGCACCAGCGCGAGCAGCGACAGTCCCCAGCTCAAGGAAGTCGCGGTCAGCGCCGTCAGGTCCCCCAGCGAGATGATCGCGATCGGCGGCAGTACCCCCGACGCATTCTGGGACTCCGTCATTGACCCCATCGAGGACAGCGCCGCCCTGGGCGGCCCCGACGAATCCCCCACCGGACGTCACAACGAAGGCCTCGGTGTGCTCTTCACCGACGGCCACGCCGAGTACCTCAAGCGCGAGGACATCATGAGCACCGAACCGTGGAAGATCAGGCGGTGGAACAGCTCGAACCTCCCTGTCGAGGAGATGCTGAAGGACCCGGCTCGCTGGAGACCCTAGGACCGCGCCGGACGCGACCGCAGGAAATTGACGTAACAGCCACCGAAAGAATGCGGGCATGAAAACTAAAGACGTCACGCTGCTCGCCCTCGCGGTCGTGTTGATCGGGGCGGCCGCAGCGCTCTTCGTGGGTAGCTCCGGCCAGGAATCGGGCGACTTCCCGGACGGCATCAAGTGGATCTGCCAGGCCGAGGGCTGCGGACACGGCTTCACGATCACGCACCGCGAACACGGGAAATACGTCGCGGCCCGCGCCGACAGCTCCGAGGGCTATCCCTGTCCCGAGTGCGGCGCAACGACCACCGTTCGCGCCGCCCAGTGTCCGAGCTGCCTCAAGTATTTCGAGTTCAGCGCGATCCGGGGGACGACGGACCCCAAGTGCCCTTATTGCGAGGCGTCACTCGCGGCTGATCGCGAGTAGCACGGACACCCCGGTGCGCCGGCCGCCTCCCAGGCCGCTTGGCGTGCGCTACTCCCACTCCACGATCAGCCGCGCCGCCCGGTAGTCTACGCTCACCTGCCGCGCCTGCCGAAACACGGGCATGCCCAGGATCACGTCCGTTT
>CAZCKC010000015.1:21542-34170 GCA_964499235.1 uncultured Planctomycetales bacterium | reverse complement strand
CCTACACCCGCGCACCCGTCAGCACCGGTTCCTGCTCCGTCAGCTGCCCCGACAAGAACTTGTCGTACGAGCTCAAATCGCACAGCCCGTGGCCGGAGAAGTTGAAGACGATGCACCGTTCCTCGCCGCTCTCCTTGCACCGCAGCGCCGCCTCGATCGCGCCCTTCACCGCGTGAGCCGTCTCCGGCGCCGGTAGCCGCGCCTCGGTCGCGGTGAACAGCTTGGCGGCCTCGAAGACCGACCGCTGGCCGTACGCCTCCGCCTCGATCAGCCCGTGGTCGACCGCCAAGCTCACCAGCGGGCCCATCCCGTGGTAGCGCAGCCCGCCGGCATGGATCCCGGGCGGCACGAAGCGGTGCCCGAGCGTGTGCATCTTCATCAGCGGCGTCAGCTCGGTCGTGTCACCGAAGTCGTACTTGTACACGCCGCGCGTCAGCGTCGGGCACGCCTGCGGCTCGATCCCGATGAGCTGGATCGCCTCGCCTTTCATCTTCCGCGGGACGAACGGGAAGACCAGCCCGCCGAAGTTGCTCCCCCCGCCGCAGCAGCCGATCAGCACGTCCGGGCCGCGCTCGCCGAAGTCCGCCAGCTGCTGCTCGGTCTCGAGCCCGATCACCGACTGGTGCAGCATCACGTGGTTCAGCACGCTGCCCAGCGTGTAGTTCGTGTCGTCGCGCTCCAGCGCCAGCTCGACCGCCTCGCTGATCGCGATCCCCAGGCTGCCCGGCGAGTCCGGGTCCTCCGCCAGGATGCTCCGCCCCGCCTTCGTCTCCTCCGACGGGCTCGGCACCACTTCCGCATCCCACATGTGCATCAGGCTGCGCCGGTCGGGCTTCTGGTGATAGCTCACCGCCACCATGAAGACCTTGCATTCCAGCCCCAGCAGCGAGCACGCGAACCCCAGCGAGCTGCCCCACTGCCCCGCCCCCGTCTCCGTCGACAACCGCCGGATCCCTTGCTGCTGGTTGTAGTACGCCTGCGCGACCGCCGTGTTGGCCTTGTGCGAGCCCGGTGGCGAGCCGCTCTCGTCCTTGTAGTAAATCCGCGCCGGCGTCTTCAGCGCCTGCTCCAGCCCCGTCGCCCGCACCAGCGGCGTCGGCCGCCAGATCGCCAGCATCTTCCGGATGTCATCCGGGATCTCGATCCAGCGCTCCGTCGACATCTCCTGCTGCATCAGCGCCTTCGCAAAGATCCGCTCCATCATCGCCGGCGGCATCGGCTCGCGCGTGCCGGGATGCAGCGGCGGTGGGCAGGGCTCGGGCAGGTCGGCCTGGACGTTGTACCAGCGCTGCGGAATCGCGCTCTCGGGCAGCAGGGATCGCTTCATCTGTCGTTCCCAATCGGTCAGGATGTACTGGGCACCACCGCGGAGGCTCGAACGCCCGGCCACCGCCACAGCGGGCAATCGCCGATCGGCGAGCAAACGCTCCCGATTCAAGCCATCTTGTCGAATTCCCGACCTTCAGGCAAGCGATTTCGCGGCCCATCCCGCCGCACTCGGGTTCTGCACGCGCCCCGCCACCCGGGCTCAACGCCACGCCCGGTCGCCATCAGGTCCCATGCCGGGGCCACCGACGCGATCACCCGGGCGACGGGGGGTTAATGAATGCGACAATCACCCCACCCGCGGCCAGCGGCAGGAATCCCGCTAGCGAGAAAAAACAATGCAGCGACCAAGCATTAAGCGATCGTCAAGAGGCCGGATACGCGTCAGTCGTGCCCGCGCCCCAGATCCAAGCATCGAATCCAGCCTCAGGCTTTAATTAATATTCTCGTGCGAGCATATTGTAATTTATGTTACGGTCGCTGTCGGGCCTGAACCTGCTGCCCAGACCGGAATCGCTGGCTTCTCGGGATCGCGTCCGCCTAAACCGAACACCGCCCCTCCGCTGGCTTGGCCGAAGCCTCAACGCCATGCCCCTCGCGCGGCGCCGTCCGGTCCATGAACACCGCTTTCGCCTCGGCACACCGCCGGCCGTCCTGCTCGACCGTGGCCACGACGTGATACAACGGATTTCGGGACTCCGTGACGCGCCCGGTGACTTGCGCGGGCACGCGCAGCGCCACCGGCCGGCGGTACTGGATCGTCAGCCGTGCCGTCACCGCCGTCGTGCCGCGCGCGAACAACGCGTGCGTCATCGCGGCATCAAGCAACGTCGCCACGATCCCGCCGTGCAGGCAATCGTCATAGCTCCGATAGCACGGGTCGCACGCGAACTCAGCGGTCACCCCGTCTGCCGTCGAACTGAACGCCAGCGCGAGGCCGTCCGTCGCCCGGCCACAGGCGAAGCAGCGCGGGTGATTGTCGGGTGTTGTCGCGGCGGGCTTGGAAGCCATGGTGAATGCCTTTCAGTGCGACGTCATGCGACCTGGCACGTGCGAGGTGGACCGGCGACCCGGCGTCTCTAGTCCTCGGCTACCGCTCGTGCGCCTGATGCTGGCAGGAACCACCTCCTCCGTGTGCCAGCTCGCCGCGCGCAAACGCCTCGGCCGCCGCCTCGACCTCCGTCGCGTCGCACACGAACGCCTCGATCCCGACCGCCGCCAGGTCGTTCACCAGCCGCGGCCCCATCCCCCGCGTCACCAGGGCACAGCAATCCTGCAACGCGTTGATCAAGCCGTCATGCGAATGGTGACCCTGCCCGGCCGCGTGGCCGTGGTGCTCGTGACATTCCCCCCGCGCGTGCCCGGTGAAATCGTTCGGCCGATAGCCGATCCGCGTCGCCGCGCCGTCAACAAGGTCAAAGATCACGAAGCCGCGACAGCGCCCCGTGTGCTGTGCGAGCTGGCGTTCGTCGTCCGACGCGATAGCGATTCTGGTCATGCTTGAACTCCCGGTTGGCGGGCCGCCGGCGCATCGCCGCGGCCACAAGTAAGAAAGCTAGGTTGTTCCGCCCTGGCGGCCGACCCGTTCACGTCGCTGCCGCTGACGCCGCTGCGGCGCGCCCTTCGCGTCGCCATGGCCGTCCGGCGGCGTCGCCGGTTCGCTGGCGAGGCGTCGCACCACCGACGCATCACACGCGGGGCAGCGCTCCGGCCGTTCGCCCGGTTCCGCCGCGAACGTGTGTCCGCAGGCCGCACACCCCCAGCGTCGCCGCCGGCACGTCGCCACCACTCCACCCTCGAACACCAGCGCCTTGCCGTTGAGCAGCGCGTCGGCCACCTTCTGGCGTCCCTGCCGCAAGAGCCGGCCGAAAGTCTGCCGCGAGATCCCCATCGCCTCGGCGGCCAGCACGTGTTCCTGCCCGGTCAAATCCGCCAGGCGCAGCGCCTCGAGCTCGTCCAGCGGCAGCGTCACCGACGCGAGCTCACACGCGGGAACGCCGGCCGGCTTGAACGTCGTCACCGTCGGCCGCATCCCGATCCAGCGACATTTGTGCGGTCGTGCCATGTCCGCATTATGGGCACACGCTCATAACCTGTCAAGCAAAACCTGACAATTTGTTCGCCGATCCTCCCCCGCCGCCGCCTGCATCCCGGTCGGTCAAGCGGCCGATGAATTGAAAGCCGCCCCGCCGCTGTTTGCTGGGCAGCGCGCGTATTTGCGACTACAACTAGTCGGAACAACGTGCCGCTGGCGGCGTGGCTGGCGGCCCGTGGGCAGTCCGGATCGCACTGCCCCACTCGAAAACCATAGGCCGCCCAACTGGACGGGAGAACGACCTGTGCCGCTCAAAGCCCTGCCCGAAGTAACGCTATCCCACTCGGCGATGTCCGTGCTCGAGGCCGCCGAAGCCGAGAACCGCCTCACGCTGGCCGGCAGCCTCGAGGAGCTCGTCGACATCGCCGCCCCCGCCGACCAGCTCGACGCCGCCGGCCAATTCACCGTCGCGTACGAGGTCCCCGGCAAAGGCCTCGTCCCCGAAGCCAAGGTCTGCCGTGCCCGCAACGGCGTGCTCGCGAACTACCTCGAACCCTACATGCGCCGCCGCGACCCCGACTGCATGCTGATCGCCGACCCCGGCTCCACCGACAAGCCGACGTTTCAACACCGCTTCGGGCAAGACTTCGAGCCGATCCGCCAGGAGACCCTCGCCTGGCTGAAGACCCAGCCGCTCGCCGCGTTCTTCTTCGAGACCGGCCTGCCCGGCAAGCCGCTCAACGCGATCGCGATCGCCCCCGCCAACGCCGGCTTCTTCGCCCTCGGCCTGGCCATGCTCCAGGGCATCGTCCCGCTCGAGAAGGTCCGGGCAGCCGGTGCCGACTACTTTCATGGTGCGATCGTCTACGTTGCGCCCCCCTTCCGCCATACGCACTTCGACGGCAAGCAAGTCGTCGTCCATAACCGCCGCTTCGACAAGACCGACCTCCACGAGCTCTTCAGCTACAACCTCTACCCCGGCCCCTCCGCCAAGAAGGGCATCTACGGCATGCTGCTGACGATGGGCGAGCGCGAGGAGATCCGCTGGACCACCGCCCACTGCTCAACCGTCCGCGTCGTCACCCCCTACGAAAACGAGACCGTCGTCATGCACGAGGGCGCCTCCGGCGGCGGCAAGAGCGAGATGCTCGAGCTCATGCACCGCGAGGCCGACGGCCGCCTGCTGCTTGGCACCAACGTCGTCACCGGCGACAAACGCCACCTCGCACTGCCGCGCGGCTGCGAGCTCTTCCCCGTCACCGACGACATGGCCCTCTGCCATTCCGAGCTCCAGAGCCCGAACCGCCACGACCGCAAGCTCAAGCTCATCGACGCCGAGCGGGCCTGGTTCATCCGCGTGAACCACATCACCCACTACGGCACCGACCCCAACCTCGAGAAACTCTCCGTCCACCCGCCCGGCCCGCTCCTGTTCCTCAACATCCAGGGCCGACCCGACTCCACCGCCCTCATCTGGGAACACACCGAAGACGAGCCCGGCCAGCCGTGCCCCAACCCGCGCCTCATCGTCCCGCGCGACTACGTCGCCGGCGTCGTCAGCGAGCCCGTCTCCGTCGATGTCCGCAGCTTCGGCGTCCGCTGCCCACCCTGCACCGCCGAACACCCCACCTACGGCATCCTCGGCCTCTTCCATGTCCTGCCGGCATCCCTCGCCTGGCTCTGGCGCCTCGTCGCGCCCCGCGGCCACGGTAACCCCTCGATCGTCGACCAGGGCGGCATGCAGTCCGAAGGCGTCGGCTCTTACTGGCCGTTCGCGACCGGCCGCCGCGTCGACCAAGCCAACATCCTGCTCGACCAGGTGATGCAGACCGCTTCGACGCTCTTCGTGCTGATCCCCAACCAGCACGTCGGCGCCTGGCAAGTCGGCTTCGCGCCGCAGTGGGTCGTCCGCGAGTACCTCGCCCGCCGCGGCCAAGCCCGCTTCCGACCCAACGAGCTCGTCCCGGCCCGCTGCCCGCTGCTCGGCTACCACCGCGACCAGCTCGTCGTCGAAGGCCAGCGCGTCGGCAAGTGGTTCTTCGACGTCTCCAAGCAGCCCGAGGTCGGCCCCGAAGCCTACGACACCGGCGCCAAACAGCTGCGCGAGTTCTTCCACCAGCAGATCCGCGAGTTCCTCCACGACGACCTCGCCGCCGAAGGCCGCCAGATCATCCAGGCCTGCCTCGACGGCGCTACCGTCGCCGACTACGAAAACCTTTCACCCACGGAAGCCGGCTAGCCGCCCGCACAACCCCGAGACGACAACGCATTCACCGTGACGCGGTGCGCCCCCCCCGCACCATCTTCGCTTGGAGCGACCACCGCCACCTGGAATAGCGCCGCCCGCGAACGTCCGAAAAACGAGCCCGCCAGAATCCGTCGCCCGCGAACGAAGCTCGCGTGGCCAAAAGTTGGAGCCCACCCCACTGCTCGCCTAATATTGTCGCAGCGTCGCTCGCTGGCGGGCCGCCCGCGACGCGTTGGTCAGGACCCCCGTCCACCATGCCCCTTTCCGAGCGATCAATGGACCGCAGAGCCCCCACCTCGCCCCCAACCCGCGTTGCCGCCCTGCTGGCCTTGCTGCTCATCGCGGCCGCGCCGACCCTGGCGTCCGAGCCCGTCCCCGAGCTCCGCGCCTGCTGGCTGACGCAATACACCTACCTCAACCGCAGCGACGCCCAGCTCCGCGACATCGCCCGTAACATCAAGGCCGGCGGCATGAACACCGTCTACGTCGCGCTCTACGCCGGCCAGCAGGTCTACTGGCCTTCCAAGGCCTACCAGGCCGCCGGCGGCAATTGGGGCTCGGCCAACATCGACTACGCCGAACGCCTCACCCGCATCTTCCACGAAGAGGGACTCAAGGTCGGCGCCTGGTTCGAGTACGGGCTCGCCGTCGGCTACCAGTGGCATCCCATCGCCGTGAACCACCCCGACTGGCTCGCCCGCGACCGCTTCGGTAACGCCGTCACCGGCGAAAACGGCGGCTTCGTCTTTCTCAGCCCCGGCCACCCCGCCGCCACCCAACTCATGGCCGACATGGTCACGGAGCTGGCCGAGAACTACAACTTCGACGACATCCAAATCGACCGCTTCCGCTGGGGCCGCACCACCGCCGGCCGCGAGTTCGGCTACGAACAGGTCACCCGCGACGCGTACTTCGCCAAGTACGGCCTCCAGCCGCCCGACGACATCAACCACCCGACGTGGGTCCGCTTCCGCGAAGAGCTCGTCAACGATGTCGTCCGTCGCTGCTACGAAGCGATCAAGGCCGCCAACCCAGAGATCACCGTCTCCTCCGCGCCGACCGGCTCCTACGGCATCACCCAGCACATGCAGCGCTGGAGCGACTGGCTCACCGGCGGCTACATGGACCTCGTCATGCCGCAGATGTACATGACCTCGTTTAACGCCTTCTCCAACGAGTTCTTCGCCCAGCTCGCACAGGCGCCCGACCACTGGGACCAGGTGGCCGTCGGCTACCGCGCCAGCGAGCACAACGACTGGCAGCTCGTCGCCCAGCAGATGGACCTTGCCCGCCAGCTCGACATTCCACACGGCTGCCTGTGGGTCTACCACCAGTACTCCTCCCAGATCGCCATCCAGGACGAGATCGACAACCTCCCGCAACCAGGCCAACCCTACGCCCAGCCCGCGTACAACCCGTTCGTCAGCGACCGCATGCTCCAGCTCGTCATCGACAATGCCGACGCCGGCCCGCACTACCTCGAAAGCGGGAGCTGGACGACCACCACCACGCCCGGCTTCTTCCGCTTCACCGCCCGCCAGACAACCAGCGCCGCCCCTGCCGGCGCCACGTTCGCCAGCGACATCCCCAAGCCCGGCCGCTACGACGTCTTCGCCTGGTACAGCAGCGCCGCCAACCGCCACCCGGCCGCCCCCTACACCGTGCTCCACGCGCTCGGCGAGACCACCGTAACGGTCGACCAGCGCACCGCGGGCGGACAGTGGGTCCCCCTCGGCCGCTACCTCTTCAACGCCGAGCCGCTGGACGACCGCGTCCTGCTCACCAACGCCGCCGCCGCCCCGGCTCAGACCGTCGCCGCCGACGCGATAAAACTCCAGCTCACCGGCTATGCATTCGGCGACGTCGATGGCGATGCGGCCGTCACGGATGCCGACTGGCTCCTGCTCGAGCCGTGCAGCCCCGGCGCGATCGCCACCCCGGGCGACCCCTGCGAGGCTCTCGATTTCGACGACGACGGCGACGGTGACCTCGTGGACTTTGCCCGTTTCCAGGCCGCGACCGCCACATCGAACTGATCCGCTCAGCCCGGGCCCATTTCTGAACCAACGCCACCCCACGGGCCGTTACAATTTCCGCATGAGACCACCCAAGCCCGCCCGCAAGCCCGCCGGCACCCTCGCGCTCACCGCCGCGTTGATTGCCGCCACCCTCGCCGCCCTCGCCTTCGCCCAGGCCGCCCCCGCAGACCAACCCGCCGACCCCGCCGCCGTCCCCGAACTCATCGCCCAACTTGGCGCCGACGACTACGCCACCCGCGAGGATGCCACCCGGGCCCTGCTCACCCTCGGTCGCCCGGTCACCCAGCAACTCACCGCCGCCCGTGACGCCGCCACCGATCCCGAAATCCGCCGCCGCCTCGACTACGTCCTCGCCGGCATCACCCCGCCCGATGCCGCCCTCCTCGTCATCCGCATCAACCCCGACACCGGCCTCGCCCCCGGCGACCTCATCACCCACCTCGACGGACGACCCGTCGCGGACTCCGCCGACCTCCAACGCCTCCGCCGCGCCGCCGACGACGCCGGCATCGCCTTTCGCGGCCTCACCCCCACCGGCCCACGCGAAGGCATCCTCAGCCCCAGCGACCTCGTTTCCTGGTCGAGCTACCGCGAACCCTACGGCCCGCAGGTCTCGGAGATCATCCGCGACTTCGCCAGCGGCCGCGCCGAGGAAGCCTACGCCGCGCTCGAGCCCCTCGACGACCAGCTCGGCACCGACGAGCTCGACTACCGCCTCCGCGCCGTGATCAACTACGTCGCCGGCCGCCGCGCCGCCGCCATCGCCTGGCTCCGCTCCGAGCCGGCCGTTGTGTTTCCCGCCTACCGCGGCAATCTCTGGACAGCGCCTTCGCAGCTCGACCTCGACAGCCCCGTCCCCGCGCCGCACGAACTCGAGCTTGCGCTCTGGGAAGACCTCGATCAGTACGACCCGCGCCCGGAGGACGACCCCGACCTTCGCGTCCAGCGCATCTTCGTCCCCGCCCGCCGCTACCCGACTGCCCTGCTGCGCGGCGCCGGCTTCTGGTGGCAGGACTATCGCGACGACTACCGCAAACCCGAGGCCGTTCCACAGCGTCCGCGCCAGCTCACCAACCCCGGGAACATGCTGGCCGTCATCAGCTGGATGTGCTCCGAGCTGGACCTCGTCTCGGAGAGCCTGCGGCTCATTGAGCCCCGTAGCATCTTCCTCCGCGCCGGCAGCGAAACGAACCTCTGGGTCCGCGTCCGTACCGACGCCTGGCTGCCATTCCTCAAGGGCGAGACCGAGGCCGCCATCGACCGCTTTTATCCCGACGCCCGCGACATCCTCACCAACCGCGGCAGCGCCTGGCGCGAGCTCAGCCTCGTCCGCCAGGCCGACATCGCCGCCCGGATCGCCTTCTTCCTCTACCAGGCGCCCGGCGACGAGCGCCGCGATGCCCTGCTCGCCCAGTTTGACGACCCGGCCCAACCCGCTGTCGCCGAGTACGCCCGCTGGATGTGCTTCAGCCTCACCCCCGCCAACGAAGAAGTGATCCGCAAAGACCTCGCGGCGCTGCTGCCGGCCTCCGACGACGCCCAGGCCGCCCGCGTCGGCGCCTGGCTGCTCTTGCTCGAGTACGCCCAGCCGCAACCCGACGCCGACCGCCTCGCCGTCGCCCGCAACGCCATCCGCCGCGCCCCGCCCGGCTCGCCGATCGAGCGCCACGCCGCCCGCTGGCAAGCCCTCGCCGCTCTGGCCCAAGACGATCTGCCGGCCGCCGCGGCAGCCCTCGACCAGAACGCCGCCCCCGCTGCCGTCCCCCTCCGCACGACGCTCGAATTTCGGCGCGCGCACAGCGCGGCCGCCCAGCGTCCGATCCTCGACCGCCCGCTGATGGCCCGTCCGCTGAACACCGCCGCAACCCAGTGGCTGCTCCTCTCGCGCGATCGCCGGCTGGTGCGCTACGACAGCGCCGCCGACACGCTTACCATCCTCGACCTGCCCAGCGCGAACTGGATGCCCAACCCGCTGACATTCCCCTGGCTCGGCACCGAACCGGCCGACCAGCGCGGCTGGGTCTACGACCGCCGCCGCCTCGTGGAAACAACCGCCGCCGCCGAAGCCATCCAGTGCAACATTCAACCTGAAAGCATCGCCGCCCTCGACCCGTTGCTGACCACGCGGTTCACAACGTTCGCCGCCCTCGCAACCGCCGCCCAGCCCCCCACCGACGCCCCAACCGGCGAATTCTGGGCCGAGGACATCCTCGCCCACGCCGAGTTCGTCGAGGATCCGGCCCTGCCCACGCTCGACTGGCTCGCAGAGCGCGCCGACGACGACCTCGTCCACCTCGCCTTCCGCGGCGGCGGCCACCTGCTCGTCGATCAGCGTCACGGCCAGACGATCAGCACCGCCTCAATCGCGGCTCAGCTCGAGGGCGACCCGCCCGCGTGGTTCTTCCCGGTCGTGCCGCCAGGCGACAGCGAGCAAGTCTTCCTCGCGACCGACCAAGGCCTGCTCACCTTCGACCGCACCGTCGGCCACGTGCAGCGGGTACCGCTGCCCGGCCCGACGCCGCAGCCCGCCCTTATCCCCGAGGACCTGCCCTACGAGCGCAGCGACCCGCGCTATATCTACGTCGCCACGCTACCCGACGCCGGCGGCGACGTCTTTCGCATCACGGTCGATGGATTGCAGGCCGAGGCGCTCGACCTCAAGAGCATCGCCTATCCCCCCGGCTGGTTTGCGGTCCAGTCCCGCGCGCAGCTCCGCGCGCAGCTCGACGCCGCGCTCAACGTCCGCGACCTGCCCGACCTCGCGACGCTGATCGCCGACGCCCAGCAGCTCATGACCCGCTGGGAAGCCCGCCGCTAGCGCCGCTTCGCTTTCTCTCGATTGGCGGCAGCGCGCGCGATGATCGCTGATCGCAACGCCTGGAGGTGTGCCCGGCAATGGTGCCGCGGTGACAGCAGCAGCGCCGCGAGCATGGCGTGTTGGGGCCGCGGCGATGGAACGCCGCCCGCGCGAAAGAGGTGGATCGCGCGGCGGTCACCCCCTCCATTCCCGCGGTCCGTCCGCCGTCGAAGTCCGCCCCTGAATCCGTCGCCGAAGTCACCAGGCGGCTCGCCAGCCCCACCACGCCGCCCGGGTGGCCACTGCCCATCGTAGCCGCTCGACCGCAACGCACTCAAGCGGCGCGTGACCGTGTGAGCTCAGACACCCACTGGTTGTTCGGGAAGCTGCCGACGTGCGCCAGCAGCCACTTCGTCAGGTAGTAGCATTTTACCAGCAGAACCGGCGGTTGGTCGCCGGGGTGCATTTTACTATAGGTTGCGTTCCGCCACTGAACCTCGCTGCAATCGGATAGACACACTAGTAGATCTACAGTAAGGCGCGTCGTCCCTATGCCCCCGCTACGGGGAACGCCACCGCTGCGAGAGCCATCCGTGTTAGCCAAGCTGCTCAGGGAATCTCCGCGACACGGAAACCGAAGCTGCCCGTCTCGACCGACAGGTCGATGCTGCCACGGATCGACGCGTGCAGCATGGAGACCAAGCTGTTGAACGACCCGCCCCGCGAGATGCGCAGCGACAAGATGGGCGGCGACACGGGCACTGTAGCCTCGTTCCACTCCCATACGTTCCCGCCCTGGTCAAACGTACCGTACGGGCTGCTGGAGTTCTCGTGCGCACCAGCCGTCGTGCGGAAGTACGGCCTCACGGCCGGACCGCCACCGTCGTCGAAGGTTGCATTGTTGCCAGGGTCGGGGTCGACTAGATTGTTGCTGGGAACAGCGTTCGTGCTCGTCGGATAAGCCCAATAATTCCCCGTCACGCCGTCGTTCTTGTGGTATGCGGCCTTGTACCATTCGTCCTCCGAAGGAATCACCCACGTCGCGTCTGGTTCACGGTCGACGGCCATCCACGCGGCTGTAGTTGTTGCACCATTGAGATAATAAGAGCCGTCCTCCGTCGTGGTCAGGTCTTGGGCGCCTGTCGGTTGGCCATTGTGCAGCCAGTTCGCAAACCGCACCGCGTCGCTCCACGACACGTAGTTCACCGGACGCTCCGCCCAGTCTGGCGCCACGCTGTACGTGTAGCTACCCGCGAAGCCCGCCCGCTCGATCTTGCAGCCGTCGCTGTTCGCCCACATTAACGTGTTGTACAGCCCGTACGTGTCCGTCGCCGCCACGGCGTTGAGGAATGCGTTGTACTGACCGGCCGTCACCTCGTACTTCCCGATGTTGTACGTGTAGTCCACGCCGCCGTAGCCCTCCCCGTATGTGTCATTCCCGTTGCCCGGGTTGCCAACGGTGACGGTCTCGATCGCCACGCCGGACCGCGCAAGTGGACCGGTAATGTTCGCCTGAAACATGGCAAGGTCGTCGAGGTCAACGTCGCAATCCAGGTCGATGTCACCCAGTGGACGACCTTCGACATTGACCACAACGCCCAGCGGCGTGTTGTTGCAGACGTCGATCGCGTCATCAACACCGTCGCCGTCCGAGTCCACCGCCCAAGCCGGTGCGGCTGTCGCGCAAAGAACCAGACCAGTTGCCAATGTCCACCAACCCCAGCGTGTACGCGTCGCCATGTTCTCTCCTACCTCGAACGAGATGCCCAAGCGAGTCGGGAGATCACCCCCGTCGCGACCGGGACTCGATGTAGTCTGCCTTCATCCACCGCTGTCCACAAAGCCCCCTGCTGGGGCCCCTCCGATTGGAAGCTAAAGCTTCAGTATAACGTGTCCCCCCCCCCGCAATGCAGAACCCTTTTTTCAGACTAGGCCGAGGATCCGCCACGGCATTCGTTCGGCACCGCCTTCGCGGCCGTCCCGATCGTCACCGTTCGCTTGCTCGCGACCTGTGATCCCTTGCCACCTGGAGAACGACGCCATGACCACCCTCACGGCGCCTGGACCGCAGGCAATCGTCGTCAGCAACAACGGCGAGAAGCCCATCAACCTCTTGCAGTTCGGCTGCCTGCCCATCATCCGCGCGTCGCAGAAGGTCCGTGCCGGATCGGCAACGAGCCGCA
>CAZCKC010000015.1:0-21442 GCA_964499235.1 uncultured Planctomycetales bacterium | reverse complement strand
CTGCCCATCATCCGCGCGTCGCAGAAGGTCCGTGCCGGATCGGCAACGAGCCGCACACGGCGCGTGGGCGTTTAGCTCGGCGAACTCACAGTCCGCTGCCGCCGGCCAACAACGCGTCGGGCGTGATCGCGGCAACTTCGGTGTAGCGGGCGAAGTCACCAGCGGTGAACGTCAGGGTATGGCTGATTTCGTGCCTGAGCATGGCCGCGACCAGGCGCGTGTCATGGGCGGGTTTTCCAACCACGCCATAGCGCACGACGAGGTCAGCCCAGAGGGGCAGGATGCCGCGCTCGTCCTTGAGCACGGGAAACAACATGTCGTGCTCGCCGAGCAAGCGCTGCGTGTCGGCCGGGCTGAACCCGAGCCCGTTCGATTCGACGGGCCGTGTCGCCACCACCCAGTACTCGTAGAAAACCTGTGGAACGGTGCGTGGCTCGTGACCACGCGTGACCAAACGCTCCACCGCCTGCAGCGCGGCTTCTTGATGTGGATGCCGTGATTGATCGATGCGAAGCAGGATGTTCGAATCGACAAGGACACGCATTTAGTAGATGCTCGCACGACTGACATCAACCTCAGTCGCTTCGGTTCCTGGCAAATCAGCAAGATGCCGCTGCAGCTTTTGCTGCCACGCCGCCAACGTGAGCTGCGACGCCGCATCCTCTGGCTGACCGGGCGCCTGCTTGTCGTAGAACTCGTCGACGGCCCGGTTCACCAGCCGCTCCGGCGACGCACCAAGCCGCCGCGCCAGATCTTCGACTTTGCGCGACTGCTCGGGGCCAAGTTGTACCGGCTTTTCGGACATCGCGACCACCTCAACCGAATTCTAGCACGTTGCTACGGGCTGCTCAATTCAACCCACATACGCCGGCAACGGATCGGAACCCGCGTCGACCCCTTCAGCCGGGCGTTCGAATCACCAGCAGCCGCGGCTCGGTCATCTCCTCCATCGCGTACCGCAGCCCCTCGCGCCCGAACCCGCTGTCCTTCACGCCGCCGTACGGCATGTGATCCACCCGCCACGACGGCACGTCACCCACGAGCACGCCCCCGACCTCCAGCACATCCCACGCCCGCTGCGCTTTGTACAGGTCGCGCGTGAACACCCCCGCCTGCAGCCCGAACCGGCTCGCGTTCACCGCCGCCAGCGCCGCGTCGAAGTCCTCGAACGCCGACAGCACGGCCACCGGCCCGAACGCCTCCTCCGCCACCAGCGGATGGTCGGCCGGCACCTCTTCCAGCAGCGTCGCTTCCATCAACGCCCCCTCGCGCGTCCCACCGCACAGCAGCCGCGCTCCCTGCTCCTGCGCCGACGCGACCTGCGCAACCAGCTCCTCCGCCTTCGATTCGCTGATCAGCGGCCCCAGAAACGTGTCCTCTTCCAGCGGATCGCCCACCACGAGCTGCTGCGCCCCCGCCACCAGCCGCTCGCGGCATTCGGCGTACACCGTCTGGTGCACCAGGATCCGCTGCACGCTGATGCAGCTCTGCCCCGATTGGTAAAACGCCCCAAACAGGATCCGCGCCACCGCGTCCTCCAGATCGGTATCCGCGTCCACCACGACGGCCGCGTTGCCCCCCAGCTCCAGCGTGACCCGCTTCTTGCCCGCCCGCGCCTTCATATCCCAGCCGACCGCGTCCGAGCCCGTGAAGCTCAGCAGCTTGATCCGCGCGTCCGTCACCAGCAGATCTGCCGCCTCCCGCGACGCTGGCAGGATCGAGAACGCCCCCGCCGGCCAGTCCGCCAACTCCGCCAGAACCTCCCCGATCACCAACGCCCCGATCGGCGTCCGGCTCGCCGGCTTCAGCACGAACGGACACCCCGCCGCGATCGCCGGCGCGATCTTGTGCGCCACCAGGTTCAGCGGAAAGTTGAACGGCGAAATGAACCCACACGCCCCCACCGGCACCCGCTGCACCATCCCCCGGTAGTTGTCTGCCCGCGGCGTGATGTCCAGCCGCAGCACCTCCCCATGCAGCCGCTCCGCTTCGCCCCCCGCCACCCGGAAGGTGTCGATCAGCCGACCGACCTCGCCCCGCGCATGCTGGATCGGCTTGCCCGCCTCCAGGCACAGGATCCGCGCCAGCTCGTCCGCCCGCGCCTCGAACCGCGCCACGCAGTGCAGCAGCGCGTCCCGCCGCCGGTGCGCCGGCAACGCCGCCACCGCCGGCGCCGCCTCCGCCGCGGCCGCGATCGCCCGCGCCACCAGCGCCGTATCCGCCAGCGGCACCCGCGCCACCTCTTCCCCGCTGTACTTGTTGGTCACCGCCAGGTCGTGGTTCGGCTGCAGCGCCTCGCCACCGAGATAGCACGGGTATTCCGCTGCGAACATCGGCTGGTTCCTCCTGACAGAAAAGCGGACGCCGGCACGATCGTACCGGCGTCCGCGCTTTTGTCTTCATGTTGGCCCGCAGGCGGCTCATTCCGCCGCTACACGGAGTCCATCAGCTCGCTGGGCACGTCGCGCAGCTTGCGGCCGATCAGACCCACATAGTACAGCGGCTTGCCCGCCATCGAGAGCCGGTGCTGATACCGCCGGTACGCGTAGATCTGCAGCAGCCCGTCCGTGCTCATCTGCTTGATCAGCCGGCTGAAGCCCGTCTCGTTCGCGTCCGACAGGAAGTCCTCTTTGATGTTGAAGGCCACCCAGCCGGTCGACTCGATCATGTCGAACGCCTTCAGAAACGCCTTGGCCGGAATGTCGCCAA
The DNA here is from genome assembly GCA_964499235.1 of uncultured Planctomycetales bacterium. Lineage (GTDB taxonomy): Bacteria > Planctomycetota > Phycisphaerae > UBA1845 > Fen-1342 > JAFGRR01. The sequence goes on along the minus strand of CAZCKC010000015.1, from coordinate 18,733 downwards.
AGCCCAGCGCCGCCACCGTCACCAGCGTGTTCAGCCGTTGCTTGCGAACCGCCTCCTCCACCCGCTCGGGCAGATCGGTCAGGTCCGCAATGTAATAGTCATCGTAAACGTCCGGCCGGTCGCGGTCCGTCGCCACCTTCGCCTCCGGGATGATGTCCATCCCGACCAGCTTCGGCACGCCCGACGCCCGCAGCTCCTCACCAACCATCCCGTTGCCGGCCCCCACGTCCAGGACGCTCAGCTCCTCCATCGGCTGCCCGTACTCCCGGCAGACGTCCTCCAACAGCCCCGCCACCCGCGCTGGCGACGTGCACCGCAGGTGCTCGTAGAAGATCGTCTCGTACAGACCGGGGATCGAAAACACGTCGTCATAGTCGTGGAACCGGACCACCTTCTCCGTCCCGTCGATCCGCAGCCGACAGAATTCCGCGTCCTGGTCCAGCGTCTCGTCGCCCGGGGCCGGAAACTCCAGGTCCTCAAACGGGAGGTCCAGCCCTTCGAGGTGCTCGCGCCAGCGCCGCTCCAACTTCCGTTCGCGTGGTGACATCGCTCTCCCTTAAAAGAAGTCCGCGCCAGCGGAGCGCGACCCCCTAGCGGTACGCGCCCACACACCGGCCTGATTGTCCCGGGGATCAATTGGCTCGCCATCGAGCCAGGGGGGAACCTATCGCATGCGAACGATTTTGGCAACTGAAAAAGCGGTAAAGCGACGCCGCACAGCGTCAAAACCGCTTTTCAGCGCCTTAAACGCGGCTTACAGAGCGCTAACATTCGTTTGCCTGCGATTCAATCGGCCTTACCCACCCCGCCTTCCGCCGCCACCAACCCACGCGAAGGCCGGCACCGGCGACCTGGCTGTCTGCCGACTCACAACTGATAGATAGCTAGGGGTCAACTAGGGTGCTCAGCCCGTCGGCGGCTTCGGGCCCCGTTCCGGCCCTCGGTGGTTCATCATCGCCGCCACCCGCTGGAGCGTCGCCACCAGCTGCGTCCGCTCCCACTCCGCCAGCTGCGCGAACTCGGTCCGGAACCGGTCATCCAGGATCGCCGGCGCGCTCTCCAGCACCGCCCGCCCCTCCGGTGTCAGGCTGATCACCACGTTCCGCCGATCCGCCCCGCCCCGCTCCCGCACCACCAGCAGCCGCCGCTCCAGCCGATCCAGGATCCCCGACATCGTCGCCTGGCTCACATGCACCACCCGCGCCAATTCCCCCAGCGGCGCCGACCCCAGCAGGTGCAGCTCCAGCAGCGTCGTCAGCTGCGGACCCGTCAGCCCACACTCCTCCGCCAGCCGATGCGACCGCAGGTCCAACGCCCGCACGATCTGCCGCAGCGCCCGTACGACCTCGTCTTCCAGCGGACCCCGCGCCGGCATCTGCCCCGACCTCCATCCGCAACACGCCTTGTCCAACGCCAAAATAGCCGATCCGACATTTCAGACGCAATACAACTCCCCACCCGCCCGCCGGCGGTAAACTCAAAACACCGCAATCACGAGGTGCCACCATGCCGTTCTACGAGTACGAGATCATTCGGCCCGACGGCCAGCCCGGCGACCGCTTCGAGGTCCAGCAACGGATGGACGACCCCCCGCTCACCCGCCACCCCGAAACCAACGCCCCCGTCCGCCGCGTCATCTCCGCGCCCACCCTCCCCGGCAAGTTCTCCGACCACGCCGCCAACCGCGTTCTCAAGGACGACAAAAGGCTCGACCAGCTCGGCTTCACCAAGTACGTCCGCAGCGGCCAGGGCACCTACGAGAAACGCGCCGGCCAAGGCCCCCGCACCATCAGCGCCGACGACTGACCCACCCGCCTTTTCGCCGCCGAAAACCGCGGTTTCCCTCGACAAACCGCCGCCCAGCCGCTATGCATGCGACCTGAGTCGTGCCCGTCTCGAAAGGCTTGCCGCAGCAAGGAGGCTGCCTCAATGCTTCTTCATCGCCCCCCCAACGGCCACTTTCGCGCCCCCCATCTCGGTGCCGTGACCATCGCCGTCACCCTGCTGCTCGCCACCGGCTGCGCCACCCCCCAGCGCGTCGATCGACCGCTGCCCGACCCCCTCCTCGCGACCCAGCCGCCGCCGCGCCCGCCCAGCCCGCCAATCCTCACGCCCCCCCCGCGCGCCCCGATGCCGCCGACCGCCCAGATGCTGCGCGGCCTGCGAATCGTCGTCGACGCCGGCCACGGCGGCCACGATCCCGGCGCCCTCGGCGTCGGCCCGCTGCCCGAAAAGAAGATCAACCTCGACGTCACCCGCCGCCTCGTCGAGTTGCTCCAGCAGCGCGGCGCCGCCGTCACCACCACCCGACTCGACGACCGCTTCATGGAGCTCGACGACCGCGCCCGCCTCGCCGACCGCAGCCGCGCCGACGTTTTCCTCTCGATCCACAGCGACGCCGCCCACAACAGCAGCGCTTCCGGTGCGACCTTCTACATCGCCCGCAATGCCCGCCCCGAATCCGTCGCCATCGCCAACCACCTCCACGCCGCCTTCGAACAGGCCGGCATCGAGTCCCGCGGCGTCCGCCGCGCCGGCTTCCGCGTCCTCGTTGGTCACGCCCGGCCGGCCGTGCTCATCGAATGTGGTTTCGTGTCCAACCGCCGCGAGGCCCGCCTGCTCGCGACCGCCGACTACCAGGACCGCCTGGCCGGCGCAATCACCACCGCGGTCGTCACCCACTTCAACGCCCGCCGCCAGGTCCAAAACCGCTGATCAGAAAGGGTTTCGGCCGCTAAGCGCTCACGGCCGGCGGGTACTCGTTGCACAGCAGCCGCAGCGGCGGGGCGTCTTCCTCGATCCCCGGGAACCGCGGCAGCGGCTCGTGAAACCGGTTGTCGTTCGCGTCATCGTTGACCGCACTCACCTCGCCCAGCAGCGCCGCTCCCGTCCCGACTTCCGCCCAGAAATCGTGGTAGACATTCGGCGTCAGCGTCACCGACTGCCCCGGCGTCAGCACCAGCTCCGTCCCCGCCGGTACCGTCCGCCGCTGCCCATCCAGCGACAACTCGACCGGCGCGTCGCTCAGCTCGCCGTCTTCCGTCGCCCGGTAGACACGACAGACCAGGTTCCCGCCGCCCCGGTTAATGATGTCCTCGGTCTTGTTCCAGTGGAAGTGCAGCGGCGTCACCTGCCCTTCCTTCGCCACCATCAGCTTCTCGCAGTACGGCTTCTGCTCCGGACGGCGATGATCGCCGTTGCGAATCGTCAGCAGCGTCAGCCCGAACCGCGCAAAATCATCCTGGCCGAAGTCCGTCACGTCCCAGCCAAGCCCGTTCGTTCGGATCTCGTCAAACTCCGGCCCCTTCGACCGCCACTCCTCCGGCGTCCAGTGCGCGAACGGCGGCAGCGGAAAGCGGTGCGCCGCCGCCAGCTCGATCATCTCCTGAATCGCCGCGTTGATCTCCGACCGTTTCATCACGCACCTCTGATTAACACGTTACCGGGTAGGGCGAGCGCAACTGGGTGGGGCGGGCGTCTCGCCCGCCATCCCGTCCCCACGGCGGCCACCATCAAACCCCTACTCCTTCAACGCCACATGCACCGTGACGATCTTCTTCGGCCCCAGCTTCACCTGCACCGCCCCATCGGCGTTCGCCTGCAACGCTTCCACCTGGTTGCCGTCGAAGTCGACCACCGCCGCCGAATCCACCGGCCGCGTGAACTTCACCGTCTCGGTAACCGGCTCCGCCAACACATTGTACAGCCGCACCTCGACCTTCCCGTTCTCCGGGAACCGCCTGAATGAGCTCACCAACGCGTTCTGCTCCTGCAGCGCCAGCTGCTGGTACGTCCGCGGCAGCGTCCGCGCCTCGGCCGGCGCCTGGTACCGTCGCTGCACTTCGCTCGTCCGCAGCCCGGCCGCCTGCTGGTAGCCCAGCGCCCCCAGCCGCTGCCGCGGGATCGCCCCGCCCTTTAGCGGCACGATCTGGTACGCGAAGCGGTGCTGCCCGAGCACCTGCCCGCCCTCCTCACCATCGGTGAAGATCGTCCGCCGAAAGCCCCGCAGCAGCGTCAACGCCAGCGCCCGCTGCGGCTCGTCCCGCACCGTCGTCTCCAGCAGCCCCGGCGCTACCACCGCCAGCCCCCGCTGTTGATCCGCGATCGCCGTCCAGTTGTACTGCGGCGTCGTCTCGATCGGCAGCTCGCGGTAGGTGTGCGCGTCGTTCGGCAGTCCCACCGGCCGCGTGATCACGTCAAACGCCGAGTCCGCCTCGTAGCTGTCCGCCTCCGTGCCGCTCTCGAACAGTACCCGCAGCCGGTGGTCGCGCACGTTGTTGTTCAGCGACGTCACGCATTCCAGCTTCTCGCTGCCGGCCCGCAGCGTTACCTCGGTGTGAATCACCAGCGTCTCGGTCTCTTCGCTGCGGACCATCTGGTTGTTCCAGACGAACGACTTCGGCACCGCCATCCGGTTCGTGATCCGCAGCGTGCCCTTCAGCCGCCCGTCGGCCACCACCGCCACGTCCGCCGGCGACGCCGTCGACGACAGGATCCGGTCATTGACCGCCACGCCGTGATACCAGCCGTCCCCGATGTCCGCCCGGTCCTCGAAGACCAGCAGCCGCGAGTAGCTCTCGTCCGTCCGCTTGTCGTGCAGCGTCAGCGACCCGTTCGCCTCGACCGTCACCTTCAGGTGCTCGTTCTCCAGCACCCGGTCGCCCTTCACCACCCCGTGCAGCGGGTGCCGCGTCGCCATCGCCTCCGGCTTGCACGTGATCGTCGTGTAGCCGAACGCCGGGATCTTCAGCGGCGTCGTCACGCTGACCACGATGCACTCCTGCCCCATCGGGATCTTGTTGAACGCCCGGTGGTGGCGCCGCCGCTGCGGCCAGTAGCGGATGTAGTCGTACGGCAACTCGTTATCGTCCGCGTCGTAGAGCCGGAAGCCCACCTTCGTCTCGTAGCCGAAGAACTCCATGTAGATGTTCTTCGTCTTTTCATCGAACCACAGCTCGAGGTCGACCGGCCCGTCGATCTCCGTCTGCGTCGGGTTGAACACCACCAACGCGAAGTCCTCGTTCTCCTGGTCCGGCAGGTCCACTCGCGTCGCCACCGCCCGCAGGCCGTGCAGCAGCACCTTCTCGTTGATCAACCGCGACTGGTCGAAGCGGAAGTCCATGTCTTTGTGCACCTGGTCCGGGCTGCACCCGCAGATCGAGTCGTGCGCGTGGTTCTCCATCACGTAACGCCACGACCGCCGGATGTAGTTTGCCGGGTAACGGTACTCGGCCAGTTGCTCCGCCAGCAGCCCGATCGGCTCCACCCAGCAGCACAGCTCCGTCTCCCGCGCCCGCAGGTCCTGCTTCAGCCGCACCCGGCTCGCCAGCGTCCCCGGGATCACCACCCCGCCATCGCTCGGCACCAACGCCGGCGTCCGCAGCTCACCCTGGAACGACCGCGGGATCCGCTCCCGATTCCGCTGCAGCGCCGCCGCGTATTCATCGAGCCCCGTGTGCTCGACCTCGATCTCGGGCGCGATCTTCTTCAGGGTTTCGATCATGTCCGGCGTCTGCGGCTCGATCGGCATGTGGTCGCCGCCGTCGAACAGCAGGATCTCGTCGATCCCGGTCCGCTCCCGCTGCAGCGCTACATACTCCTTCATCCGCTCCGCCCCGCCCTCGATGTCGAACGGCTCATCAAGGAAAAACGCCCGCCGCACGTTGGCCGCGTAGTCGAAGTACCCCTCCCGCGGCCCGAACCGGAAGCTCACCACCTCGCTCCCGTCCGACGCCAGCCAGCGGAACGTCCCCTTGTGCGTGAATTCATTCAACCCGCGAAACACGAACGCGTTGTCGATCCCGAAACCCCGGAAAATCTGCGGCATCTGCGCCACGTGCCCGAACATGTCGCAGATGAACCCCACCCGCGACTGGTTCCCGAAATCCTTCGCAACCCGCAGCCCCTCCTCCAGGTTCCGCACCATCGACTCGCCGCTTACTAGGTTCTCGTCCGGCATCGTGTACCACGGCCCGATCCGCAGCCGCCCTTCCCGGGCAAACTGCCGGACCCGCTCGGCCTCCTCCGGCCGGATCTCCAGGTAGTCCTCCAGGATGATCGACTGCCCGTCGGTCTGGAAAACCTTGTACCGCGGGTCGCGCGTCATCGTCTCCAGCACCGTGTCCAAAAGCTCCACCAGGTAGTACCGGAAGCCCTGGAACGTGTCATACCACTCGCGGTCCCAGTGCGTGCTGGGGACGTAATACGCCTTCACCTTCGCTTCAGACAAAACTCGCTCCTCCCGCGGAATCCTGGGATCTCTTTCGCTCGCCTGCCGGGACGCTGCCAGAACCGGGCCGCCGGTTGCAACCCCTTTGTCAGCACATTTGAGCCGGCAATGTAACGGGCCCTTCAGCTCCTGTCAGCCGCCCCCCGGCCGAAGAATCTCCGCCGCCGGATTCGCCGCCCGCACCACCGGCAGCGGCCGCTCGGCCGGCCAGTCCACCCGCTCGTCCAGCCCTGGCAACACGTCGAAATGCGCCGCCCCCGCCGCCGGCTCGAGCACCACCGACCACGCGAACGCCTCGCTGCTCAGCACCGCCTGCTCGCCCTCCCGCCGCACCAACACCGCCGCCGGCCCCCACGCCAGCTCGTGAAAGCGGGCCCGGAAGAGCCGCTGCGTCACCGGCCGCCCACCCGTCGGGGTCACCCGCGCAAACGCCCCGTGCGTCGTCCGCCCGGCCTCATCCCACGCCGCCAGCGGAAAACGCCCCACCTCCAGCGCCCCGTTCGCCGGCGCCTCGACCGCAGCGGACTCGTCTATCGGCCGCCCGCCTGCCAGCCCGAACAACCCGTACCGCACCTCAACCGCCATCCCCGCCTGGTGGTCGTTGACCAGCACCACCCGGCACGCGTCACCTTCCGCCACGCAAATCGCTCGCACCGGCTCAAACGCCCGCTGCACGTACCAGAACGCCGGCTTGCATCGCAGGTAGTAATCGAACGGCGTCCAGCTCACCGCCGCCGGCCACGTGTCGTTCAGCATCCAGAACACCGCCGCCGCCGAGTCCCACTTCCGCCGCCGCCAATTATCGATTCCCGTCTCCAACGCCTCACCGTGCAGGATCGCCGCGTAGCGGACGTAGTCCTCGAACCGCAACCCCCGCGGCTCCGCGCAGAGGTTCATGCGCAACAGGTGGTCTAGCAGCGGCTCGAACTTCCAGGTGTTCTGCGTGTTGTCATGATGCAGCCACGTGCGGCTGTCTCGCCGCCGCTCGCCCTCCGGCAGGATCTCGCACAGCGTCTCCCACGTGCTCGGGCCCAGCATCCCGCCCTCGTTCGGAAAGCGGCTCGCGTCCGCGCGGTACGCCCAGTAGTCCCCCTTCGCCTCCATCAACGCCACGTTCCACGGATGCTGATCCCCGATCTGCTGTGCGTTCGGATGCGACCCGTCCGGCGACCACGGCGACGTCGGCCAGTAAGGCCGCTCCGGATCCTCCTGCGCCAGCAGCTTCGGAAACGTCTCGTGATACAGCCCGTGATCCGGCTCCCGCTTCGGATGCCGCGACCGGATCCACGCGTCGACCGCCCCCATCTCGTTCTCGTTGTTCCCGCACCACACCGCCAGCGACGGGTGCCAGCCCATCCGCCGCACCTGGTAACGCACCTCGCGCTCGACCTCCGCCCGAAACGCCGCGTCGTCGCCCGGGAACTGCCCGCACGCAAAGATCAAGTCATGCCAGATCAGGATCCCCGCTTCGTCACAGCGCTCCAGCAGCCGCTCCCGCGCGTACTCCCCGCCGCCCCAGATCCGCAGCAGGTTCATGTGCATCCGCTCCGCCAACTCGACGATCGCGTCGATCCGCACATCGCGCGTCAGCGGATACAACAGCTCCGGCGGCACCCAGTTCGCCCCCTTGCAGAACACCGGCTCGCCGTTCACCACGATGTGAAACCGCCGCCCCTCAGCAGCCGGCGGCTGCTGAATCTCCACTCGCCGTACGCCGATCAGCCGCGTTTCATCGAGCAGCGTCAGCTCGCCCTGCGACACCGTCAGCCGCAACGGATACCGGTACGGCTCCCCCAGCTCCCGTGGCCACCACAACTTCGGCTCCGCCAGCGTCAGCTCAACTGGCAGCACCGTCTCGCCCGGCGGCGCGTCTACCTCCGCGTCCGCGACCAGCTTCGAGTCCGCCAGCGCCAGCGTCGCCGCCACCCGCGCCGGCCGCGCCGTCGAATTATGAATGAATATTCTGCCACGCAACGTTGCCCGCCGGTGGTTATCGCGCAGCAGCGTGTCCACCGTCCACTGCTCAACCCGCACCCCGCAATCGATTTCCAGCGCCACCGGCCCGCCGAGACCAACATTCATCAGCCGCGGCGACCAGTCCCACCGCGCCGCGTACTGCGGCTTGCGCAGCCACGTCCGCCGCGTGTTGGCCGCTGTCACTTCCAGGTGGTATCGGCTCCCCGGCAGCTCGCACCCACCCAGCAGCCCGCTATCCACCCGCACGATCAACTCATTGGCGCCCGGCTGTAGCCGCTTCGTGATATCAACCGTCAACGGCCGAAACACGTTCGCATGCTGCGCGATCAGCTCCCCGTTTAAAAACACCAGCGCGTGCAGATCCACGCCGTGCAGCACCAGCCGGCAACACTCTCCCGTCGCGAGCTCCGGCGTCACAATCTCCCGCCGATAGAACCAGTACCACTGCTCGACCCACTGCGCCTTGAGCGAATTGCTGTTCATTAAAGGGTCGTCGATCCAACCGGCCTGTTGCAGGTCGGCGTAGACCGAACCCGGTACCGTCGCCGCAAGCCAGATCTGGTTCGGCAGGGCGGCCGGTAGTTGCACGCTGTCCAGAAACTCGCCGTAGCCGTCAAAGCCGCACAGTCGCCACCCGTCGTTCAGCGCGATCGTCCGCATGGCATGCGCTCTTTGTATTAGTCGCTCGGCGGCGCGAGCTGGCAGGGCAGGTCGGTCACCGGCATACCGCTGGCCGTCACAAACCGCGCCGTAAACCGCCACTGGCCGCTCGGGTTGTGCAGCTTGATCACCAGCTTGTTCCAGCCGCGCCGCAGCGGCACGTTCTCGGCCCGGTCGGTATCCGGCACCAGCTCGCGGACAAAGTCGTACCGCCCGATTTCGGCGTCGTTCAGAAAGACCTTCGCGCCGCCGTCCGCCCCCAGCAACAGCGCGAGCATGTCCGGCGCGTCCAGCAGCACCGACCGGTCCATCGCCGAGTAGAGATACGCCCCGACATAGGCGACGCGATCCCGCGGCGGCAGCTCGTCAAATCGCGTGCCAAGGTCGACGCTGGCAAAGGCCGAGCTGACCGGCTGCCACGTTTTGTCACCGGCTGCGGCGTTTTCGCGCGGCTCCAGCGCCGCCTCATCCACGAACGCATGATCTAACGGATGCCCCGGCGCGGGGCCGAACGGGCCGAGCGCCAGCCACTGGACGATGTAACCGTCGCTGCGGACCGCCGCCGCCGGCCGGCGCTTGAGCACGCCGACGCCCGGATCGCGCCCGGCGCCGCAGTTATCCAGCAGCCGCGACAGGATCCGTTGCGCCCGCGGCTTGAAGATCCCCGCCGCCCGGCGGAGCCGAAGCTGGTTCACCAGGATCCACCCGTCACCGCGCGAAATCGCCACGAGCGCCGTCCGCGGACCGTCGAACGCCCGCAGCCGCCGCATCATCAGCGCGACCTTGTGCTGCTCATGCGCCGTCTGGTAGTTCTCCCACCGCGTCGCCACCGTCTCGATCAACGATTCGCCGCCCGAGCTGCTCACCGTCGCCGTCACGATCGGCTGCTTCTCGTCGCGGTCGACCCAGCAAAGATCAAAATTGTTGATGCCGGCCACGAGCGGCCGTCGCTCCGGAATCGCCACGTTAAACGCCTCGTGCGCCTCGACCGCCAGGTCGACCCCCAACCGCTCGCCCCACGCCCCCGCCTGCTCCGCGCTGAGCTGATCGAGCAGCAGCACGCCGCCCGCTGCAAAGTGATCCGCCAGCGCCGCCGGCTGCAAACCCGGATCCGCCAGCGCCGCCGCGTCCTGCCCATCCGCAATGCGCACGCCCCCCGCCGCCATCGCATCAAAGTCCGTTGCCGGCACGCCAACCGCACTCCACAGCGGATCAGCCCTAAATGCTTCCGCCCCCACGAGCGCAACCTGCCCCTCCGCCGCCGTCGGCAGCGCTCCGTGCAGCAGCCGCTCCAGCAACCGTCGGGCGGCCGGCACGTGCTCGTGCTGCCTCGCCAGCGCGAGCCCCGTGACCACCACCTGCCCGGCCCCGTGCGGCACCATCACCAGCGGCGTGTACGCCAGCCCCGCGGCCGGATCGCCCACCTCCAGCGGCGTCAGCGCCGGCCCGGTCACCGGCCGCTCGAAGACCTGCGTCGCCACCACGCCGTCGTCGCCCCAGTCCGCGAAGTCGGCCTCGGAAAGCCCCGCCAGCGGCCCGTCCGCGTCCCGTACGAACACGCGCCGCACGTCGCGGCGGATCGGCGCCAGCGCACTCCGGCTGTCGTCCGCGACGCCCTCGGGCAACACCAGGATCCGCCCCCCGCCATCCAGCCACCGCCGAACCTCCTCCTTGGCAAGCCAATCATGCAGCTGCTCGTCGCCATGCGGCGGCGCCAGCAACAGCGTCGTGTCAGCCGTCGTCAGGTGCTGACCGATGCCATCCAACGTCACCCGCGCGTCCGCCAGCGCCGCCACCGCCGGCGCATCGTCTCCGCCAACCAACAACACCCGCCGCCGCGTCTCAACCGTCGCTGCCGGCCGCGGCACGACCTTGAACCGCCACGCCTCCCCGTCGCATTCCGCCCCGCTGTCCGCATCGAGTAGCCGCACGCTGAACGTCCCTTGCTCCGGCTCGATCACCGCCGGCAGTCCGACCGTTAGCCGCTCCGTCGGCACCTCGAACGGCTGCACCGTCAGCGTCCGCGTGCCCAGCACGTGCCGCGCACCGGCCAGCTCCAAGGTCACCTCCACCCGGGCGTGGAACGGCGTCGCGCGGTCGTTGAAAACATCGAACTCCAGCGCCAGCGACGCCTCCGCGAACGCCTGCGCCGGCCGCCTCGCCAGCAGCACTCGCCGCCGCCGATAGCACCGCGCGAGCGGCGCGTACGCCGGGTTGGGCTTGAACGCCGGCTCCGCCTTCGTGAACCCGTAGTTCAGCGTCACCGCGTGCGATCCGATCCGCCGCAGCGGCGCCCCACCCGCCGTCGCGGCCGCCGGCACCGGCGCGACCGGCTCCTCCGGCAGCGGCGTCAGGCAGTACCAGTTCAGGTTCCACGGCGTCAGGCTCGCCGCCCCGATCTGACGCAGCCGCATGAACATGTCGGCCGCATCGACACCTGCCGCCGCCAGCCGCGCTAAGTAGTCCGCATAGACCGCGTCACCGCCCCACGGGCACACGCTCTCCGGCCCCCCGTGATAGAGCGTCGAGAACTCGTGCACCACCAGCGGCCGATCGCGATTCCACGCATGATCCCAGTGCTCCGGCGTCCCGTAGTGCCCCGCGTGCAACGGCGCGGCATCGCCGACCGTGCAGTCGTTCTCGTCAAAGCTGACGAAACGCGTCGGGTCCTCCGCCCGCGCCGCCGCTGCCAGCGACCGCAGCCCCGGAAAGATCGCCTCGCCCCCGCGCCAGACCGTCTCGTTGCAAGCGCTCCAGAAGATAATCGACGGATGGTTGCGATCCCGCCGCACCAGCCGCTTCATGTGATCGCGGCTCCGCTCCCAAAACGTCTCCGCCCCGAAGCACAGCGTGCCGGCCGACCCGTAGACCGCCGACTCGTCGATGATCAGCATCCCCACCTCGTCCGCGACGTCGAAGTAGCACGGCGGGTAGGGCATCGCGTGCGTGCGGATCGCGTTGACGCCCGTCTCGCGCGCAAACTCGAACCATGTCCGGGCGTAGCTCGGATTCTGCTGCACCGCGCCCATGTAATGCCACGAATCGCCGAAGAGCTTCAGCCGCGTGCCGTTCAGCACGAAATGCCGCCCCTCGATCCAGAACTCGCGGAAGCCGAACCGCTGCGTAACCCGGTCAACCGCCTCTCCGTCGACCAGCAGCGTCACCACCGCGGTATACAAGTACGGATCATCCGGCGACCACCGCCGCGCCCGCGCCCACGCCGCGTCGATCAGCACCTCCACAAAGTCGTTCCGCTCGAGCGCCGTCTCCGTCGCCGGCATCTTCAGCGCGGTCTGCTTCTCGTCCTGGATCGCCACCTGGACATCCACGACCGCCTCGCCCCGCGCGCTCAGCTCGACCGCCACCCGCAGGTTCGCCGACCGCACCGATGGCTGCACGAACACCGACTCGATCGTCACCGGCGGCCGCCGCTCCAGCCGCACCCCCTGCCAGATCCCCCGCAGGTGCCAGCCGACCCACGACCCGCACGGCTGCAGCCACAGCCCGTCCTGCTGCTCCGGCGGCTGCACCAGCACCACCAGCTCGTTCTCCGCCGCCCGCACGACCTCCGTGGCATCGAATTCAAACGGCAGAAAGCTGTCGACGTTCGCGCCCAGCCGCTGACCGTTCAGCCAGACCGTCGCTCGCCCCGCCACCGCGTCAAAGCACAGCCGCCACGTCGCGGCCGCGTCGCCCAGCTCCACGTCGAACGTCCGCCGGTACCACGCGGCCGCCGCGTGCTGCCAATGCTCCGGATACCCGTAGTGGTCGTACGCCCCCCAGTCGCCCCCCGTGTCCGGCGGAAAACTCCGCCAGTACCCCGGCACCCCGATCGCCGTCGCCTCGTAGCCCTCCCGCTGCGGCGCCGCCGGCGCCGGCGCGGCCGCCAGCTCGGGAGCGGGTCGAAACTGCCAGGCGCCGGCAAGATCAAGCGAAGATCGCATCGCCGCATCCTCGAAGCGGGGTCGCGCTTTGTCAACGCAGCCCCGCCGGCGTGACGCCCCTGCCCCCCACGGTACAATGCCCACGCTCCCGGCAACCGGCGGCCAAGCGTGTGTCAGGGCCGGCGGCGCGGGAGCGGCCACGCGCAAAAGGAGCTCGCATGCCCCGCCTCGTCCTCCTGACCACGTGCCTGCTCGCCCCGCTGGCCTGCGCTCAGCTGCCGACCACCGAACATTTCAGCGCCCCCGCGAGCGCCGACCGCTGGCAGTTCAGCAACGGCTCCGAGTACCCCGGCGCCACCGGCCGCCTCGAATACGTCCCCGACCGCGGTAACGCCGCCGACGGCGCCCTCGCGCTGCACTTCGACTTCAGCGGCGGCGGCAACTACGTCGCGGCCATCGCCGACCTGCCCGCCGACCGGCCCGTCGAGGCGATCCGCCTCTGGATCCACAAGCCGATGGACAACCTCATGATCGTCCGCGCCGAGGACGCCAACGGCGAGACCTTCCAGAAGGATCTCAAGTACCACTACCCCGGCTGGCAGGCGGTCGAGATCGGCCTCGACGGCTGGTTCCACAGCTGGGGCGGCGACGGCACCTTCGACCCGCCCGCCCGGGAGTTCCACCTCCTCGTCGAGAACCAGGGCAGCGCCCGCCAAGGCCACATCCTCATCGACGACGTCGAGCTGGTCTTCAACCGCCTCCCCACCCCCGACAAGACCGCCGTCACCACCTACACCGAATCCACCTTCGACCAGGGCTGGACTACCAGCGGCGCTCCCGGCGTCAAGCTCGACGACGGCGTCTGGCACTACCGCTTCGACGACCAGCACGAGACCGCCGGCCTCCACTACGGCCGCTCCGTCCTCGCCGCCCCGCAGGAGCTCATCCTTACCGTGATCAGCGACGGTTCCGGCCACGCGCTCTCCGCCCGCTTCGGCTCGCACTTCCAAAGCTTCGAACGCCAAATCGGCGTCCTCGACCAGCAGGGCAAGCAGGTCTTCCGCGTGCCAATGGGCGACATGGCCACCTGGCCCCACGAAGGCGGCCAGGACGACGGCATCGTCCGCTACCCCCTGCGCCTCCAGAACATCGGCCTGCGCAACACCGGCACGACCGACGAAGGGAAAATCGAGGTCGTCAGCGTTGCCTTCCAGACCCGCTACGAAAAGAGCAAGCCCGGCGCCGTGATCCCGACCGTCACGCGTCTCGACGACGACACCGTCCGCTTTGACGTCACCGTCCGCAGCCTGCTCGAGGAAGCGATCGACGCGCAGATCCCCTACACCATCAAGAGCGTCGACCGCGTACTGAAGCGCGGCCAGCTCGCGGTCAGCCTCGGTCCGCAAGGCACCGCCACGCTCGGCTTCGACCACCCCTTCGCCCCTGAGCAGCCCGTCCTCGAGGCCGAGTTTACGCTCATCGCCGACCAGCTCAACAGCGGCGCCTTCAGCACCACGATCGCCCGCAAGCCCGAAATGGACAGCCCGCCCCAGCTCGACCCATCCAGCCGCATGGGCGTCGGCATGTACCTCTACCGGTTCCACCAGCGTTCCGACGCCAAGCAGTGGATGCAGCGGATGTGCGACCTCGCCGCCGCTGCCGGTGTGCACTGGACCCGCGAGGAGTTCCACTGGAACTGGGTCGAGACCGCCCCCGACCAGTACGACTTCACCTTCTTCGACCAGCTCGTCGACACGGCCTACGAAAACGGCATCTCGATCTACGGCCTCGTCTGCTACTGGACCGCCTGGGACCCCGCTCCGCCGTTCGATGATGAGTTCGTCGAGAACTACTGCGACTACCTCCGCGTGCTCGTCGGGCGCTACAAGGACCGCATCAAGCACTGGGAGATCTGGAACGAGCCCAACATCTTCTTCTGGCCGGGCGACAAGGACCGCTACGCCGTCCTGCTCCGCCGCGCCTACGAGACGATCAAGGAGGTCGACCCCGAGGCCCAGGTCCTCGGCATCTCGACGGCCGGCATCGACACCAGCTTCATCAACCGCGTGCTCGCGGCCGATGCCCCCTTCGACGCCCTGACGATCCATCCCTACCGCCACGACCTCGACGTGCCGGGCTTTATTGCCGAGCTCGACCGCGCCCAGCAGCTCGTCGGTGGGCGCGCGGTCTGGATCACCGAGATGGGCTGGCCGAGCAACATCGGCGGTCACAGCGAGCGCACCCAGGCCGGCTTTGTCGCCCGCACCTACCTCGGCGGTCTCGCGGCGGAGGGCGTGCGCTCGGTCGCCTGGTACAACTTCCGCGAGGACGGCACCGACCCCTTCTACAACGAGTACCACTTCGGCCTCGTCCGCAACCAGACCCTCACGCCGAAGATGGGCTACGCCGCGCTCGCGACCGTCGGCAACCTGTTGAAGGGCACGAAACGCGGCGCGCGCGTCGACACGCCGGACGGCTTCGTCGCCTACCGCTACGAAACCGACGCCGAGCCCGTGATCGCCTTGTGGGCCGCCGAACAAACCCAGCTCGCGGTGGTGCGCGTGACCGGCGACGACGTCGAAATCCTGAACCTCGCCGGCGCCCCGGCCCGCGCGCTGCGGCGCCGCGGCGTGCGCATCCTGCGGCTCGAGCGCGACCTGCCGGTCTACTTCCGCGGCGCGAATGTGCAGCTGGCGAGCGTGCAGCCGCTCGTCGAGCTCACCGTCGACCCGCCGGCTGTCCATCCGGGCGAGGCCGTCACCGTCCGCTGGCGGGCCGGCCGCAGCATGGACGTCACGCTCGACACGGCGCCGCACGGCTGGACGATCCAGGAGCAGGGCGACGACACGCTGAAGCTGTCGGCGGCCGGGTGGCTGCCCGAGGGCGAGCGGTCGCTGCCGCTGGTGGTGACGATCGGGGCGGAGCGCTTCGAGGTGCCGGTGGCCTTGCGGGTGGTGCCGCAGCTGATTTATCGATAGGACGCGACCGTCCAGCGTTCAATTGGGAAGGTGTGTCAGCCCCCCTCCCGGCTGAAAGCGTGGCACGCCCAGGCTACCGATCGCTGCCCTTCGTGGCCCGCGCTTGCTTCTGCTGCGCAAGCAGCGCCTGGACCTTCTCCGGACTGTCGAGCACGCCCGCGGCCGCCGGCGGCAGGTTGCGGTACCAGAACCACCCCATCCCGACCAGCCCGACCAGGAAAATGACCAAGCACCAGCCGAACGCCGTCCAGTTCCCGACCAGCGCGACCATCGGCAGCAGGAACAGCGTGATCTGCCACGCCAGCGTGAACGGCAGGGCGAGCAGGTCGTTCCGGTGCTCGCGGCTCATCGCCGCGCGAACCTCCGGCTCGAGCTCCCGCTTCAGCGGGCCCCACAGCCCGAACGGCCGCGTCGAGCGATAGAACTCCCGCAGCGCGTCCCGGTTCATCGGCCGGGTGAGGTACGACCCCGCGACCGCGCCGATCCCGCCCAGGATCAGCAGCCACGAAAAGCCGATCAGCTCGCCCGACATCGCGTCGGGGAAGAGCCCCGACTCTTTCAGCCGGCCGCTGATCACGAACACGCGGTCGAGCACCGCCCCCGTCACGCCGAAAATCGTTCCGTAGATCACCCCGCCGGCGTTGAACCGCCACCAGTAGAACTTCAGCACGCCGGGGATCAGCATGCCGGCGCCAAACGCCATCGTCAGCCAGCTCCAGATGTCGTCGATCGTCCGCGTCATGTACGCGAACGAGTACCCCATCGCCACGATCACCACGATGTAGATGTAGGTGGCCAGCATCAGCTCGCGGTTCGGCGCGGTCGGCCGCCAGAACCGCTGGTAGAGGTCGCGCGTGAAGTACGCCGCGCTCTGGTTCACGCCGGTATCGAACGTCGACATCGACGCCGCCAGCAGCGCCACCAGCAGCAGCCCGCGCAGCCCGAACGGGATCTTGTAAAGGATGACGGCCGGCAGAATCCGCTCCTCGTTGACCGTCCCCTCATACTTGATCAGCTTGACCATTTTCCGCCAGTTGCTGCCCAAACGGGCCTCGAGCCGGCGGGCCAGCTCCGGGTGGCTCTCGGCCGTGATCGTGGCCGTCAGGTCCTGCCAGCGCTCCGGCGGGATCAGCGCGGTGAGGTCGGCCCGCTGGTCGCGCAGCGCCGCCAGGCGCGTCGGCCAATCGGCCCCCAGCAGCGCGGTCATGTTCGTGGTAACCGCGGGATAGTCTTCCGGGCGGTTGATGACGCGGTTCCAGATCGTAGGCGGGGCGACCTGCGCGGCCCCGGTCAGGCCCTCGAGGTCGAGTTCCGTCCCGGGATGCTCCTGCTGGATCAGCGTGCGCTGGATGTCGACCGCGGCCTCGCGCAGCACGTTCTGGTCCGGCGCCTCGTCGTTGATCAGGTAGAGCCCGAGGATCGCGAAGGCCATCATCATCGGCCAGCGGACCGTCATCAGGCACGTCCAGAAGAACGTCAGGGTGCCGCACTCGCGCTCGTTGCGGGCGCCGTAGTACTTCGCGTCGTTGCCCATGCCCGCGCCCTGCACGACGTTCTTGAGCAGGTAGAGGATCGCGAACATCAGCAGCGGGTTGTAGTCCTCCTTGCCCACCGGCATGTCGACGTGCGGCGCGGGCACCGCACTCGTCCAGTTGGTCGCCCCGGTGACGCGCTCGGCTAGCACGTTGAGGTCCGCCGGGTGCATCGTCACGTGCATGACGGCCATCGCCGTCACGCCGATCACCGCGACGATGATCACCCCCGATTGCAGCAGGTCGGTGTAGACCACCCCGTAAAAGCCCGACGCCAGCGTGTAGATCGTCGCCACCGTCACCATGATCAGCGCGCAGGTCGACGGCGAGTACGGCAGGAACATCGACAAATACAGCCCGGCCGCCTTCAGCAGGTACGCCAGCGCGCCGACTTGGAAGACCATCACCTGGATTGCGGAGACGATCCGCGCGAACCGCCCGCCCACCCCCCGGCCAAAGCGGTACTCCATCCACTCCGCCCCGGTCATCACGTTGCTGCGGCGGGTTCCCCTGCCCGCCCCCCGAAGAGTGGCCCCGCGGTTACCCACCGCCCCCCCCCCGGGGCGCGCCAGGATCAGCACCGCCCCGCCGCGGAACTCCACGAACAACCCCCGCGGCCCGATCGTGTACAGGAACGATACGATCAGCATCGTGCCCGCCACGTCCAGGAACGACGACATCCCCGACACGCCCAGCAGCCACCACGGCAGCCGCTTGCCCCCCAGGAAATAATCCTCGATGCTCGCCGTCGCCCGGCGGCTCAGGTAAACGCCGAGCCCCATCAGCATCAGCAGGTAAACGACGATGATCGCGTAATCGAGCGTGTTGAGTTCCGACACGTCGCTCTCCGCCGCGCGGCCGCGCGCCCCCGCTAGCGCGGCGCGTGGCCAAGCTGCTCGAAGGTCGCCAGTACCGCCGCCGCGTTCTCCGGCCGCGCGTCCGGCTCGAGGTGCATCTGGGCGACGACGCGGCTGCCGTGCTCGTCGGCCAGATAATGGTAAAAGTCGCGGGCCGCCTGCGCCGCCTCCACCGGCGTGCCGAAACACAGCATGTGCTGCCGGTCCATCTGGCCCCAGAACGTCAGCCGGCCGCGATACGCCGCGTGCAGCTCTTCATAATCCATGCACGTGACCTGCCCGTTCAGCGCGTCCAGCCCGATCTCGATCAGGTCATCCAGGATCGCCGTGATCTGCCCGTCGGAGTGCATGTACACGAACTTGCCGGCCGCGTGGGCCCGCCCGATGTACTCGGCGTACAACGGCTTGAAGAAATCCCGCCAGAGCTGCGGGCGGATCAGCATCTGTACCTGCGTGCCCCAGTCGTCGGCCAGGAAGATCGCGTCGACCGGTGTCGCGCACCAGGCATCAATCCACGCCAGGTAGAACTCGTGCACCAGGTCGCGAAGCCGCCACAGCTCGGCCGGCTGCGTGATCAGATCCTTGAACAGCGCCGCCGTCCCACGCAGAAACTGCA
>CAZCKC010000014.1:0-35550 GCA_964499235.1 uncultured Planctomycetales bacterium | reverse complement strand
CAACCTCACCGGCACTCCCGGCGACCGCTGCAGCGAATGCGGCGCCACCCTCAACGACCGCACCATCATCCACGGCACCCGCCAAAGACGCGCCTGGCACGTCGTGTCGGCCGCCGTGCTCCTCCTGATCGGCATCCCCCTCGTCACCACGCTCGTCGACGACCTCCGCAGCGTCGACTGGATCCGCTACCGCCCCGCCGCCGGGCTCCTCGACGACCTCCAAGCCACAAATGCCCAGACGCAGCGCGCGGCCCTGATCGAACTGATCCGCCGCGAGTTCCACTTCACGCTCGAGCCCGCGGAGCGCCAGGAACTTATCGCCTATTGCCTCGCCTACCAACGGCGGACGTACTTCACCCAGCCCCCCGCCGGAGAGATCGCCTATCTTGTCCGCTGCTTTGAGACCGACCGTCTCACAAAGAGCCAGGAATCACAGTTCCTGCGCCAGTCGGCTAACGCCGCGTTGCTCCTGCCTCGTAACGCCGTGGCCGGTCAACCTTTCCGGTGGGGACTGCACGGCTATCACCGGACCAGCGCAGCCAAGCCGGGGGAACCGCACCGCCGTGCTGCGGACCTCTGGTATGTCATCACCTTCGAGCAACTTCTGCTCAATAATCAACGCCAACCGACGCGTGTGGACGGCGCGCGGGGGAAGGATTTCTACGAGGGTGAACTCACGATCAATCAACCTGGCACCCATCAGCTCGAAATTACGCTCAACTTCGAGGTCCTGCGGGGAGCATGGGACCAAGAAGACAACTCGCAGCTTGTCTACAAGGGCGATCGCACGCTCACGGCCACCATCGAAGTCGTTACCGAGTAACGCCAACGGCTTTCCAAGGCTTCCAGCCTGGGTACTGAAAAATCACTCAAGCCAATCACCCGCCCGCCCCCGTAATGCCTCATCGCCAGCGCCGCCCACTCAACGCCTCACCAAATCCCCCAGCGCCGCCCCCAACTCCGCAAACCGAAACTCAAACCCCTCGTCCAACAACCGCCGCGGCACGCAATACCGCCCATAAAGCGCCAGCTCCGGGTCCGTCCGCAACACCAGCGGCGCCGCCAGCCGCACGCCCAAACTCGGTGCCGGTAACCCGATCGGCATCCCCACCGCCCGTGTCGCCTCCACCCGCGACCGCAGGATCTCGTCGCAGTGATCCGGCGTCTTGACGCAGTCCACCGTCCGACCGGCCAGGTTCACCACCCCCGCCGCCCCGTCCAACTCCCGCCCCCACCCCCCCACCGTGCGCCCATCCCCCCCCCCCCACCGCCACGCCCCGTCCCCCGCCGGCCGCCGCGACACCAACACCACCTCCACCCCCTGCTCCGCCAAATACCGCGCCAAGCTCCGCCCCAGAAACCCACTCCCCCCAACAACCACCACCCGCCGCCCTGCCCAACGCATGCCAACCAACCTCACAGAAGTGTGTCGCAAGAACGTCGTCCTGAGGCGCCCCACTGAGCGCCTATATCGAACTTACGACCCAACATACTTCGCATACAGGTTCCGCGCCTTCGCGAGGTCAGCCGTCCCCTGGATGATCGCCCGTCCGTCGCGAAATAGCGTGATCTGAAACCCATCCAGCGTGCAGCGAATCAGAAACCGGTTCACGATTAGTTCATCACTGGCGCTGTTGCGCAACGCGGTGGCCACGGTTTCAAAATCCAGCTGCGCCCCCGCCGCCGGCAACACCTGCACCGCATTCCGCCCGCACAGCGACGTGCTCAGCGCGGCCTGGCCGCCGCTCAGATAGTCGAACCGCCCCTGGCCGCAGGCGGGGCAGTCACCGCCGGGGCCGCTGGCGCTGACATCGAGCTGCCGAAACGTGTTGCGCCAGAGGTCAAAATGCACCAGCCGCCAATCGACGGCGGCCCGGTCGCCGATGAGCAGCTTTATGGCGGCCGTGGCTTGCAGGCTGGCGGTCAGGTTGACGGCGGCCGCGAGCACGCCGGCCGTCTCGCAGGTCGGCGTGCTGCCCGGCGGCGGCGGGTCCGGAAACACGCAGCGCAGGCAGGGTGTTTCACGTGAAACGATCGGGAGCACGCGGCCTTCGGCGCCGAGCGCTGCGCCGTAGATCCAGGGCCTGCCATGCATGACGGCGTAATCGTTGACTAAATAGCGCAGCTCGAAGTTGTCACCGCCATCCAACAACAAGTCGACGTTCTGGAGCAACTCCGGCGCGGTGCTTGCGTTCACGTCCGCGACGCGCGGCTCGATCGTTACGTCAGAGTTGATGCGACGTAGCTTCTGGGCGGCGGCCTCGGCCTTCGGTAGGTTGGCGGCCAAGTCGTCTTCGTCGTAGAGCGTCTGGCGTTGGAGGTTGTCGAGCTCGATGAAGTCGCGGTCGATGAGCCGGACGTAGCCGACGCCGGCGCGGACGAGCGTGTCGGCGGTGGCGCTGCCGAGCGCGCCGCAGCCGACGATCGCGATGCGCGCAGCGAGCAGCTTCTGCTGGCCTGTTGCGCCGATTGGCGGGTAGCAGACCTGGCGCGCGTAGCGGGGCGGGATGGACTGCGGCGCAGGGGAATCGGTCACGGCATCGCCCGGTGCTCGTGTTCGGCGCGGGCCCGGTCGACGCGCTGCCGCAGGCGCCAGGTGCTGGCGAGGTCCCAGGCGGTCCGCAGGTGCACCAGACTCCACGCGCCGAGCACCAGCGCGAGGAAGTTGCCCCAAGCCAGCCAGATCGCGGCAATCGCCAATAGGAACACCCCAACGAGCGCATTGACCAGCAGGTCCACGACCGTCGCCGCCTTCGTGCGCGTCAGGCCGAACGCGGCCGCCGCGATCAGCAAGATGCCGGCCACCAGGCATCCCTTGGTGAACACCGCCGTCGACTGGTTGTACAGCGCGCTGTCGGAGGTGCCGACCAGCCCGACGCCGAAGTGGAAGAAGAGGAACACCAGGCCGCTGACCAGGTCCGCCAACGGGTAGCTCGTCGGCAGACCCAGCGTCCGCATCGTCGCCCGGGCAGGCGTCGACGGCTGAGGGGTCGGATCGGTCGCGTTCATCGGCGGTCTCCCCGAAGAAGACGACCGAATCTTACCAAATCTCGCCGAGCGTGGGATCCGCTTTGGCTTTCAACGCCGGCGGCGCGGCGATGCTTCCAGTCGCTGTCACCCTTGACGCAGGCGGAGTATTATTGGGGAAAGGGCACCCGGCATCGCACCCGCGGCGGGGCCTGGCGAGCGGTTGTCGCCCCGCGGGCGGGCAATGCCCGAAGGAGTTCCAATGACGTCGCACGTGCTGCTTGGCATCGTCGTCGGGCTGGCCGCGGCCGCAACCGCGCTCGGCGCGACGCAGACGATTCACCTGACCACCGGGCAAACGCTCGAGGCGGAGGTCCTGCGGACCTACCCCGATCGGGTTGTCGTCGACTTGGGCTACGACGTGCTCTCGATCCCCCGCGAGCAGATCGAGCGGATGGTCGACGCGGAGGCGGCGGACGCCGCGCCCGCGACGGCCGCCCGCAAGACTGACGACCTCTACCACGTGAACCCGGCGCTGAAGCCGCGGTCAGTCAAGCAGAACGTCGAGCGTTTCGGCGAGGGCGTCGTGAAGGTCAGCTCGCCCGCGGGCCTGGGCAGCGGCTTTTTCATCACGGAGGCCGGCCACGTGATCACCAACTTCCACGTGATCGAGCGCGAGACGCGGCTGGCGGTAACGGTGTTCCGCAAGATCGACAACGAGTTCAAGAACGACAAGTACGAGGACGTGGAGATCGTCGCGACGAACCCGTTTCTAGACCTCGCGCTGTTGCGGGTGAACCTGCCGGAAAACTACACGCCGACGATCTGCTACCTGCCGGTCGACCGCGCGCTTGACGACGGTGACCGCGTCTTCGCGATTGGTACACCGCTGGGACTTGACCGCACGGTCTCCGAGGGGATCGTCAGCCGCCGCAACCGGGCGTGGTCGGGCCTGGCCTACATCCAGACGACGGCGCAAATCAACCCCGGCAACTCGGGCGGGCCACTGTTCAACATCGCCGGCGAGGTCGTCGGCGTGACGAACATGAAGATCCCGATCGGCGAGGGCCTGGGCTTCGCGATCCCGGTCCGGTACGTGAAGGACTTCCTCGAGAATCGTGACGCGTTCGCCTACGACCCGGAGAGCTCCGAGGCCGGCTACCGCTACCTCGAGCCGCCCGCCCGGGAAGCCCCCGGGCCGCCGCCGGAACTGCAGGCCGCGACCTCTCGCGACAACTGATCCGCCAACCCGCCTGCGGACAAGCGCCGCGGGCCCCGCATTGAAAGGAACCGCCATGCCCGTGCGCCGCCTGTTTGTCGGCTTGCTGAGCCTGAGCCTGCTTGCCCCGCTCGCCGCGAGCGAGATCACCGATCCCGTGGCGCGGATCCCCGGCGACGCGCTGGCGGCCGTCGTCGTCACCGACCTCGACGCCCTGATCGCCGACTACCAGCGGACCGCCAGCTACCGCGCGACGCAGGACCCGGCCGCGGCGGCGTTGGAAGACACGGCCGCGATGGGGCTGCAGGTCGGCAAGGTGCTCGAGGAGCGGATCGCGGAGATCCTGGGCACGACGCCGGAGGCGCTCGACAACCCCTTTGGGCGTTTTGCGGTGGGATTTGTCACGGCGCCGGCCGGTGTTGAGGACGAGCCGGAATTCGTGGCGGCCGTCGGTGTCACGAAGCGGGATGTGATGGAGGAGTACCTCGAGAACGTGATCCGCGCGCTCTCACGGCAGGCTGACGAACGCAAAACAGAGGACTTTGCCGGGGCGAAGATCTACACGTTCGAGAACCGGCCTGGCGGTCGCGAGGACGCGAACGACCCAGGCGACGACTTCGAGACTGGTTACGGCACCGACCCGTTCGCGGAAGCGTCGCCCGCCGCGATCGCCGGCGCGCTGCTCGACCCGGACAACCTGCCGGCGGAATTTGCGCTCTGCTTCACGGGCACGGAGCTGGTGGTGGCCGACGGGGCGGATGCGATCAAGCGTTTTCTCCGCGGTGAGCTGCGGGGCGAGTCGCTGGCGCGACACGCCGAGTTTCGCCGGATCGAGCGCCTGTTCGAGGATGCCGGCCAGGTGCGTTTTTTCGTGAACATGCCGGGCATCTTCGCGTTGGCGGCCCGCGACGGGCGTGACAGCGAAAACATGCAACAGGCACTCGGGCTCGACGGGTTCGGTCCGGTGGTCGGACACCTGCGGCTGGCGACGCGACACCTGGAAGGCCGCTTCGACGCGCAGCTCTTTTTGCGGGGCGAGCGGACCGGCATCGCGAAGCTAATCAGCATGCCGAATGAGGCGTTCGAGCCGGCGGCGTTCTACAACGACCGGTCGGCGTGGTATTTCGGCCTGCAGTTCCGCCCGTTGGCGGTCTACGAGGAAGTGCAGCGGATGTTGCGCCAGATCGACCCGCAGACGGCGACCGAGATGGAGGCGGCGTTCACGCAGACGGAGTTGCCGACCGGCGAGCCGCTCAACCTGAAGGAGGACGTGCTGGCCGTGCTCGAACCGCCGCTGACGTTCGGCATCCGGTTCGAGAAGCCGTACACGCCCGACGCGCTGCGGCTGCTGTTCAGCATGGGGCACAACAACCGCGCCAAGATGGCTCGGCTGATGGAGCTCTTTAACGCGGTGCCGCGCGACGCAGCGGGCGCGACGATCTACGAAAACGTTTTTGGCATGGGCGTGACGGCCGCCCTGACGCAGGACACGGTGATCGTCGGTAACCGCACCGGTGTCGAGGCGGCGGCCCAGGCGGGCCAGGCGGACACGCTCGCGCGGACGCAGACGTTTCGCCAGGTCACGCGGCACGGTTTGTCCGAGGGCTGGATGATCTTCTTCATCGATACGGCCGCTTTCAACGAGGCGGTCTATGCGATGGCCGCAGGCGATGCGGCCGGCCAGCCGCCGGTCATCGACCCGTTCAACATGTTTGTTTGGGGGCTGACGATGGCGATGGGCGAGTTCAGCAAGTCGGAGCTGGAGAGCTTGAAGGCGCTGAACAAGTACCAGACGCCGACGGCGTTCATGCTGCAAACCACGCCGGACGGGATTCGGCTCACGCTGGTCGCGCTCGCGGTTGAAGGCGACGAGCAGTAGCCGGACAAGCTCAGCGTGGCGCGGCTGCCGATTCGCCCGCACCACGCGGCATCTCAGCCGCGCTTTCGGCGGCGACCAATTCGCGCACGGCGTCCCCCTCCCACGGCAGCGCGACGGTCACCTGTTGCGGCGTGTCCTGGCCGAAGTAGCGGAAGCTCGCAAGCAGCAGGTGGTTCGCGATCCACCGCAGGTCGTCGCTGGGGCCGGTGGCGGTGGCGGTACACTCCCAGATGAGCGGACCATCGAGCGGCGATAGTGGCTCCTCCTCGTCGCTGGCCGGCTGGGCCCCCGTCGGCGGCTGTGCGTGCAGTGCGAGGCGCAGCTGCTTCGTGAATTCCCGATAGCGTTCGGTGCGGTAATACGTCTGCGGTGGGACGACGGTCGTGCGGACGGCGGTCCGGCGGCCGTGGCCGAAGGCCCCGCGGCTGTAGTAGTAGGAGCGATAGACGCGGGTGGACTCGGTCTCGGGGACGCGGCGTTCGGCGATGCGGCCGGCGTCGATGCCGATCACGGCGTGGAGCACGTGCTCGGCTTTGGCGGGGTCGGCGGGCTGATAGCCTTCGCGCGCGAGCAGCCACATCACCTTGCCGGCCACCTCGTCGGCGAGCAGTTCCGGAGCGTCAACGGTGGAGACGACGACCGCGACGGCGGGCTGGGCCTGCGGCTGCGGGAAGGCCTCGGCCGTCCGGTAGGCGGTCAGGCGGACGTCGACGGTCGCGCAGCCGGTTGACAGCAGGCTGGTGATCAGCGCGGTCAGCAGCATGAAGCGGCGTGTGGTCATGAGGTGCCGTCGTCATTCGGGATTAGCGACTCGACGAGCGCGTCGAAGGCGGCGCGGTTGGCGGCCATCGTCTCCTGTGGTCCGACGGCCTTGAAGACGAGCAGGCCGTCGTCGGTGTGGATGAGCGCACCGAGCATGCGGCTGCCCGGCTGCGGACCGGTGCCGCCGGCCATCCTGCCGGGGTCGTAGGTGCCGACGATGTCGACGACGGTGACGTCGAGGCCGTTGACGGTTTTCTGAGTGGTGGCCATCGACTCGCCGCTGACGGGCTGGCCGTCGGGAGTGGTGAACTGGCTTTGCCAGCGGACGACGTTGCCTTCGATGCCGCCGCCGGCCATCGCGCCGCCGGGGAAGAAGAAGACGGCGAGTTCTCCGGGTCCGCTGGCGGCGCTGGCGGCGGGGAGCTTGTATTCCGCCAGGCGCATGCTGTTGGGGCCGAGAGACTGCGGCTCCCAAGACGAGGGGGCGTTCCAGTTGACGTCGGCGGTCGGGCGGTCGGGTGGCGCGGCCGAGGCCATGCCGTCGCCGCGGCCGTGGATCGGCGGGTGGTCGGCGGGGAGGTTGTTGTCGTGCTGGTGCGTTTCCTGGTGGCCGGTGAGGCTCTCGCGGGCGGCGGCGAGCTCTTCGGCGGTTGGGGCAGCGGAGGTATCGGCGGGCGGGGGCGTTTCCTCGGGGGCGCGGTCGCAGCCGACGGCGAGGAGGGCGAGGGAGACGGCGGCGGTCCAGATCAGGGTTGAACGCATGCTGTTTCCTTGTGGCTGAGACGCGGTCATGGCGATTGCGATTGGTTCGATTTCTCTCTGGTGCGATTGTAACGGCGGTTGGGTGGGGTGGTGGTGCTGGGTGGCGGCGGCCGTCGCTGGGGCGAAAAAAGAGCGACGACCCGGTGAATGCCTGACTGGCGCGGAGCTAGGCTTTCAACGGTTTCGCACGGGGCCGCCGCGGCGGAGTGGGTCGTGGTAGAACTGGAAGCGTCGGAGGGCGTCGGGGCCGTGGCAGGTGGTGCAGACGTTGGGCTGGGTGAAGGGCCGGAGGTGGAGCTTGCGGGCCTGGATCTCGGCGGGTGAGCGCTGGCTGAGTGAATCGATGTTCACGTCAGTGCGGCCGTGGGGGAGGTGGCAGGTCGCGCAGGCGATGGTGCCGCGGGCGGCGGGCTGGCCGGCAGGGTTGAAGAGGGGGAGTGGCGATCGCTTGTCGCCGGCATGGTTTTCGTGCTCGTCGGCGGCGACGGCGGTGAGTCCCGTGGCGCTACTGGCGGCATCGGAGCTGCCGGCGGCGTAGGGATCGATCAGGACGAGGTCGGGGTGGCCACGGGCGGCAGGCTGGGTGGCGACGCCGTCGGGCCCGTGGCAGGCGAGACAGCGGGTGTCGCGGGGGGAGAGGATCAGGCGCGGGGTTTGCGTCGGCTGAGCGGTGGCGCCGGGCCCGCTTGGCGCGTCTGTGGTTGTTGCGAGGCCGGTTTTTTGCTGACCGCCAGCGTCAGTTGGGGTGACTGTTGTCGACGGGCTGTCAGGGATCGCCCTGCGGCCGGTTGCGATGCTGGCGTGCAGTTCTGCTGGCCAGAGAGTGGGACCTACGTCTGCCCGTTGGCCGTGGGTCTGGTGACAGGGCAGGCAGTGGTCGGTCTCGGAGAGGCCGGCGGCTTGGAGTTGGTCGTGGCCGTGGCCGGCGAGGATGACGCCCTGCCGGTCGGCGTGGCAGTCATAGCAGAGGGTGACGGAGGGCTGGTTCGCTTGAATGTTGAGGAGTGCTTGGCTGGCTGCCCCGTCGGCGTGCGGGTTGTGGCAGCTGTAGCAGTCGACGAGGCCGCGGTTGCTGGCAGCGGCGTGGCCGGGATCGTCGCCGGCGGCGAGCTCGGTTTCGTTTTTGGAGGGGGGTGTGTCTGGGGAATTCGTTTGCGCTGAGGAGAACGAGGACGCCGCATTGGCGGTCGTGGCGAAGGTGCCTTGCGGGTGCAGGATCGCTGCGTGGCCGGCCGGCATGACCTCGGTGTGACAGGCGAGGCAATTGCGGCCGAGGGTGTGCTGGTCGGCCTGGCTGGCGATGCGCATGAGTCCGGCCTTGGCGTTGCCGTGGGGTCGATGGCAGGCGAGGCAGGCGTCGTCGGTTTGCTGGGCGACGGCGGGCCAGGGGCTGTCCGGTCCGGTGGTGAGGCGGTGCGGGCCGGCGACGCGGAGGTCAGCGTAGTCCGGGTGGCAGTCGCTGCACGTGTCGGCCGCGGGTTGCGGCATGAAGTGTCCGACGCCGAGGTCGTGTGGTTCGTGACAGTTGCCGCAGTTGTCGGACGGGTGGTTGATCGCGGTGAGGATGGTCGCGCCGCCTTTTCCGTCGCCGTGGCAGGCCATGCAGTGACCGACCGCATCGTAGCGGTTCGGCTGGAGTTCGAGTGCATAGCGGTGCGCGCCGTGGCAGCTGCGGCAGGAGCCGACGTCGGCAGCGGCTTGGCCGGACTGGGTGGTGAGGGTTGGAGCGACTGCGGCGATGTCGTGCGGCGTGTTGGCGACGACGCGTTGCTCGGTGTGGCAGCTTTCGCAAGCGGTCGAGCCGGGGGCGTCGTAGGCCATCAGGTGGCGCGGCTGGGCGGCGTTGTGTGAGGCGTGGCAGGTGATGCAGAGAAGCTGGTTGTTCTCGCCGACGCGGGCGCCGAGCTGCTCGGTGGCCGCGAGCTGGGTCGGCGTCAGGATCGGTGTGCCGTGGTGGCCGATGGGCTTGTCGGCGGTCTTGCCGGCGGCGAAGCGTTCCGGGCGCAGCTGCGCGTGGCAGCTGAGGCAAGCAGAGTTGTCCTGGACGCTGAGCTTGAGGAGGTTGCTGCGCGGAGCGCCGTGGCCGCTGTGGCAGCCGAGGCAGGTGACGTCGTTGGCGGGCGCGGTAGTGTGCGGGCTTTGCAGCGCTGCCGGCAGCGGGATCGCCATCTTGCCGAGGGGGTGCATGCCCGCGGCGACGCCGCCGTCGAAACCCTGGTGGCAGGCGTAGCAGAGCTCGGTGGGTGACTCGTCGACGCGGAGGAAGACGGCCTCTTTCAGGATGTCGCCCGCGCCGCCGCGGGTGTGGGCGGAATGGCACGTACGGCAGACGATCTCGCCCTCGACGAGGGGCAGTGCGTCAATGGCCATCTCGGGCGGCGGGGCGATGCCGGTCTGGTGGCCGTGCTCGAGCCAGACGCGGCGGCGGGAGTCGGCGACCGAGCCGTCGTGGCAGGAGAGGCAGACTGGGGCGCGGCTGACATAGGGGTGCTCGGCGGAGTCCGGCGGGACGTCGATCAGCTCGGTGGGCTCGCCGCGGTCGAGCGGCGCCATCCACTCGAGGTGGCAGGCGGTGCAGTTCCGCGGCTGGTCGCTGACGAGTTGGGGGCGGTTGAGCGGGCCTTCGCGTGGGGCGTCGGCATCGACGGTGATCGCGATGCGGCGGACGCGGTCGGCGGCGAGCTCGGCGACGTAGAGATCGCCGTCCGGGCCGAACGCGAGACCGGTGGGGCTGGCGAGCTTGAGCGGCTGGCCGGCGGGGTCGCGGAGGACGCCGATGAACGCGCCGGTGGGCGTGTAGACCTGGACGACGCCGAGGTCGCTGTCGCTGATCCAGAGCCAGCCGCGGGAGTCGCGGGCGACGCCTTTTGGGCGGTAAAACTCGCCGACGCGGACGCCATACTGACCGAGCGCGCGGACCGGCTCGAGCGCGGCGTCGAGCAGGACGAGCCGGCCGTTGATGACATCGGTGACAACGACATCGCCGCCGCCAGCCGGCGCGAGCATGAACGGGTAGTCGAACTCGCCGAGGGCGGTGCCGCGGTGGCCGGTGGCGCGCCACTGCCCGGTTTGCCGTTCGAACGTGAGCACGCGATGACCGTCGTTGTCGACGAGCCAGAGGCGCTGGCCGTCGTCGCTGGGCAGCACGTCGGTGATGTCCAGCGCGCCGCCGGTGACCGGCTGGAGCGGGATGACGTTGGTTGCGTTGGCGGCGGGCATCGTGTTCGCGGTGGGAATTACCTTGGCGGCCGGCGACCAGGTGACGACACGGTCGTTGCCGGTGTCGGCGATCCAGGCGCGGCCGTCGGGGGTGACGTGGACGCTCATGGGGTCGCGCAGGGGTTGGTCGCCGGCGTGGGTCAAAACGTCGAGGAGTTGGCCGTCGGGCGCGAAGCGGAGGATCCGGTGGCCGACGCCGTCAGCGATGAAGACCTCGCCCGAGGGGGCGACGCTGACGTCGCTGGGGAGGTGCAGCGCCGGCTCGGCCTCGATCGTGAAGGCCTGTCCCGGGAGGCCGACCAGGATCGGCGTGCCCACCCCGCCTGGTGCTCCGGGTGCGGACGGCGCGGCGGCGAGGGTGAGGAGGGCGGCAGTTAGGGTGCCGACCAGACCGGGCCGTCGCAACCGCTTCCGCTGCTGGGTTAATTGGCCGGCCATGATGTGCCACCCGTTACGGAAGCTTGCGCTACCTGTCACTGGACCGCGTGCGACCGGCCGCTGCGACGTCTGCCATCTGCTGTTCGACGGTACGCCGCTTGTCATTGGACCGTGCGCCACCTGTTACTCGACCGTAGGACCCCTGTCATTGGACGGTACGCCACCGGTCGCGGCGGCGTACGCCAGCTTTTGCTGGACCGTCGGTTGGCCGTCACTGGACTGCGTCCGCACCATCGTCGGCCGCCGCGGGTTCCGGCTGGATGAAGTTCGGCAGGTAGAAGGGCTGCCCTTCGGCAATGTGTTCGATCATGCGGAAGATCGCGGGGCGCATGAGGCTGTCGACGCGGGCCGGCGGGTAGCCGACGGCCGCAAAGTCGAGCCGGCGGGGCGCGCGGCTGTGGCAATCGGAGCAAGTGACGGCTTGGGTGCGGCGGGCGGTGTGGACCCGGTCGAGCAGTTCTTCGCGGCGGGCGGGCGGGAGCTCTTCGGCGGCCAGGAACTCCTCGACGGCGGCAGCGTTGTCCGGGTGGCCGAGCACGAGGTCGCCCTGCGCATTCTTGAGGGTAAGCTTGACGCCGTACTCGCCGCGGAAGTGGCGCGGCAGGGCCCGCTGGAGCTGGGCGACGATCTTCTGAAACGCCGCACTCGAGTACCGCACGGCCTCGACGTGCTGGGCGAGGGTCAACAGCCGGTCGTTGCCGTCGGCGGCCGCCGCCGCGGTGCGGAGCAGCGCGACGACCCGGGCCTGGACGTCGGCGGTGGGCTCGGCGAGTGCGGCCTGGCCCTCGTCGCTGCTGAGCCAGGCGTAGAGCTCGAGGACGGCGGGGCGGCTGCTCGGGCCGCCGGTCTGGATGTCGTACCAGCCGGCCGCGATCGGCTCGGCGGCCTGGAAGTGACAGGTGGAGCAATGCATGCTGGTGGCGTGGAGGTTGAGGAACGCCCGGACCTCCTTGCGTTCGGCGTGCGGCAGCGGGACGTGGCAGCCGCTGCGGGTGCAGTCGTTAACGCGGTCGGGCGTGATCCAGCCGTTGAGCCGGTGGTAGTGCGCGACGGGGGTGCGTGGGTTCGCGCTGGTCTCGACGCCGAGCCACTCGGAGCGCCGGGTGCGGAGCACGTCCTCGGTGAAACGGGCGGGCACGCCGACGATCTGCTCGGGGACCTCGGTGGGAAAGACGAGCGCCACGATGAGGTACTCGAGCGCGAGGTAGCTGAGCCACGCGACCAGCCCGATCACGCCCAGCGTGTAGATCCGCTTGGCGACTTCGAACACGAAGCCGCGGAGCGAACGACGCGGGGCCGGCGGGGCGGTCGGCTTAGCCATGGTCGCCCCCTTCCGGCTCGATGCCGAGGTCCTTGGCGGCGTCCTCGACGAACTCGCTGTGCTGCTCGGCCAGCTCGCCGGTCGGCGTATCGCCGGTAATGGTGGCCGGCGAGAGCGGGAAGACGTGCGGCGAGAGCGTGACGTTGGCAATGTGCAGGATGCCGACGTGAATCACGGCCAGGAACGCTTCATACGTGTGGGCGATCAGCGCGATGTTGAAGATCCGACCGCTCACGTAGTGCGAGAAGAACTGCTCGCCCCAGAGGATCATCCCCGTCAGCCCCAGCAGCGTCGTCCCCCAGAACACGCCGAGGTACTCGAACTTTTCCTTAATGGTGAAGCGGTCGAAGGTCGGCGGGTGCTTGCGCAGCCCGAAGAGGTACAGCATGTACTGGTTGGCCTTCAGCAGGTCGCTGGGCTTGATGATCATCGGCAGCAGGAAGGTGCCGCGGATCCAGCCGCGCCGCTCGCCGCTCGGCAGCCGTTCGCGGGCCCGCTTCACGAGCGTGGCGAAGGCGTAAACGCCGTGGGCCGCGAAGCCGACCACCAGCGCGATCCCCGCCCAGTGGTGGATGTGGCGGGCGGTCGGCAGTCCGCCGAAGAACGCGATCGTGGCCGACGCCCACTGATGCTCGGCGAACTTCATCGGGAAGCCGGTCGCGACCAGCAAGGCGAACAGCACCACGAGAATCCAATGCTGCCAGCGCTGGTTGACGGTGAAGCGCTTGAGCCGCTCCCGCCCGCCGGGCGCCGCCAGCACCCGCTCCGCCAGCGCGTGCGTCCGGTGGCCGTGGGTGTGGTGGCGGCCGATGACGATCTGGAACAGCTCCATCAGGCACATCACGAGCGAGGGCCCGAACGAGACGATCGTGAGCACGATGAACCCGAACGCCACCCAGAACTCCAGCGACCCCCGGGCCGTCGGCAGGTCGAGGTGCACGCCGGCCGAGCCGAAGCTGACATCGGCGCCGGGGTGGCATTGCAGGCTCCGGCAGGTGTCGGCCACGTTGTCGGCGTGGACCGAGGACATGGGGTTGGTCTTTTCGAGGACCCGGTGCACGCTCGCGCCGGTCGGCGCATGGCAGGCGACGCAGTCGGCGGTCTCGTTGTAGCCCAGCAGCGCCGCCTTGCCGTGGAAGCTGCGGACGAAGCTGGCAATCGAATTCGACAGCTCGAACTGCTCCATCACCCGCGGATCGACGTGGCACACGGCGCAGACCTGCGCCTGCTCGAGCGGCGGACGGGCCGGCGCCAGCCGCGCTGCCACGTGCTTCATGTAATAGCGCACGTCCACGGGGACCTGCTCGGCATGGCAGACGTCGCAGCGCTCGAAGGTTCGCTGGTCGACCGCTCGCAGCGTCGGGAAGAGATCGGCCGCTTGGCGGAAGACCGGCTCATCGTGGCAGTAGAGGCAGTTGGACTGCCCCTCCTCGAGCAGTGGCCCGCCGGCGAACTCCAACTCCGCGAACACGGCCGGGTTGTGGATGCTCTTGGCGAGGGCGGTGGCCACCGGCTGGTGGCTGAAGCGCCGGGCGGCCTGCCCGAGCTCGGCCTCCAGGTGACAGGTCGTCGTGCAGTTGACCGGCGTGACCGGCTTGTGGGGAATGACGGCGACCTCCTCGCGGCGGTGGCAGTCGGTGCAGCGCAGCCGGGCGTGCGGTCCCTCAAGCTGGTCAAGGTAATCCGGGTCCACGAAGTAGACGTGGACGCGGTCGGCGTCGGCGTCGTAATGCGTCAGCCCGCGGAACTGGTGGCAAAGCAGGCAGTTGTCGGGATCGGCGGCGTGACTCGTGGGTGGCGCAACCAGCGCGAGCCCGACGACCGCGCCGAGGGCCAGGAAGAGTCGCGGGTTACACACCATCAGCCGTCTCAGCTGCCGAGAAGAGAAGTCCGGTTTAGGCGCTCTGCACGCAATTCCTGTGCCAACGCGTTCCAACTTGCGGGGGACCTGGTCGGCGGGCATCGATGGCCACTGGCATCGCGATAGCGACACTTTCCAGTCCGCCGCCCGGCTTGCCCTCCAGTCCGTACGGCTTCGTCCCCAGTCGGCGGCCACCCCCGTGGGCGAAAGAACGCACCGGCCGCGAGAATTCGCGCCCCCAACCGGTCGGACCACCCACGAACCCGCCGTTGACGTCACGTTGTGATTGATCGCACAGGGCGAATTACTGACGAGGAAGGCGGTGATCGGGGCGTGACCGCGGCTGGATGGCCAGGAACCGACATTTGGGGCCGCAAAATCGGTCGCACGCTCAGGCTTGCCTGCGGGACGGTGCCGCGACAGGGAGGCGTGGGATTATTCGTTCAAAAAAGTCGACATTGGCACCCGAGTTGCTCCCAAATGTTGAAATGGTTGATCAACCTGGCTCGGGAGGCGCGCCAATGAACAGAACGCTGCTTGGAGGATGGGGTCAACGAACGCTCCTTGTGACTGCTGGGCTGGCGGTCGGCCTGACGATCGGCGGCTGTCCGCCGCCGGCGCCCCCAACGACCGATAACGGTGACGCGACCCAACGCCCGCGGCACGAGACGATTTTCACCGAGGTGTTCCCGGACGGCTTCGAGCACACCGACGACTGCCTCACCTGTCATCCGGACGAAGCGGACGAGGTCCTCGATGCCGGGCACTGGGGGTGGACCGGCGTCGCCCAGAACATCGTGGGCTTTGAAGGCGAGATGGTCGGCAAGTCCGAGTTGCTCAACAACTTCTGCATCGCGGTCCCGAGCAACGAAGGGCGCTGTACGCAATGCCACCCAAGCTTTGGCTGGCGGAGCTCGTCGTTCGACTTCAACGACGCGTCGAACATCGACTGCCTGGTGTGCCATGACACGACGGGCACGTACGTAAAGGACCCGACCAAGGGTGGCGGCGGCGGGCTGCCGGCCGACGGGGTCGACCTACAACTGGTCGCGGAGAACGTTGGCAAGCCCAACCGGCAGAACTGCGGCTTCTGCCATTTCAGCGCCGGGGGCGGCGACAACGTCAAGCACGGTGACCTGGCGTCGAGCCTGGTTGACGCGACTTTCGAGGTCGACGTTCACATGAACGTGGACGGGACAAACTTCTCGTGCCAAGTCTGTCACACGGCGCACGCACACAAGATCGCCGGCACGACGGCGCTGCACACGGTGGATGAGGGCGAGGTTGCCTGTGCCGACTGCCACAGCGCCCGCGACCTGCATGCCAGCGACACGCTGAACAACCACATGGAGAAGGTCGCCTGCCAGGCGTGCCACATCCCGACCTTCGCCCGCCAGCTGCCGACGAAGGTGGAATGGTACTGGTCAGAGGCTGGCCAGGACATCGACCCGATCCCGACCGACCAGTACGGCAAGGCCACCTACGACAAGAAGAAAGGCCGCTTCGTCTGGGCCAAGAACGTCGTACCCACGCTGATGTGGTTCAACGGCACGTATGAGCGGATGATCGTCGGGCTGAACGACACGTTCACCGAGACGCCGGCCGTGCTGGGTAAGCCGGTCGGCTCGAAGGACGACCCCGACTCCAAGCTGACGCCGTTCAAGAAGATGATCGGCGACCAGGTCGCCGACGCCAACGCCAAACGGATCCTGGTGCCGCACCTGTTCGGGATGGCCGGCGGGCCGAACCCTTACTGGGGCAAGTTCGACTGGGATCTCGCGCTGCAGGACGGGGCGGCGGCTACGGGCGTGCCCTACAGCGGCGATTACGAGTTCGTCGACACCGTGATGTACCTCTCGATCAACCATGAGGTTGCGCCGGCGGAAGAAGCCCGCGGCTGCAACGGCTGTCACAACGGCGGGATCGACTGGCAAGCCCTGGGCTATGCCGGCGACCCGATCCAGTAGGGCTTCGGCCTTGGTCCGCGCTCGGTAGCGCGGGCCGGGGCTGGGTCTCGCGGCGAGCCGCCGAGAAGAAGCGAACAGACATGTCCAACACGCGTCGCTGGACCCATCATGTCAATCCGATGCCCCTCGCGCCATGGGTCGGCGCACGGGCCCCACTCGGGAGTAGGAACATGCGCACCTGTCGCCCCACCAGCCTGCGGGCCGCCATCGGCCTTTCCGCGGCATTCATCTTGACCCTGGCGCTGGGCGGGTGTCCGCCGCCAACCCCCCCTGGCGACGGCGACGGGACGGGCAACTCGGGCTTGACCGGGCAGTTCGCCGGCTCGACGTCGTGTGCGCAGTGCCACTCGCGCATTCACGCTGACTGGGCCGAGACGCTTCACGCGCAGGCGTATGAAACCCTCGAGGCGATCGGCCAGGAAAACAACGAGGCGTGCATCGGCTGCCACGTGGTCGGCTTCGGCGCGGCCGGCGGCTTTGTCGACCGGGCCACGACGAACGACTTGGCCGGCGTCGGCTGCGAGAACTGCCACGGGCCGGCCGCGGATCATGTCAACAACGTCTCGGACGCCACGTTGCGGCCGCCGAAGCCGCTGGCGTCGGAAGTCTGCGGCGACTGCCATACGGGCTCGCACCACCCGACGTTCGAGGAATGGGAGATGGCGGGCCACTCCGGCATCGTCGCGTTTCTCGCGAACGACTTTGTCTCGGGCGCCCGGGTCAACAGCTGCGGCGAATGCCACTCGGGCGAGTTCTATTACCGCGCGATCCTTAACACGGAGACCGTCGGCGAAGACGCGTTCGAGGGCATGGATGTCGAGGATCTGATCGCGATCGAGTGCGCGATCTGTCACGATCCGCACGCGCGGACCGGTAACGCCCCCGAGGTGCCGGACGGGCGCGACTTCCAGCTCCGCTTCCCCGAGGTCGCCAACCCGATCGCGACCAACACGACCGACGCGGCGACGAACGCGGCCCGTTTCAACCTCTGCGGCCAGTGCCACCACAGCCGCGGACGCTCGTGGGACTCCAATGTTCGCGGCCCGCACAACAGCGTGCAGGCGAACGTCTATGTGGGCGAGATGGCGACGCCGGAGGAAGAGGACAGCGACCCGCTGGTCTTCAGCCGCAACTCGGTGCACTCGTTCGCGACCGAGCAGTGCGCGACCTGCCACATGTACCGGCAGGATTTCGAGAGCGAGGTCGCGCCGGCGATCGCGGGCCACGACTTCGAGGTCAACAAGGACAGCTGCGATAGCGCCGGCTGCCACCCGTCGCGGGCGATCGCCGAATCGATCCAGGCGACGCTGACGGCCGAGGTCGACGGACGCATCGAGGACATCAAGGACCGCCTCGGCGACGAGTCGACCTGGCAGTACTCCTCGGCCGGCGGGCCGGGAGCGGTCAGCGAGAACGTGGCGAAGGTCCGGTTCCTGGTCAGCTACATCGAGGCGGACGGCAGCAAGGGCATCCACAACCCCGACTACGTCCGGTCGATGCTCGACAAGGCCGAGGACCTGCTCGACGACGAAGGGCTGTAGCCGCCGGCCGCGAGAACAGCGGCTGAATGCAACCCACGAACGGCGTGCCCGGTGATCGGCCGGCACGCCGTTCTCTTTTGCGCCGCGCTGGTCGTGCGGCGACCGATCTCAAAAGCGGCGCGGCGGCGAGGCCTACCGGCTGGAAGGCGCACGGCGCCAACACGGATCGCGCTGCTGCCCGCCATTCCGTGTCGCCGTTGGTGGCGCCGTCCGGGGGTGGTGGCGAGGCGGGGGAAGCGACCGGCTGGAAGGGGCGCGGGCGCCACGCGGATAACGTTGCTGTGCACCGGCGGGCGCAGCCGTTGACAGTGGCTTAATCGCCGTTGTCGCCGTGGATGCCGTCGGCGATCTGGGCCAGCGTCTCGTAGCTGATCTCGAAGACGCCGGTCGCGGCGTTGTGGCAGCGCAGGCAGACATGGTCGAGCGTGATCGCGGCGCGGCCGGCGTCGTCGGTGACGACCTGGTCGCCGGCGGGCGTGAACATGGCGGTGAAGTCCTCGGGATTGGTGTTGATGCGGTAGATGTGCGAGCGGACGTCGCCCTGGCGGCCGACGGGGCCGCTGCTGGTGGCGAGGGTCTTGCCGACGGCACTGCGGCCGAGGGGCGGCATGTGGCAGCTCTCGCAGGTGAGGGGCTCGGCGTAGCCGCCGAACTCGAAGACGAGGCCTTCGTGGAGGGCGAGGTTGGTCTGGTCGTGGCACGCGGTGCAGTCGTTGCGGATCGCGTTGGCACGGTCGTAGCGCACGCCGGCGTGGGGGGCGTGGCAGAAGGTGCAGTTGAAATCGCTGTGGCCGCCGCTGGCGCGCAGCTCGGCCGTCTGCGTGTTGGCGCTGACGAAGAAGTCGCGGGCGACGATGGTGCCCGGGTCTTCGCCCGCGAGGTGGCAGCGGTTGCAGGTATCGTTGCCGAAGTCGACGAAGAGGTCGCGGGCGGCCGGATCCGGGGCGTGATGAGAGCCCGGGCCGTGGCAGGCTTCGCACTTTACGCCGGCCTCGACCCAGGTGCCGCCGATGCCGGGGCGGTTGCCCTGGCGGCGGGGGTTGGCGTCGGAGAAGGGCTGCGGGCCGGTGGTGTGGCAGCGGAAGCAGTCGTAATCGAAGCCCCGGGGGGCGGCCTGGTCGGGGAGGTATTCGACGAATCCGGCGGTGGTCTGGTTCTCCGGGTTGGTGAGCAGCCATTCGCTGTCGACGCTGTCGGTGCCGTTGGTGACCAGGAAACCCTCGCGGTCGACAAAGAAGGCGTTGAGCAGGTAGCCGCTGATGACGTAGCTGATGTCGTCGTAGGTGAAGCCGGCCGGGGGCGCGGGAACGCCGGCGAAGGTTGCCGCATCTGGGAAGGTTGGGGCGGCGCCCTCGATCACGCTGAGCGCGTGCGTGTGGGCGTGGAGTTCCGAGCGGGCGCCGATGCCGGGGTGGCAGGCGATGCAGGCCGCGGAGCCGATGTGCTGGGCGTTGTTGTTCGTGAAGTCGGTGGTGTTGTTAAAAACGCCGACCTGGTCGCCAGCGCCGGGGTCGACGGGTGGGCAGCCGCCGAGTTGAATGGCGAGCACGCTCGCCGTGGTGCTGGCGGCGGCCAGGTGCTTAAACGGGCGGCTGAGACCGCGGGCGCTTAGCCCCCGCCGGATTGCTGATGACATCCGAGACATAGCTCCATCCAATCGAGTCGCAAGGCGACGGCCGCGCCTTCGGCTTCATCCGCCCAGGCGGCCAGTACCGACCGCGCCGGGAACAGCCCGCGCGGGTGGGGGTTGTGGCACGAGTAGCAGGTCACGACCGGCTGGTCGGCCTTGTTCTGGCCAAGCGGCAGCAGCGCCGGCGAGGCAGCGGCCGGAGATTTCGGCGGCGCCGGCGTGACGTAGCCGAGGCGGCGTTCCTGCGCAACCATCCATTGTCGCATCTCCTCGGTGACCACCCGGCCGAGGTGGCCGCGCGGCGAGAAGTCCCAGTGCGGCACGTGGCAGCTCAGGCAGATGCGGGAGTCCTGGCGGTGCAGCTTGGCCGCGAAGGTGCGCCGGCCGTTGTCGGCGATGGGCGGCGGTGCTTCGTGGCAGAAGAGGCAGTTCGCCTGGTCGTTGGCGGCCGCCGCGGTGGGCTGGAGGTGGGGGTTGAAGGCGTCGGCGGGTTCGAGGTGACAGGTGGCGCACCAGTCCTGGCGGGTGGCGACGTTGTAGCCGCGCAGCAGAATCGGGTTGGCACGGGGGCGCTCGGCGGCGGGATCGCAGTGCCGCTGGATGGCGTGGCAGGTGATGCAGCTGAGCTCGCCGCCAGGGGTGGGCCAATCGGATGGTGTGGCCGCGACAGGGGTGACCGCAGGCCGGCCGATGGGGTGTGGGTCGGACGGTGCTCGCACGCCGTCATGGCAGGCGAGGCAGCCGGCGTCGATCTCGGCCGGTGGGATCGGCTGCACCGCGCCGTCGGCCGTGATCGCGTGGCAGGTGTCGCAGGCGTCCGCTTTCCAGTGCGGGTTCGGCGCGGAAGATTCGAAGGCCGTCGGTTGGACGAGCGGCGGCGGCTGATCGCGCCAGGTCAGCTCGGCTGCTTCGTGGCCGAACCAGGCGAAGACGCGCACGCCCGGGCGGTGCAGTTGCTCGGAGACGAGCACGTAGTAGTCGGGCTCGCGGTCATCGGGCAGCGCGGTGGCTGTCGGCGGTCGCGCTGTCGTCACGGCGATGCCGTGGGGCAGGGCGAGCGACCAGCGGCCGGCTGCTTGGCCGCCGAACGCGAGCAAGGGTTGTCCGTCGCGGTTGAACGCGTGGACCTGCTGGCTGAAGGCGTCGGTGACGAAGGCGGTGCCGTCGGGGCCGACGGCGATCGCCTTGGGGCGCCCGAAAGCGCCGACCGCGTCGCCGGGCCGGCCAATGTCGCGAATCCACGCGCCGGTCGGCGAGATGACCTGCACGCGGTTGTTGAGCATGTCGACGATGCAGACGTTGCCGTCCGGCGTCCGTGTCATGGCGCGCGGCAGAGCGAAGCCGAGCGGGCCGCGCCCCGGCTGGCCGATGCTGCGCTGCCAGGCGCCGCTCTCAGCGGCAAAGACCTCGATCCGGTGGGCGGCCGCGTTTGCGACCCAGACGGCGTCCCCGACCGCGAGGATGCCGGTCGGCTTGAAGGGGGTATCGTCGGGGCGGTAGTTCGTGAGCCGGCTGCCGGTCGGGGAGGTGCGGAAGGCGGCGCCGCGATCACAGAGCAGCCAGTTGCCGTCGGGCGCGATGTCGATGGCCAGCGGCTCGTCGAGCGTGCTGGTCCAGCTCACCGGCGTGACGGTTTCCCGCGCGAACGACCACCAGACGACGCCGTCGAGCACGGTGTCGCAGACGGCGACGCCGAGCGGGCCGGCCGCCAGCGTGGCGGGGCTCACGAGCGCGGTCGTGCTAGGCGGATCGGTGCCGAAGAGGAAGTTGGCGAG
Organism: uncultured Planctomycetales bacterium; assembly: GCA_964499235.1. GTDB lineage: Bacteria > Planctomycetota > Phycisphaerae > UBA1845 > Fen-1342 > JAFGRR01. The sequence continues at coordinate 14,209 of CAZCKC010000014.1, read as the reverse complement.
GTTGACCTCGGCTTCGGTGGGCGGGCGTCCCACCCGCAGGTTGCCGAGCGCGCGCACCTCATGCCGTTCCGACGCGACGCGGTCGTCGGCCAGGCGCGCGGCCATTGACCGACCGTCAGCCCCGGTGCAGCTCACCAGTCCGCGGCCGACGCTGAGCGTGGCGCCGAGGGCGGCCAGCAGCACGGCCAGCCGCCGCGTGGTGGGCGTGGCTATAAGTCGTGACACGACAGACACAAGCGCGACCGTTCGTTCGAGATTTGCAGCATCCCGGCGTGCCCGCCGGCGTTGTGCGGATCGTGGCAGGTCACGCACTGGATCCGGCCGTCGGGCAGCGGCAGGCCATCGGCAAGGACGGCACTGGCGGGGTGGTAGTCCTCGACGCTGCCCCGCGGATAGCGGATGCCGACGGGGTGGCTGCTGGTGGCGCCGGCGCGGAGCTGCGGGCGGCCGGCCTGCGGTGCGAAGGTCAGCGCATGGGCGTCGGAGAAAACGTCGGTGGCAGCCACGCCGTCGTGGCAGCCCAGGCACATCATCGTCCAGCCGTCGAGCAGGATGCGCTGATCGCGATAGGGGCGCAGCGGTTCGACCGGGCGCTCCTCCCCGGCCTGGGGCGCGGGCGCGTCCACGAGGTGCGGCGTGTGGCAAGGCAGGCAGAGGTTGCGCCCCTGCTCGCCGTCCTGCGTGAAGTCATGGGCGCTGCCGATCAGGCCCGCGACGAGGCGCGAGGTGTTCTCGTCCACGGTGGCGGGGCGGTTGGCGTCCGTTGATGACGTCTGCGTCGTGGCCGGCTGTTGGTGATCGGTCTCGTCGTCGGCCGGCGTGGTGGCGCCGAGCCAGATTGCAACGGCCACGAGACACGCGGTTGCCGTCAGCGCGGTCGATGTTCGCGACACCGCCAGACTCCTTGACCGGCAGAGTTGAATACTGGCCGCAACTATAGCTCGCGGCGCGCGGCCGCACAACGAACGGCTACCACGAAGTCGTGTATTTACACGCGGCGCGCGGCGGGTTAGCCTGCCCCGCGACCTGATCCATCGGTCGGCCCACTCGTGGTGACCATGGCAAAAACTGGCTCAGCCCATCCCGTGCTGCTCGCACTGGCGCTGCTCGCCGTGGCGGCTATCGCCCAAGAGAACGCCCCACCGCCACCGGAAACAAATGGTACCAATTTGGAACCATATCCCGAGATCGACGCGGCCCCGCCGCTGAGCAACCTGCTGCAGGTCGACGAGCTCTATTTCGACCTGCTCTTCGAGGGGCGCTACGACTCCCGCCGCGTCCACATTGATGACGAAGGCTTCGGCCGCGGCGACTACCGCCAGACGAACACCTTCTGGTCGTTCGAGGAATCGGTCGGGCTCGAGAGCGCCGGCGCGATCGGCGGCCCGGAGCTGATGCTCTTCGACGTCGCGGCCCGGTTCGGGCTCGTGCAGGAGAGTTTCAACGAATCCGACCCCCTGTTCGACCGCGACCAGGACGCCAGCGGCACCCTGCTCGAGTACGACGTGAACCTGACGCTCTTCCCGCGCGGCACGGTGTCGGCGACGGTCTTCACCAGCCGGACCGACAGCCGCATCCCGCGGGCGTTTTTGCCGAGCCTCGAGCGCGACGCCGAGCGCTACGGCGCTGACGTGGTCTTCAACAGCGCGACCTTCCCGATGCGGCTGCGCTACGAGAGCACCCGCGACGTGCTGACCAGCCGCTCGCGGCTCTACAACGATGATGAGCTGCGGGACGAAGAGCAACTGCAGTGGGACGGCACCTGGCAGATCAGCACGCACCACGCCCTGCGGCTCGAGTACGAGTACGAAGACCGCCGCGAGGAGTACTCCGGCTCCGACACCGAGTTCAACACCCGCCGCCAGGCCTTCACCGCCCGGCACACCTACCGCTTCGGCCCCGACCAGCGCAGCCTGTGGGAGGCGCTGGCCCGCTTCCAGGACGAAACCGGCGACCTCGGCCGCGACGTCAACGAGCTCCAGGCCCGGCTGCGGCTCCAGCACACGCCGCAGCTGTCAACCCAGTACTCGGCCCAGTGGCTCGACGAGACCTTCCAGGCCCTGCACAGCGAGACGTTCCGCGGCGAGCTCGGGGCGACCTACCAGCTCGACGACGCCTTCAGTGCCAGCCTGCTCGGCTACGGCCTCCAGCAGAAGGCCAACGAGTATGCGGACTGGACCGAGTTCGGCCTGATCGCGACGGCCAACTACACGCGTGAAAACGACTGGGGGCAGTTCAGCGCAAACCTGACGTACAACCACGCCTCGGTCCGCACCGACGACGCGCGGAAGATCGGCGTTGTGGTGGGCGAGTCGCAGACCCTCCGCGACCCCCTGCCGGCGATCCTCGTCCACCAAGAGGTCAACGTCTGGTCGATCGCCGTCACCAATCGCAGCCGCACGCGGACCTACTTCGCCGGCCGGGACTACCTGATCACCCGCCTCGGGCGCTACGTCGGCATCACGCGGCTGCTGTCGGGGCGGATCCAGAACAACGAGACGGTCCTCGTCAGCTACACCTATCGCGTGTTCAACAACTACGACCTCGACCGCGACCGCGTGACGTGGCGCCTGCAGCAGGACTTCGACAACCGCTTCAGCGTCTACTACGCCGGCTCGCTCCAGGACGAGCGGCTCAGCACGCCCCAGTTTCTCCGCTGGGGCGCCCGCGACATCAACCGCCACCGGCTCGGCGCGACCTACCGCCAGGATCGCTGGAGCGCCGGCCTCGAGTACGAGTTCAACGACGACGACATCGACCCGTACCAGGCCGTCCACCTCACCGGCGACGCGGTCCTCTACCAGACTCCCCGCCAGACGCTTGACGGCCGGGCGGCGCTCTCCTACTTCTGCTTCGACGGCGAGAACGGCCTGCGGTCGCGGGACACGGTGTTGATCGACCTCGGCGCCGGCTACCGTTACCTCATCGCCGCCGACCTCGAGGCCACCGCCAGCGCGCTCTACCGCTTCGAGAGCGACGATCTCTACGGCAACGTCAACGGCGTCGACCTGACCACCGGCCTGCGGTGGAAGATCGGCTTCTTCACGCTGAACCTCGAGGCCGAATACGACCTGCTCGACCTTTCGAGTTCCCGCGAGGACACCTTCGCCGTCTGGCTGCGCCTCCGCCGCGAGATCCCCGTGATCCAGCGGGGAGCGTTGTAATGCGCGCCTGCGGCCGGCTGATCGCCTTCGGCACCCTCCTTGCCAGCTTCGGCTGCCAGGGGCCCCAGCCGCCGGTCTTTCCCGCCATCGACCCGCCAATGGTTTTTCCGCAGCCGCCCGACCCGCCCCGGATCCGCTACGTGGGCCAGATCCGCGGCGAGCCGGACCTGCACGCGCGGCGGGCGGGCTGGGCTGCGGTCGAGGCGTTCCTCACCGGCCCGCGGCCCCAGGGCGGGTTCATTCGGCCGGTGGCCGTCGCCGCCCGCGGCGACCTGCTCTTCGTCGCGGACGCCGGGGCGGCCGTGGTGCATCGGCTCGACCTCGCCCGGCGCGAGTACGGCCTGATCACCGGCCCGGCCGGCGGCCGCTTCGAGATCCCGATCGACCTCGCCGTCGTCGCGGATCGGCTCCACGTCGTGGACCGCCAACGAACCGCGATCGATGTCTTCACGCTGAGCGGGCAGTTCGAGCGGACGCTGTCACTGGACGCGCTCACGGCGCCGGTGAGCCTCGCGTGGGACCGCGGCAACGCGTGGTTCTGGGTCGCGGACGCCGAGCAGCACCGCGTCGTCGCGCTCGATGAGCGCGGTGTGGTGCAGCGGAGCCTCGGCGCACGGGGCATGTCGCCGGGCGGGTTCAACTTTCCGTCGGCGGTGGCCTACGCGACGAACGTGGGGCTGGTCGTGGTTGACGCGATGAACTTCCGGGTGCAGGTGCTCGACCCGGCCACCAGCCGTCCGCAGGTCGTCTTCGGCGGGAAAGGCGACGCGGCCGGCGACTTCGCCCGCCCGCGCTCGGTGGCGCTCGATGCCGCGGGGCACGTCTATGTGCTCGACAACCAATTCGAGAACATTCAGATCTTCGATCGTGATGGGCGGCTACTGCTGGCGTTTGGCGGCGGTGGGAGCGCCCCCGGGCGGTTCGCGATCCCCGCCGACATTTTTATTGATGACCAGGACCGAATTTGGATCGCCGACAGTTACAACCAGCGCGTCCAGGTGTTTCAATACCTGCACCAGGAGCAGCCGACATGACGATCCGCCCGTACATCCTCGCAACCGTGACCGCCGGGCTGCTGGCGGCCGCGCTGGTGGCCGACGATTCGGTCGTCTACTCCAAGCACGACCTGTCGACCTTCGGCCCGGGGCCGGTCCGCGCGCTGGAAGAGAGCCGCGTGTGCATCTTCTGCCACGCGCCGCACAACGCGCGGCCGGACGCACCGCTGTGGAACCGCAGCGACCCCCGCACGCACTACCGGATCTACGACAGCAGTTCGACGGACGCCCGCATCGACCAGCCCGGCCCGAGCAGCAAGCTCTGCCTGAGCTGCCACGACGGCTCGATCGCGCTGGGGCTGGTGCTGAGCCGCCCGCCGACCGATCCGATCAAGCTGACGCACACCTTCATGCCGTCGGGCGCGTCGAACCTGACCAACGACCTCTCTGACGACCACCCGGTCGGCTTCCGGTATGACCGGACGCTGTCGAACCGCGATCCGCAGCTGCGCCCGCCGCAGCTCGTCGACCACCGCATCCCGCTGGGCGAGCGCGGCGAGCTCGAGTGCATCGCCTGCCACGACCCCCACAACAACGAGCTCGGCAATTTCCTGCGGATCCCCGAGCAGCGCGGCGCCCTGTGCCGCTCCTGCCATGACATGACCGGCTGGGAGGTCAGCGCCCACGCGCTCAGCCCGCGCCGCGTGCCCGAGTACGTCACGAACGGCGAGCGGCTGCCGTACAACTCGCTGGCCGACAACGCCTGCCGCAGCTGTCACCTCGCGCACAACGCGCCGCAGCGGCAGCAATTGCTCTACGCCCAGGCGTCGCAGCTCTGCATCAACTGCCACAACGGCGTCACCGCCAGCGACATCCAGCCGGTGATCAACCAACGCTACGGCCACACGATCGACTGGTTCAGCCGCGACAAGCCGGACGTGAACCGCCGGCTGACCGTCGACCACCGCGTGGGCTGCGAGGACTGTCACAATCCGCACGCGGTGCAGAAGAACCCGGCGCCGCAGGCGTTCCAGGCCGCCAGCCAGGGGATCATCGTGCCGCCGGCGATGCAGGCGGTCAGCGGCGTCAACCTGGCCGGCCTGCCAACCGGCCGCGCGGCGCTGTACTACGAGGTGTGCTTCAAGTGCCACGCCGACCGCCCGGTGGTCATCCGGAACCGCACGCCGCGGCAGGTCGACAGCGGCGGCAACATCCGGGTGCAGATCCTCCCCACGGCGGCCTCGGCGCACCCGCTGGCGTACCCGGCCGGCGATTCGACCGACGTGCCGAGCCTGGTGCCGTCGCAGCGCGCGCGGCAGTTCATCGGCTGCCAGGACTGCCACAACAACCCGAACGCGGGCGGCGTCGGCGGCTTCGAGGCCAGCGGCCCGCACGGCTCGACCTACCCCCATTTGCTGGTCGCGCGGTACGAGACCGAAGGCCGGGTGACCGAGAGCCCGCAGGCGTACGCGCTGTGCTACCAGTGCCACGACCGCAACTCAATTTTGAACGACGAGAGCTTTCCGACGCACCGGCGGCACATCGTCAACGGCCGCGCGACGTGCAGCGCCTGTCACGCGCCCCACGGCGTGCCGGGCAGCCCGACGAACCACTCACATCTGGTGAACTTCGACTTGCGGGTCGTGCGGGGTGAGCGGCGGTTCATCGATCGCGGGCGCTTCGCCGGCTCGTGCACGCTGACGTGCCATGGCGTGCGGCACGTGAACTTCAACTACGGGCCGTGATCGACGGTGCCCCAGGCTTCAGCCTGGGGGACTGATGCACGGTGCAACGTGGGATACTCCGCCTCTCGAACCACCCCTGCGCGTCATGCGTAGCTGTGCACGCTCGAGATGTAGAAGTTCACGAAGAACCAGTTGAACGCCATGAACCCGCAGCCGAGCAGCGACAGCCACGCCGTCCAGAGCCCGCGGTTGCGCACCACGTAGCGCACGTGCAGCAGGATCGCGTAGACGATCCACGTGTTCAGCGCGAAGACCTCCTTCGGGTCCCAGCCCCACGGCCGGCCCCAGGAGTAGTCCGCCCACCACGCGCCGAGGATCGTCCCGACAAACAGCAGGATGAACACCATGTTCAGGATGATCAGGTGGCTCCAGTCGATGTTGTTCAGCCATGCCGGCAGGTTCGCGCGGGTGCCCTCGTCGCCGGGCAGGGCCCCGGCCAGGACCGGGCGGACCGGGCTGATCCCGTCGTCTTCGCCGGTCGCCACCGGCTGCGGCCCGGGCGCCAGCCCCTGCTTCAGCCGCACGCCGTAGTAGCCGAGCAGGTAGATCACCGCGACGACGGCCGCGACGAAGATCAGCGCGTACGAGGCGATGATCAGCACGGTGTGGAGCCGGAGCTGGATGTCGTCGAGGATGCCGGGGATCGTGCTCAGCTCGGCGCCGGGCACCGCGTAGCCGGCGATCACCAGCCCGCAGAAGCCGGTTGCCGCCGCCCCCACCAGCAGCACCCGCGACCGCACGAACAACTCGACCGCCACGGCGGTCAGGATGCCCATCCAGGCGGCCGCATTGACCGCCTCGAACATGTTCGCCACCGGGATCCGCCCGAGGATGTACCACCGCAGCCCGAGCCCGTAGGCGTGCAGCCCGAGCCCGATCAGCAGCAGCAGATACGTCAACACCCGCGGCGTCTTCCAACTCGTGACCAGCGCGACCACGCTGATCAGCAGCGCGAAGAAGTACACCAGGTACGCGTAGATGAACTTGTGCTGCTGGTAGTAGGTCGCCTCGGCCTGGCGCTGCGACAGGGCCGGGTAGACGTCGGCGGCGGCGAGCGTCGGCAGATAGCCGGCCAGCCGATCGGCGTACGTTTGCACGCTTTCGGCGTCGCCGCTCAGCCACGCCCGGCGCAGCAGCTGCCAGTCGACCGTCAGCCGCAGCGCCTGGTCGCTCGTCAGGTTCGGGATCTTCTCGCTGTGGTCGGGGGGCGTCGCGAAGCCGACGCCGAGCTGCGACAGGGCTTCGTCATTCAGGTTCACCGCGACCGCGTCGACCGGGTACCACGGCGCCTCCTCGGGGCCGCCGGGCTCCGGCACGATCGCGACGAACTGCTGCATGCGGTCGGCCATCGCCAGCGCCCCGAACACGCGGTTCACGGCGGTGCGCATGATGTTCTGCGTCGCCATCCGCTGGAGCTGCTGCTGGACCCGGGGATCGGTGATCTCGCGCAGTGTGAAGTACTTCTGCTCGACCAGCGTCGTCCGCACATCCGGCGGCAGCGACTGTGCCAGCTCCAGCCGGACCGCCGCCTCGCGCACCTTCACCAGCCGCTCGTCGGCGTAGGCCGACCGGTTGAACAGCCACTCGAACAGCGACGCCGTCGGGCTGAGCCCCGGCAGGTGCTCGCGCCCCGACATCGTGGCGAACGCCTCGCGGGCGAACGAGTCGAGCGTCTTGTACCGCCCACCGTCCTGCACCGCGATCAGCTTCGCCCGCGACCAGTCGACCTGCTCGTCCAGCAGCGCCGCCCGCTGCGCGGCCGGCAAGGGCGGCTCCTGGCCGCCACAGCCCGCCAGGCCGGCCGCGATCGTCACCAGGAGCGCCGTCAAGATCTGCACGGACTTCATCACTCAGGCACCTCCCGCGGCGTTGCGGCCGGCGGCTTTCATGCGTCGCAGCAGCACCGGCTTCACGTAAAACGCGTACATGCTCCCCAGCGTCACGACGATCCAGCCGATGTTCATTGCCAGGATGCCGTTGCGGTTGCCGACGCCCAGCACGGTGAACGACCAGCCGTCCTGCGCCGCCCCGCTTTGGTACAGCGTCCAGCGCCCGATCGCGTGCGTGTTGTTCGTCGAGACACTCACGTCGAACGGCTCGCCGCCCGGCCGCTGGGCCCGCAGCTCGCTCTGGTACCGTTCGATCCCTCGCCGGCCGGGGAAGTATTCCACCCGCAGCCGCTCCGCCGCGAGCCGCGTCTCGAGGTCGTGCGGCCGGCGGCTATAGGTCACCTCCCAGTCCCCCGCCGCCGACGGGATCCTCAGCCGGTACGCGTCCTCGTGGTGCGGATAGGGGCTGAATGCCAGCCAGTTGCGGTAGGTCGTTTGGCCGCTCTCCCGGTCCACCGCCTCGATGCGGATCGCCGAGGCGCCGTAGGCGGCGATCGACGGCCGCCGCTGGCTGAGCGGCTCGAGCACCGGGACGTAGCGCGGCTGGCCGTTGACGGTCTGCCGCTGGCCGTTCTCGTCCTGCTGTCGCAGCCCGCGGATGTAGGGCACGTAGCCGCTGATACGCAGAACGAATGGCAGCTCCGGCCGGTCGACCACCAGCGGCATCCGCCACGGCTCGAACCAGCCGGTCGGGATCTCCAGCCCGCCGAGCTTCAGCACGGGTTTCGATCGCTTCAGCGGTACCACCTGGCCGCGCGGGTGCTGGCGCGTCGCGTTCGCGTCGTGTAGCGGCTCCAGCGGCGCGGCCATTCGCTCGCGGTGCAGCGGCAGGCCCCGCAGCGGGTAGAAGCTGCGCCCGTCCGTGCCCGGCTCACGCACATACAGTGCCGGCGCCTCGGTCTCGAAGAACCGCGCCTCAGTCGGGAACGTCTGCAGCGCGAGCTGGAAGTTCGGGCCGATCGACACCGGCGGCCCGTTTGCGGCCAGCGCCACCGTTTGGGTCTCGCTGCCGATCTCGACGGTGACGGTGGCGGCCACCACGGGCTGCAGCTCGCCCGCGGTGACGTCGGTGATGGTCACCCGCACCGGCTGCGGCCCGAAGCCGGGAATGCGGCGGTTCCAACGTTCACCCGGCTCCGCGAGCAGCTCGTGGAGCGGCTCGATGTCCGCCCCGTCGAAGACGCTGACGATCACCCGCGGCGACCGCAGCAGCACGTGCCCTTCGATTTTCGTGCCGAAGTAATAGAGCCCGCCCGCACACAGCAGCAGCAGCCCCGCGTGCGTCGTCAGCGCTCCCAGGTTCACCCGGTTCCAGCGGGTGCGAAAGAGCGTCGCCGTCGTCAGCCCGACCATGAACAGGATCACCAGCGCGACGAACAGCGGGTGACGAAACGCCTGCTGCTCGCTGACCTCCATCGCGCCCCGCACCTGTGGAAACGCCGAGAACACGGTTGCGTACGCCAGGATCGCCACCAGCACGAATACGGCGAACCACGGGGACGCCAATACCCGCAGCACCGGGTTCAGCCGCCGTTGAGGAGGAAACTCTGCCAATGCACTAGCTGCCTTCGCGTTCAGGTCAGGATGCGCGGCCAACGCGATCCGGAGGCATTCCGGCGCCGGCCGCCGATTACGGTGATTGCGGCCAATGCGGATCCAGTGCCGCGGTCGTCGCCGCCGCGATAAACGTGTCAACCGACGAGATCGTCGCCTCGGCCGCGAGCTTTGTCATGTACGCTTCGGAGAGCGCGCCGGCCTGACGGTTGCGGATCTTTCGCCGGAGCTCGGTCTGGGCCTCCTCGAACGTCGGCGGCGTCGGTGCGTCGACCGCGCCGCACTTCACGATGTAGTACGCGGTCGCCGTCGCGATGATCGGACTGGTCTCACCCGGGGCGAGCTCGAAGATGGCCGCGCTGGCCACCTCCCGCGGTGGCTGCAGCGGCTTGCCGATCATCCCCCAGTTGCCGCCGTTGGACGCCAGCAGCCCGCGGGAATGCTCGGCGGCGACGGTTTCGAACGGCTGGTCCGCCAGGGCCGCCTCGGCGGCCTCGATCGCCGCGCGGGCCACCCGTTGCGCCGCTGCCTGCTCGGCTTCTGACGCGGTGTCCCAACTCACGCCAGCCGGCAGGAAGACGTCAAAGGGCATCTCGATCATCAGCAGCTCGCGCAACGCCGGCCCCTGGTGCTCCACCAGCAACGCCTCGTAAGACGCCACCAGTTCCTCGCGTCGCACGTGCACCTGTGGCAGAAACGCCTCCTGCGCGTAATTCTGGGCGACCGCCGACCGCTTCGCCCCGCGCCGGTAATCCGCCAGCGTCAGCCCGTACTCGCGCAGGTGCTTCTCAAACCGCGCCTGCGAGCCGCCGAAGTTCTCGGCCACGAACCGCCGCAGCCGCCGGTCGATGATCGCGTCAACCTGCTCGTGCTGGGCGTCCGGCCACTCGGCAGCGGCTTCCTGGTAGAGCAACAGCGTGCCGATCTCCTGCTGAGCCTGGTTGCGGATCAGGTTCTCGAGCACGCGGCGCCGGTCGCCCTCCGGGACGTTGGCGCGAATCGCGGCGATCTGATTGCGGATCGGGAACAGCACCTCGGCCGCGGTCAGCTCGGTGCCGTTGACGTTCAGGATCGTCTGGGGACCGCCTTGCCGCGCGGTCGCCCGCCACTGCTCGCTGATGTCGACCCGCGTCTCGCGCGGGCGGTCGTTGTTGCCACAACCGTTTGCGCCGATCAGGATCGCAGCGAGTAAGACGGTCGTGACGGCGGCGCGGCGGTGGGCGGCGATTGCCGTGTTCATACGTCCAATATAGCGGGCCGCCGCGGCGCAACAAGCAGCGGCCCCGCGTGATCGCCGCGACGCCGCCGGATCTTGACAGTTCGTGGGCTCGCGGCTTACGCTTCCGAATCTCGGTCGAGTTTCCCGGCCGAGCCCCTGCCCGGGTGGCGGAATTGGCAGACGCGCCAGGTTGAGGGCCTGGTGAGGGTTAAACCTCGTGCTGGTTCGAATCCAGTTCCGGGCACGTTCAGTACCCTGCGGCGGCCGCTAAACTGTCCGTCGCAGCCGGGACACCCCGTGCAGCGCCGCTAGCTCAATTGGATAGAGCATCGGTCTACGGAACCGAAGGTTCCAGGTTCGAATCCTGGGCGGCGCGATTCCATAACTCCACACGCCACAATAGTTTGCGCGCCGCTAGTCATCGGGTAGACCGCTCCGATTTGGGGTAGTGGACATGGATAAGGCGCGCGAGTCTTCACGCCGCCCCGGTGGCGTCTGCATCAGGCCGCACGAGCCGCAGCGGTTGCAACTTCCCGACCGCCGCGTGTTGGTCCTCCGGGATCACGTCGTGGTAACGCTTGTGCGTCCGCAGGTCTTCGTGTCGCCCCAGCTCCAGGCTGGTCTTTGCGTCGGCAATCCTTGCGATCTGAGTGATGTAGTAGGTTCGCAGGCTGTGGAACACTAGCTTCTTGCCCTTCACGCGGAACGGGATGCCCGCGGCCTTGCGATCCGCTGCCAGTAGGTCGCTGCTCTGCTGCCACCGGCCATTGCGACGCTTGTCCGGCGTCCCGAGAACAGGTAACACTGGGGCCTCATCGTCGACCTTCTCGCCGCGGGCCACTAAGGTCTCCCGCCACTGCCGCAGGTCGTCACGCAGCTCAGCGTTAACGGGCTGGTACGTATCTTTGCGGTTCTTCGCGAGTCGGCCGGGCAGCTCGATGAACGGCCGCTTCGGGTTGAGGATCAGCATCCCCCAGGCACGATCCACCGTGCGCTGAACAACTTGACGGCGCCAATCTCAGCTGACGAAGCCGGCTGGCGCAGATCACTGCGGAGCCTGGAGCAACGGGTCGCTCAGTGGCGCATCGGCGACAGGTTTATTAAGCCGTGACGGTTAATACGTGCAGTGGAGTGAATGCGCGTATGAAGATCACAGATTTCGTGGAACGTCAGGCCAAACTGCTCGACGAGAGTAGCCGCCGCATCAAGGACTTCCGCGTCTTCGACTTCAACTACATTCCCGAGCACCCCGTCATGCGGGACGAGGTCAAACCCATCGTCAGTGCCTGCCTGCGGTACCTCAAGACCGGTATCGCCAATAATCTCTTCATCTTCGGCAGCCGCGGCTCAGGCAAGACGCTCATGATCCGATACATCCAGCGCTTGCTGGCGGAGCAATCCGACGCCGACCAACTCTACGTGAACTGCCGGCAGCACAACACGAGCTTCAAGGTCCTCGCGCACCTGCTTGAGGTGCGTCCCCGCGGCTGGAGCCTCGACGAGCTGTGGCACCGCTTCACAGAGCGCTTCTCCCGCCACTTGGTTCTCGTTCTCGATGAAGCCGATTTGCTTTCCGACAAGGATCGCCAGAAGGACCTGCTCTACCTCCTGGCTCGCTCGACGAACAGCTACATGATGGTTTTGCTGAGCAACCGGCCCCAGTTCCTGGACCGCCTGGACGAGAGCATCCGCTCGTCCTTGCAGCCTGAGAAGATCCACTTCCGCAACTACGATGCGACCGAAGTGCTGCGCATCCTGCGCGACCGCGCGGAGCTGGGGCTTGGTGAATGTCCGCAATCTCATCTGGCGGAGATCGCAGCGCTCACCGTCCGCACCACGAACTCCGACGTGCGCGTCGCGATCAAGACGCTCTACCACCTCGCGTTGGAGCCGACGCTCGACGTCCGTAGCGTATTCGAACGTGCCCGCCGTGACCTTGTCCAGGACGTGCTGACCGGTCTGGCGGACTCGAATCTCGTGATCTTGAAGGCGATCGCGGAGAGCCGCGAGCCCTTCGTGAAGGCGATCTACGAGCGCTATCGCACAATCAGCATGGCGGTTGGCGCTGAGCCGTTTTCGTACGTGCATTTCTACGCCAGCCTCTCGTACCTGCAGAGCACCGGCCTGGTCCTGCTCGTCTCGACCAAGGTCGGCCGAGCATACACCAACCAACTCCAGCTACTTTTCGACCACGAGTTGCTCGACGCGACGTGGGATGCCCGCCTTGGCTGAGCGTCACGCCGCGGCTACGCTGGCTCCTCAATCTCATCGTCGGTCCGGACGATTCGCGGCCGCGGATCGAACTCGACCGTGTCCCGCATCTGCTCAGGGAGCAGGGCGGCGTAATGCCGCCGGCAAATCTCCGGTGAGTTGCCCATCAGTTCGGCGATCTTGAACAGCGACTCACCCTTCTGGGCCAAGAGGCTCCCGAACGTGTGCCGGAAATCCAGGCACGACCAGACCAGCTTGTGCTTGCGATTGATATCCCGCAGGGCCTCCGAAAAGTTGTCCGGATCCCACCGTTTGCCGGTCGGCGACGGGAAGTACCACGGCCCGGGATGCGGTGTGCGGTAGGCGTTGAGCCGTCGCAGCAGCGCGGCCGAGGTCGGCACCCGACGGTTCCGGCGTGTTTTCGGTCGCCACGTCTCGCCGCTGACCGTCTTCTTCCACACCCGGATCATGCCCGTCTTGAGGTCGATATCCTCGTGCGTGAGCCACAGGACCTCCTCCCGGCGCAGACCCGCATAGATGAGGACGGCGACCATCGTCTGCAGCACGGGCTTGTCGGCCAGCACGTGCAGCTGCTTGTCGATGTCCGCCAGCGTGAGGAACCGAATCTGATGCTCATCCTGCTTGCGGGGCGGGATTGCGTCGACCGGGTTCGGGAACCGCCGGTCGGGCGAGCGGTAGCCGTGCTGCCGGATGGCATAGTTGAACAGCACGTGCAGGACCTCGCGTTGCCGGTTCGCGGTCTTGGGAGCGATCCCGTCCTCGGCGATCCGGGTCGTGAGGAACTGCTCGATCTCGCGCGGCGTGAGGTCCTCCAGCGTCGCCACGTGCACGTGCCGGTGGGCCAACCGGTCCCGGACTTTGACCGGCTGGGTGGGCCGATGGCGACGGTTGTGCGTGCTCCTCAGCGCCAGGGCGTCGCAGACCGGCCCGAAAAACGTCCGCAGGTACGACAGATCGTTCTTGTACGCCTTGGGCGACCGGACCGTTCCGAGGTAGGTGCAGAACGCTTCCAGCAGCGGCTTGAGGGGGGTGACCGACTTGGGCTGGAGCTCACCGGCCAGCAGATCCAGCTCGATCTTTCTCAGTTTTTTCCGGGCAACGCGCTCGTCGGTCGTTCCGGGGGGAGTGTCGGACGCGCTTCCCGTCGACCCGGTAGTTCACCCACCAAGTCTTCTTGCCATGTTTTCGGAAGAGGTTCGCCATCGCAGAGCCTCCGGCGGTTTTCCCGGTCCGCGTGGCGTCTGCGGTGGGCCCATTTTGGGCACCCCCTGCGCAAACAAAAACGCAGGACCAGGACGTAACTGCCTGATCCTGCGTAGGTTACGTTACTAGCGGGGGCAGGACTCGAACCTGCGACCTCCGGGTTATGAGCCACTCCGACTCAAGGCACGGAAGTCGTTGACCGTTCGCA
>CAZCKC010000013.1:0-37543 GCA_964499235.1 uncultured Planctomycetales bacterium | reverse complement strand
CCAGAAGTATCGCCCCCGCTGGCTCTCCACGCTCGGCGCCGCCGTCCAGATCTGGGCCTTCACCAACCCCAGCGAAGAAAACGTCCACCAGCAGATCGAAAACGACGTCCTCATCTGCCCCACCGTCCCCGACTGGCGCAGCGAGCGGAACGCTTCCTACGGCTACAACTTCCAGTTCCTCGGCAACGCCCGCACCAACTCCGACGGAACCTTCATTAACTTCCCCGTCAAGACGAGTCGCCTCCACCCCAACACCGTCGCCGCCGCCGACACTCTTGGCACCGCCGCCCAGTTCCCCGCCCGCCAGCGCACGCCCAACCGCCCCGACGGCTCAGCCGAATTCACCGCCCGCGGCAACCATGCCTACATGCTCGACCCGCCCCGCGTCACCGACGACAGCGACCGCGCCGACAAGGGCGTCCGCGGCGGCCCCGACGACCGCCACGGCGGCCGGGCCAACTTTCTCTTCACCGACGCCCACGTCGAAGCCCAAACCCCCGAGCAAATGGGCTATCTCCGCAACGAAGACGACAGCTACGTCGTCACCCGCACCAGCCCCGACCAGCCGCTCTACAACCACTACTTCTCCGGCACCGGCCACGACGACGACCCACCCGCCAAATACTGAGAACCAGGAACGCTCGGCGCGCCCCAAAAGGCGCGCCCCTGCGGAGTGTGCCATGCTTTCAGCCTGAGGCCCGATTCAACGTCCACACAGCCGCAGCAGCCCCAGCAGCCCGCTGCTCTGCCGGCGTATGCTCGAGAAAAGCGCATCCCATTCTTCAACTGCGGTGCCCGCCAGAACACCCCGTGTTGCCGCACTGTTCAGCTTCACTGTTCAGCTGCGGGCAGCGACGCGTCCCCGGCGCCGTGGTTCGGCATTGATGAGGCCGGCCCGGTCGTCTCGTCGGCCAACCCCGCACGCTGGATTCGCAGAAACACCTCATCAAAATAGCTGTCGTTGTCCGTGCCGGCGTTTCGGGTGCCCGCGAGGTGAACAATGATCGTCCGAGTCTGCAGCGGGACACCCACCGTCTTCGCGATCAGCGTCCAGGTCGCCGTCGTGCCCGTCAGCTTCGCCGTGGCTCCCAGATCCTTGCCGTCAGCCCCCTCGAACGACAGCCACAGCGTCGGCCGATCCTGGCCGGACCAATTGCGAACCGAGCCCCCGTAATAAACCGCGAACGTCCCGTCGTCGATCCGCTCCGCGTACCCGGAGACGTCCACACGTTGAATCGCCTCGCCGTAGGCCTCTTCGTCGCTGCACACGCCGCCGGCCGCGAAGACGTGGTCGCCGCCGACCGGCGCAAAGTCCACGCTGCACGCCCCGTGTTTGATCGCCTCGAAGTTTCCGGCCGCGATCGCCCAGCCGGCGGTACCTTCTTCCCCGCCGGGGTTACGGAGCAGGTTGGGCCCGTGGGGCGAGGGTCCTGTGACCAGCGGGCGGGGCGGCGACCAGCCGCTCCAGGCGAGGCCGCTGTCGCGGTACCGCAGCCGCACGAAGAGCGTCTGGTCCTCGGGCAACGGCGGCAGCTCGATCTGCGTGATGTCACTGCCGGCTTTCGTGTCGACGCTGAAATAGCCGTTTTCCGGGCCGCTCGCGCCGGGCGGGGCATACCAGTTCTCGAAGCGTTCCCACACGTCCGCGAGCGGCTGCGCGAAGTCGTCCGACCGCGCACTCACCTGCACCTGCGTTTCCCAATGCTCGTCACCGTCCGGATCGCGGAAGGCTCCGCCCTGCACGATGGCCGCCAAAGGGTTGACCTTCGCGCCCGCCGACGGGGCGGTGAGCTGCGGGGTGGCCGGCGGCTGGTTGTGGCGGCGGATGGTCACGGTGTCCATCTCCTCGTTGTCGCGCGGCTTGATCTCGTTGCCGCGGTTGATACGGCGCAGCGTGAAGGCCGGATCGTCCCCGGGCTGGACCTCGATCATCACGAAGCCGTACTCCGCGTACGACCGCGCGTACTCCGGATAGTCCGCGATCGGAAACTCGCCCCAGTAATCCAGGTTCCCCTCGCCTGCTGCCACGTTGACCCACAGGTGGACGTGATCGCGGCTCTGTCCGCGCGAGTAGCCGTGCGTGTGGCCGTAGAAGTGCACGCTCGGCTTGCCGGTCGCCGTCGTGAACGCCTCGAGCCGCGCGATGATCTGCCCGGAGTAATCCAGGTTGCCCGGCGTCCACAGTTCCGACTTGTGCGGGTGATGGAACTGCGCAAAAACAAAGTCGATGTGCTCCGCCTCGGCCGTGGCGTTCAGGGTCGCCTCCAGCCAAGCGAGCTGCTCCGAGTTACGATAGCCGCCGTTGGTGTCGAGCCCGATGATCCGCACGTTGGCGTAGTCGAAGTAGTACCAGTGCTCCTCGAACCCCGGGCTGCCGTTCGTCGGCAGGTTGAAGTACTTGTGAAAGTTGTCGCTGTCCTGCTCGTGGTTCCCGAACACCGGGTAGAGCGGAACCGAGCTCAGTAGGTTCGCGATCTCGTCAAAGAAGTCGTTCTTCCACTGCTTGTAGACGCTGCCTTGGTCGACCAGGTCGCCCGCCAGCAACGCGAAGGCCAACGCCTGCGAAAGGTCGGCGGCGTACTGCTCCCGGGCGTAGCGGATGATGCCGTCATTCGTTGTCTCGACCAGCTTCCGCGGGTTGCTGCCGTCGGCCTGCGTATCCGAGAGCACCACGAACTGGAAGGGCGCCAGCCGCCCGCGCGGCGGCGGCAACCGAAAGTCGTGCTGCGCACTTGCCGCCGTGCCACTGCGGACGCGGTAGTAGAACCGTCCGCCCGGCCGCAAGCCCGTGAGCTGCGCCTGGTAGATCACGTTGCCTTCCTCGCTCGCCAACGGCGCGGCCAACGTCGTCCGCCCCAGCGCCGGCGTCGGCCCCCACTCGACCACGCTCTCCACCGCCGCTGTCGCCTCCCACACGATCCAGATGCTCGTCGGTGTCGCGTGCTGCAGGAACGGCCGCACGTGAATGGCCGCCGCGTCGTCTGCCCGCTGCACCGTGCCAACCGCCGCCGCGGCCTCGACCTCGTTCTGTCCAAGCGCCAGGCTGGGGACGCAAAGCAGCACGCTGGCCAAAACCGCGAAACAGTCGACCTTCTCAATTCTTGATTGCAAACGCACGCTCAGGTTCCTCGTGATCAGGGGCAGCCCGCGGATCACCGCCGCGGGGCACTTCAGCCAAAACGACGGCCGCCCGGAAGTCGCTTCGACTCACCGGGCGGCCGCGCCAACAGTCAGCGTCGCGTCACCCGCTAGTTGACCAGCTGGTTCACGAACGGATCGATGTCAAAGAAGTCGACGGCGCCGTCCTCGTTGATGTCGCCAGCCTGGATCTCGCAATCCGGGAACTGGGTGGCGTAGTCGCCCGGGTTCACCAGCGCCGTCACAAACGGGTCGATATCGAAGAAATCAACTGCCCCGTCGCAGTTCAGATCGCCGACCAGGTACGGCAGCGGCGGCAGCGGAATGCCCTCCGCCGTCGGACCGCCCAGCGCCTGGACTTCCTCGGTGGTCATCTTGTAATCGCGGATCTGGACACTGCTCACGTAGCCGCGGTGCGTCTCGTAGCTCTCGTCCGCGAACAGCAGCAGGAAGTCCTCGCCCCAGATCGAGTCGGCTGTCCAGAGCGACCGCTTGCCGTCGAGACCCTGGCCGGACTGCTCGGCCGGCGCGCCCGCCGACAGCGACCCGTCCTCGTAGATGACATACTTGGCGGCGGTGCTGGTGGTATCGACCGCCTTGACGATCCGCACCCACTCATCTTCAAAGACCCAGCTGCCGGTCCCGCCGTACTCGCCGTCGTCGCCGAGGGCGCCGTCGGAGGTGCGGATCCAGAGCAGCGCGTCTTGCTGGTTGAGCGGGTCGCCTTGGTAGAGCGCGATCCAGTTGGCATCGTGGCCGGCCGGCGGCGCGAGAAAGTCGGCAATCGGGAAGAAGAGATCCACGATCAGCGTGTATTGGTTGACCTTCTGCGCGTCCGGCCCGCCGTTGGCGTCGGCACCGTGCGGGAAGAGATAGCCCGTGCACGGGATCGTCGCGTCGAAGTACATCACCGACGTCGGCACCTCACCGGGCAGGCCCGGGATGCCGAAGTCGGCGGCCGTGCCGAATTCCGTGCTTGCCAGCAGGTCCTGGATGCAGCTCAGACAGCGCTCGCCGTCGAAGTAGACCAGGTCCGGACCTGTCGTTGCGGCGAGCGGGTCACCCGCATCCTCGAAGTCCCACTGACCGACGACGCCGGCGCCGCCGGGGATGTTGCCGCTGGTCGCACCACCCAGCGCCGCCACCTCGGCATCGCTCAACGCCACCTCGCGGACCTGCAGGCTGCTCAGGTATGCATCGACCACTTCGCCGTTGTTGTCGACGAAGAACATGATCGAGCCGTCCGGACCGGCCGGGAGCGACCAGCGCCCGTCAATCCCCGAGCCCAGTTGCTGCCAAGCGACCAACGCACCATCGATGTACTTGCTGAGGATCGGGCCTTCGACGAACTGCTCAAAGCAGAACGTGCCGTCGAACAGCAGCAGGTCCGTGCCGATCTCGGCGTCGAGGTCGCCCTCGATCGCCCACGAGCCGGTGACCGCCCCGTCGACCGGGGCGTCGGGCGCGACGGTCGCCGGGATTGCGTTCGCCAGGTCGACCCCGCCGAGCGTGGCCGCTTCGGTGGCGCTGACCGCGTAGTTGCGGAACTGCGCCGCGGCCAGGTAGCCCTCGTCGGCCACTTCCGCGCCCGCACTGTCGTCCGCCAGCAGCAGCGTCGGCAACGCGTCGCCCTGCGGGTAGAGCGACCAGCGGCTGTCGGTGCCGAAGTCGCCGGCCACCGTGTTGATCAGCGTTCCGTTGACGTAGTAGTTGATTTCGCCCGCACCGTTGAGGTCGGCCGAGATGATCACGCGGTTCCAGGCGCCGACGTTGGCCGCGCCCTCGTAGTCCCCGCTGATGCCGATGCCGAACGTCCCGTCACCGTTGAGGCTGGCGAAGGCGTCGCCGTCGTTGCTGTTGCACTCGTTCGTGTTGTACAGCGACGCGAAGCCGTTCTGGTTCGTCGCCGGCAGGTAGAGGTCGAGCACGATCGAGTACTGGTTGATGAAGCTCCCCCCGCCGTTCGCGTCGGCGCCCGGGAACAGCTCGATCCCCTCGAACTCGTTGAAGTTGCCGAAGTAGAGCACGCCGCCATCACCGTTCTCGGTCGTGTCGATGCCGAAGTCGCTGGCGAGGCCGAGCTGCGTCTTGCTCTGCGGGTCGCCGAGCTCCTGCTCGCGCTGGCCGTCGAGATCGACCGCCAGCGCCACGCGATGCCAGGTTTCAGCCGTGATCGCACCATCGTACACGCCACTGATCCCGATCCCGCCGCCGGGGTTCATGAAGAACTCGCCGTCGGTCTCGTTGCACGGCTCGCTGAACTGCGCGAAGCTGTGCCAGCCGAGCGTCGGGAAGTACGCGTCATAAATGAAGGTGTACTCGTTGGCGTTCGCCCCGCCCTTGCTGCCCGACAGGTTCAGAAAGGCTTCGAGCGCTTCGTTCGAGCCGAACTGGTCGATGAAGACCACGCCGCTGTCACCGCTGTCAAACGGCACACCCAGGCCCGCCGCGGTGCCGGCCGTCACCTTGCTGGCCGGCTCGCCGACCGTCGGCGGCTCAGCACAGCCCCGGAACCACGCCAGGTCGTTGCCCGTCGTGGCCGCCAGCAGGTCGTCGGGGTTCTCGAAATCCCACTGGCCGGTGATGGCTGCGCCCGCCGGCGCGTTGCCGTCGACCGTGGCGGGAATATTCGTGGCGAGCGTCGGGGCCGCCAAGTTCGCCGCCTCGTCAGCCGTCACGGTGTAGTTGCGGAACTGGATCGACGAGACGAAACCGCTGCCACTCTCGCCGCCGTCGTCGGTCAGCAGCAGCGTCGCGCGGTTGTCCGTCGCGGTGTACAGCGCGAACCGGCCGTCGACGCCGCCCACCGCGGTGTCGCCGACGAAGACGCCGTCGATGTACTTCGACATCAGCCCGGCCGTCAGGTCGACCGCGATGATGACCCGCTGCCACTGGTCGGGCACGAACTCACCCTCGTAGTCGCCGCTGATGCCGAGGCCGCGATTGCCGGTCTCGCTGTCGCGAAGCAGGAAGGCGTCGCTGTCGTTGTTGTTGCAATCGTTGGTGTTGTACAGCCCGTAAAAGCTCACGAGCTCGCTGCCGGGAATGTAGAGGTCCATGATCAGCGTGTACTGGTTGACAAAGCCCCCACCGCCGTTGGCCGCGGCGCCCGGGTACATCTCGATGCCCTCCAGGAAGTTGTACGGGCGGAACTTGATGACGCCGCCGTCATCGCCGACGGGCGCGACACCGAACGCGCTCGCGCTGCCGATCTCGGTTTTCGACTCGGGAAAGCCCTGCGGGAACTCGTCGGCCGTCGACGGCCGCGTCCAGACCTCCGCGTCCTGCCCGCGCGTCGCCGCGAACGGATTGTCCGGAATGTCAAAGTTCCACGCGCCAGTGGCCGTCTGGGCCACGGCCGGGGCCGCGCCCAACCCCGCCGCAGCAGCCAGCGCCCCCAGCGCCAGCACGGCCCGATTCAAGAAATGCTGCATTGCAAAACCCTCCTAAGTTGCCGCAATCAAGCGTCAGTACGACACCCGCGCGGCTTCCTCCGCCGCGCGGAACTTCAATCACGCCCGTCGTCAGTCGAAGACCCACTTCGCCCCACTTTGCCGCCCCGGTAGGCGGAACTTCTCGAGCTTCAGGTGGGGGTGAAGATCAGGGTTCGGCGAGCTGTAGTTCCACCCGTAGGGTGGATCGTTGTAGCTGCGGATAAACGCCTCGACCAGCTGCGGATTGGCGGGATGCCAAGCCGCGTGCCCGTCGGCGAACGAAATGTTGTAGCCAGCATCCTTGTGATTCTCGTCCGGATGATCGGGGTAGTTTCCGTAGCCCCCAACATCATCCTGGTCGATGTTCATGATGATGTACGATGGGTTGCGCATCTCCGAGAAGCGCTTCACAACTGCCGCGGTCTCGAAATCACGGTACCGAAAGTAGTTGTACCACGGGTCCCCCGGCTGCAGGCCGAGCTGCTCGCCCACCGTCCCCCGCGAGTACCCGTCGATCACTGTCCCATCGAAATACTGCGTCGGCTGCCCCCCCCAGGCATCATACCAACCCCAAATCTCGTAGCTGTGACCCCCGCGGTCATCCGTCCGGCCGCCATCCGCGTTATTGCGAAGGTCTTCAAGAACCTCGCGTCCGTATCGATTGTCGTTGTCCCGGAATTTCACGTTGTCCCGGATCACGTTCTGCGTCGACGGGCAAATCGCGATCTTAGGATCGACGATGAACTCGGGGTACAAGTGCGCGAGGTCATCCGACCCCGTCCCGTGCGTCATCGTGAAGATCTCGTTGGCATACTCGGTCGCCCGCTGGATCTGGGCCATCGAGATCTGCCGCAGGTTGGTCGCGCAGACCGTCCGCTTGGCGAGCTCGCGGGCCTTGCTCAGCGACGGCAACAGGATCGAGATCAACAACGCGATGATCGCCACCACCACCAACAGCTCGATCAGCGTGAACCCCGCTCGCCGCGGGTGCCGAAACTGCATGACCGCATCCTCCTTGCGGGCGGGACGCCCCACGACCGACTTACGCCGGCCGCGCGGAACCACCGCCTCCGCCCCGTCGGGACCGCTTCACCGTTTCTTCACATTTCCCCGGTCAGGACCCGTTCTCGAGCCCTCCGAAAGGTACCGCGACCCGCAATTCAGGGGCATGGAGTTTTGCGCAGAATTACTGACCGTTTGCGCATTTCCTTAACATCGATCCTTAACAATGCCCCCGGGGAATCATCAGCCGAACCGCGCCCGACGCGCCGGGTGCCCCGGCAGGCCTCGGAGAGCACCCGACCGATGCACCGTTTCGCCCACAAACGCCCCCGCGTCGCGATCCTGATCGAAACCTCCACGACGTGGGGCAGCCTGCTGATCCGTGGCATCGCGCGGTACGCACGGCAACAGGATGGCTGGCTCTTTCTGCTCGAGCCCCGCGGGCGCGGCGAGCGACTACGCGTTCCCGTCGGCTGGAACGGCGACGGCATCATCGCCCGCGTCAACAGCCCCGAGCTGGCCGAGGACATCGAGCGCCTCGCCATCCCCTGCGTCAACACCTCCTGGTTCGGCTTCGACACCCCCAACATCGCCCGCTGCACCATCGACGAGCTCGACGTCGCCCGCACCGCCGCCGACTACCTCACCAACCTCGGGTTCCGCCACTTCGGCTACTTCCCCGCCTTCGATCGCCCCGGCTACGTCGACCGGCTCGTCCCGACGTTCACCGCCGCCGTCACTGAGCGCGGCGGCGTCTGCAACCGCTACGACGGCCTCGCCTACCACGCGGACTCCTCCAACTGGGAAGACCACCTCTTCGACCTCGCCCAGTGGCTCATCAGCCTTCCCAAGCCCGTCGCCGTGCTCGCCTTCGGCGGCTACCAGGGCCGCGTCGTGGCCGAAGCCTGCGCCCTCGTCCGCCTCAAGGTTCCCGACGAGGTCGCGATCCTCTGCTCGGAACAAGACGAGCTCGCCTCGGCCGTCTGCGTGCCCGAGCTCTCCGCCGTCGAGTGCGGCGGCGAGCAGGTCGGCTATCGGGCCGCCACGCTGCTGGACCGCCTCATGCACGGCGAGCCCCCGCCACCCGCGCCCGTCCTGCTCGCGTCGCCCGGCGTCATCACGCGCCAGTCAACCGAGGTCCTCGCGATCGAAGACCCCGAACTCGCCACCGCCTTCCGCTTCATCCGCGAACACGCCCACCGCGAGATCTCGGTCGACGAGATCCTCCAGCACGTGCCGCTCTCGCGCCGCGCCCTCGAGCAGCGGTTCCTGGCCACCGTCGGCCGCACGCCCGCCGCGACCATCCGCCACGTCCGTCTCGAGCGTGCCAAGCACTACCTCCGCGACACCGACTACAGCGTCGGCGAGATCGCTCACCTCTGCGGCTTCAAGTCCCTGGAAGTGTTGGCACGGTTGTTCAAGCGGCATCTCGGGGCGACCCCGACGGCGTTCCGGCGGGGCGCGGCCAACGGCACGCGGCCCACCCAGACCGGACGGCAGGCGATACCCGTCGCCAACGCGCCATGACGGCCCGATCGTCAACAGGGGCCGGCGACAACGTCCCGGCGCGTGGCTGCAGCGGCTGGCGAGGCAGACCGAAATCGAAAGCTCGGGCCCGCGTGAATGGCTGAAACAGGGCCGGATTCCGGGTCGCCAGCCCGGCGCGCCGCCGCGGTGGCGGGGCCGACCTCCCGGCCTTACCCAACGACTCGGCCTTCGATGCCGGTGCGGCCGGGCCGCAACCTCCCGCGCCGAGACCAGCTCCCTTGCGGGCCTGTTAGTCGGGTATACTGTCGCGGCGAGCCCCGCGTCGACGAAACCCAGCCCCCGCGGTTATCCGTGTGGTCCCCGCAAGTTTCGTAAACAGGCGGGCAGCGCGGGAAGCTGTAGCGTTGCAAGGTCGCCGCGCCCGCGTCATCAACCCCCCGGCCCGGCATACTCAGCAAGGAACGCTACCGCATCGCCGGCGTCGACGTCATCATCGCCGTCAAAATCAACACACCCGCATGCTGCCGGCATGGCAGCAGGACCGACGCCGGTGACGCAGCATTGCAACCGCGCGAAATCGTGCAGGTCAACGTCGAAGTCGGCATCGAGATCGCCGAGCGCTTCGTCCGGCACGTACTGCCAGTAGAGCGTGCATTCGCCGGGCGAGTAACCGGTGGTTGGTGTCCCCGTCACGGCGTCACCAACGTAGACCGAGTAGCGTGCCTGGTACTTGCCACACCGATTGGCCGTATACCAGTTGTGCACCATGACGCCGTTCCATTTCCAGCGCACACTGGCACCGTCAGTGCCCCACAGCGGGTCAAACGTCAACGCTTCGTAAGCACTCAGCCCCGGCGTCTGCTCCCGCAATTCCACCCAAATCGCCGTCCCCGGTGGCAGGCTAATGAAGCCGCCCGCCAGCCAGCCGTACTGGCCGTTGTAGTGGGTTCCGTTCAGCACGTCCGCGGGGGCGGAATACGTTTCGCCCTCGTCGTAAAGCCAGAGGCGCGCGAGCGGATCACCCTCTAGCGTGACGCCAATGCTCGTGCCGCTGAGCGTGACCAGCATGTGCTTCATCGGGCCGCCCAGTTTCGGTTGCGCCGCCTGCAATGACGCGAGACCGATCAGGACGGTCTGCAATCCAAGCGCCCGGAGCGCGTTGATGGACATTTTTCGGCCCCTCTTACCGGCGTCGCAGACCGAGCAGTCCCGCCAGGCCAAGCAGCGTCAGGCTGCCGGGCTCGGGCACGTAAGTCCAGCTCAAAGTGACCGTATCGGCCCCGTAACCCGGATCTGGTGTGCCGACGCTGTTACCGAGATAGACCTCGTACGTGGCTTCGTAGTCGCCGTACAGAGAAGCCGCGTACCAGTTGTGCACCATCGTCCCGCTCCACTGCCACTTGTCGTCCGCGCCGCCCGTGACGAACAGCGGATTGTACGAGTGCATCGTCGCCATCGAGCGCATGCCGCCCGCATAGGTGTCCAGCCCGGGCGTTTGATCGAGCAGGCGTACCCAGACCGACGTGCCCGCCGGTGGCGACCAGGTGCCATTGACAAGCCACCCGAACTGCGAGCTGTAGCCCTTGCCGTCCAGCGCGGCCGCCGGCGGCGTGTAGGTCTCGCCATGGTTGAGCATCGGCAGCGGCAGGTTACCCGGGTTTTCCAGCGTCACGTCAATCCGCGATCCGTCAAAGGCGACGAAAACATGCTCCATCGGCCCATCGATCAGCGGCCACGTGTCGGCATTCGCAGGTGCGGTCAGAGCCAGTCCACTCACAACGAGAGCGAACCTCGGAATTACGCGCACAATCGTGCTCCTTTCTCGTGAACGCTGAGCCGACCGCTACTGTGCGGTCGCCGGATCCCAGTCGTTGATCTCCGCTTCCATATCGAACGTCTGTGTGAACACCGCTGGCGCTGCATGCCCATCGGCCATCAGGTAGGCGCTTTCCGTCTCGTGCCGTTGCTGGTCGATTTCGGCGCCCGCCGGTGTGCCGTAAACCGTCCAGAAATGCGCCATCACGTGGTCCGCTCGGCCGCCGCCCCACATGGCCGAGCGCGCTGCCATTTCGGCCAACAGAATCGTAGCCGCCGGCCTCGGAATACGCGACAGTGTGTGCCAGGACACACCCGCGGGCTTCAGTTCGGCGACCGGCGGCCCGAGGTACACATTGATGCCGTAGCTCCACTGGTCGAATGGCTTGTCCACCTTGGTCACGATCGAGTCGAGCGGACAATGATACACCGAGTTGAGCACGCGTACCCACTGCGTGCGCGATACGTTGCGGCTCCACGGGTCGCCGGCGATGTACCCGTAAAGCGCGTAGCCCCAAGGCGTTCCGCGCGAGAAGTCATAACCCCAATGCAGGCTGGCCGGGAACTGATCGCCGAAGTCATGGGCATACAGGTGCACTGCGTACCCCACTTGGCGGAGGTTGGACAAGCAGACGGCCTGCTTCGCTTGCCGCCGGCTGGAGCGCAGGGCAGGCAACAACACGGACATGAGCACCGCGATAATCGCCACGACGATGAGCAATTCGACGAGCGTGAAGGCCGATCGACTGTTCCGCTTTGCGTTCATAGCTGCCAGGGTACGTACGCCGCGCCCGCTACAGGCTGGCCCCCCGTCCGACATATTAACATATTAGCGGCGGAGTCACTGGGAACCAGTAAACGCCGCCTGCACCTGGGCGCAGTCCGCCAGGTCCACGTCCCCGTCGCCGTCACCGTCGGCACATGCACAACCCGTGGCCGGCACTTGCGTCGGACCGGCCATGCACCCGGCGAACGCTTCGAAGTCCTCCATGTCCACATCCTCGTCGCCGTCGCAGTTGCCCGGCAGGTAGCGCGTGTACACGAAATGCGTGAACGGCACCGCCGGGAACTCTGTTACTGCGTCACGGGTGTGCTCTGTCAGTGCAATCTCCAGCCACGTCTCGTTGGGCAGCGTGCCACCGACCTGCGTCAGCGTGAGCGTCAGGCCGTCGGGTGCGACCGCGTAGTCAAAGTAGCCCGTGTAGTCGTCGCCACCGTGTGTCGCCTGGCCGGTGATCGCCACGGGCGGTCCGCTGCTCACGGCGATCGGCCGCTGAAACGCGAAGGTAATCTCGGCGTCAGTCACGCTCGGCAACACGCCGCGATACACCGGCGCCGTTGCCTCGACCGTCGGTGTCGGCACGTTGAACACCAGCGAGAACGGCGGCGTCGCGCTGTACGTCCCGACATCGTCAACCAGGCGATACGTGACATAGAACGGGTAGTCCGGCCGCGGGCTTTGCGGAACGTAGCCGCAGTACTTCATGTGCACATGGTGCTCGGGCCAGCTGCTCAGGTTGTAGCGCTGGCCGATCGCGTCGAGCCACGTGCCGTCGTTCATCTGGATCTTGAAGTCGGGCGCGAGATCGACGATCTCGAACCAGATCTCGTAGTCCATCCCGGAGATCCCGGTTAGCTGCATCTCGGGCGAGAAGCCGTAGGCCCGGTCGCTGGTATCGGAAAACCCCGGCTCGCCGACCGACCAGCGCTGGTAGATGAAGCTCCAGCTCAGCGGGTAGTAGCCCTCGGCCGCGTCGCCGTGACGATAGATCCGCGACTTGTCCACGCGTAGATCACCGTCTTCCTGATAGAAGAAGAAGTGATCCAACGGACATTCGGCGATCGCCGCCGGCGCGCTCAGCACCAGCAGCGCGGTCAGAAGTGTATTCGTTCGTCTCGACATCTTGTTCCAGGTCCTCGTGTACGGGGCGGGCCGCGCAGTCATGGCGCTGGCGGGAGCAACTCCGGCGGCCAGCCCGGCGCGTGCTGCGGCCACCACATGTTCACCAGCGGAAACTCCCAGGTCGTCTTCCAGTGCAGCGGTTCGGCGTGACTGTCGACGAACAGGTAGTTCGACACGCCGCCGTGTCGATTCCACGCAATCGACTGCTTGGGATCTTCCTGGCCTTCCCAAAGATCCGAGTGGATATGGTCGGCGTAGTCGTACGTGTCGCCCGAACGCACCTCCGCCAGGAAGATGACCGATGCTTGGTTCTTGATCTCACTGAGGCGCTTGAGCGCCAACGGGCTCCTGAGCGGGCCGACACAGGCATTCACCGCGTAGCTCGACCAGCGGTACGCCTGCCACGCCTCGCGCGGCGGCGGGTTCGACCAATCCAGGAAGGGCTTGGTCGTCCTGTCATTACTGCAGCGACCGATCAACGGCTGCTGAGAATAGCGCTGCAGGACGTTCAGCCAGTAGTATCGCTCGGGTTGCTTGACATCCGGCTCGGCCAGGGGGCACGAACAAGTGGGCACGTACTCGCGGTTCTCGAGCGAGTACGACAGCAGCGCGACGCCCATCTGACGCATGTTGCTCAGACACACCGCTCGTTTGCCCTGCTCGCGGGCGTTCCGCAATGCCGGTAGCAGGATGCTGATCAGCAACGCGATGATCGCGACCACCACCAGCAGCTCGATAAGCGTGAAGCCGCACCGGGCGGCGCGAGAGTTCCGACTCCCGCGCCACCCGCGCGTGACGGGCTTCTCTCTCCACCGGCTCATGATTTCGGCAGAGTTCGTTGGCGCCGTCCCCCTCTTAACCGTGCGCATCCGTCGCATCCTTTAACGCCGTCGCGTGCCGAATAAGAGGCCGGCCGCGATGACAAGGCTCAGCGTGCCCGGCTCGGGAACGGCAAAACGGAACGTGAACGGATCCGACGCGGTGTACAGGCCGCCGTCATCGAACGCCGTGAACGTCGCCGTGAATACGTCGTCCACCTGCGGATCATCCAGCCAGAAGTGGAATCCCATGTGGGAGTGGATGCCCCAGGCATTCTTGTCCGCCAGCCACATCTTCTCGCCATTGTCGGTGAACTTGAACGTCGCACCGTCGGAATCGAGAACAACCGAATCATCAGGTCGCAGCATGAAAAAATCCGTCGGGTCGGCCAGCGACGTGCTCGCACGCTGCAGCCCGATGTCCCACGCCGGTTCGGTCTGCTGATCCACGCTTTCCAGATTCCAGGCGCCCTGCGGACCGTGGGCCGAGTGCCAGCCGTCCAGGTGCTGCATGCCGTCGGGGTCGCCATAGCCATCAGGGCCGTAGGTGAAGCGTGCGACGTAGAGCGTCTTGCTGGAATCGCCAGGCTTCGAAATCGGGTTGCCGCCAGCATCAGTCTCCTGCACCAGTTGCAGAAAGGGCGTGCCCGCCGGATCGCCCCAGTTCGGCCAGCCCGGTGTCGGAGCGATCGGGTGAATCGGCGGGATCGCGAAGAACCAAAGCTTGTCATCGTCGGTCGGGTCCGGGTCGCTAGCGCGATCTGGGTTGCCCGGCGCGCTCCAGTCCGGCCGCCAGGTCGGGTTCTTACCAATGTGCGTGTGCGCGAGCGGACACTCCGCCAGCGCAGGAGCTGCCGCAATCAGGGCGAACAAGACCAGGGTTGCAGCACTAGTTGCTGTTTTCATACTGACATCCTTCTTCAGGGCAAGTAAGGGCAACGGCAGCCGGCCACGCGCCCCGCGCGGCACTGTACCCGTCGCCTGCGTGAACGGTTCAAACTGCGTCGTCGGTGAATCGAAGAATCAAGCAGCCTTGGCACGCGCCATCGAAGGTGGGGCCCGCGGCAAGATTGGAACTGGGGCGTGAATACGCTCGCAATCCGTCGCCGGAATCGCCCGGCGGAGAACCGAAAGGTGACCTGCTAGAATGGCGACAGGTGCGGTATCGGGCACGTAGTCCGAACCCACCGCGACCTGCTGGCACAACGCGCATTCGTCTGCGTCGTGGTGCTCGCCCGCGTGAGCCAGGTGCAGCCCATGCATCACGCCGGTGCCGGGACCGAGCAGCAGAACGAACAGCGCAACCAGCAGCGCGGCGCTGGGCAGTGATCGATGGCTTAGCCCCGCGCAGCGGCGAATCCCTGTCCCGTGACGGCACACGCGGTTCGTGGCTCTTAGCGTAGGCACCCGTGCCACCTCAAAGGCTCGGCCAGCGCGCTGCGCCGCCCGAAACCAGGAGCGATCCCTCCCCTTTATACCGCAAATGCGAATTCGTTATCAATAGGGACTGGGCTTCTGTGCGGAAAATGACAAGCGGGCTTGGGCGCCAGGAGCCTCTGCCCGTTCGCTTTGTGCGAGGCGAGCGGCCGGAGATCCAGGCTCCTTCACGCCATCAACCGGCCCGTGGTCGTCGCATTGGCCGCCGCGCGGGGAGGCCGGGTGGCGGCGTCGCTAGCGCCACCGGTCTTCCAGCAACCTCAACGCATCAGCTGACGGTTGAACCCGTGCGCGGTAGTGATGAGCTGGGAATCCGCGCCAATCGACCGCCGGCGACGAGAGCCGGGGACCGCCAACGACGTCGACGCCAGCTGGGCACCAAAGCGAGACCGGCTCGCCAAAGGCAAACGGCGACCGGCCGTTCCTCGAAGGCTCGATCCGCGAATCAGCTCAACCCGAGGGGCGGGAGCAAGCCGACGACGAACGACGACGAACCACATCGCGACGCAGTGGACGGCACGCGCAATCGATGCCGCGACGCCGCGCCAGCGCCGTCGCCAAACGCCGCGCGGTACCCGGCTGCCACGGCTCCCGCACGGTCCGCCTCAGCAGCCAGCTTTTGCATACTAGCAACTTCCGGGCCCGATCATGCGGCCGGAAGCGGCTCGCCGGCGATAGTGTCGAGCCACCTGTTTGGCGAGGCGGGGCCAAAGCAGCTTCGCTTCCGGCGCGGAGTAGGCGGCGTCTTTGAATTCATCCACGGTCCGCTGGCGATACCTGTTACCGACCGTTTCGGCGACCCACGACTCATAGTCGCCGATGAAAACCAGCAGCTCAGCGCACAGGGTTCCTGCAAGCGTCAAATCGTGCGTCGACAAAGGCCGGCGCCGTGGCGCCAGATCCGCCGGCGTCCAGCACGTCCGGGCGCCGCGCGGGGCAGCGCAGAGCTGCGGGTCGAACTGGAAGCGACCAAGATGTATCGCGCTATTCTGGTCCGCGATGAGCGCTCCGAAGCCCCACAGCGAGACCGCGCGGCCCGAGCGCAGCCCGACCCGGTAGCAGCTCGACCCGCTCACGCCCGCGGGCGGGCGCAGCCGCTCAAACCCGAACGCCAGCAGCAGGTTGCCTTGCGGGCGACGAATGTCGCAGCCCCAGCACCAACATTGCTGGTTCATCAGCTTGGCGCCCACGCGTGTGAAACCTGCATTCGGCGCACGAGGCGCCATTCGAAGCGCCGGCGATTGCAGTAGATCACGCATCCCCATCAGCGTGACCTGGTTTCATCGGACCTCCGCCCGTCGCCGGTGCGCGCTGTCTCCGGTTTTCCGACCGCGTCGTCATCATCCGCCTCTTCGAGTGCCGCGTCCCACGCTGGAAACGGGTCCACGAGCGCCCGCCAGCGGTCGGGGCCGCCGCGCATCTCTTCGTCGATCAAGAGGCATGCATCCAGCGCCGCCGACACGGCCGCGTGGTCCATATCCTGACCAATGAACACCAGCTCCTGGCGCCGGTCGCCCCACGGGTCGCGCCATACCGCCTCCACCCACTCGAGGGTCTCTGCGTCGTCGGGCCATTGATCGTGGGGCAACGCGTCAAACCAATATCCCGTTCGTTCGATCGTGAGCGAACATCCCGCCTGCGACCAGCCACCGCAGAAGTCCATCCGCGTGGCGAGCCAGATGAAGCCCTTCGACCGGATCAGTCCCTCGACGCCCTGCTCGATGAGGTCCCACAACCGCTGCGGATGAAATGGCCGGCGCGCGCGATAGACAAAACTGCTGATCCCGTACTCCTCGGTTTCGGGCGTGTGCTCGCCGCGTAGTTCGCGCGCCCAGCCAGTCGACGCGGCCGCCCGCTCGATGTCAAAGCGACCCGTGTTCAGGATTTCCCGCGGCGCGACAACTCCCCGGACGGTCCGAATCAAGCGCGCTTCCGGGTTGAGTTGTCGGATGAGCGCTTCAATGCGGGCGACGTCCTCCGGCGACACGAGGTCGGTCTTGTTGAGTAGAATGACGTTCGCGAACTCGATCTGGTCGACCAGCAGGTCGACGATCATCCGGTCATCGTCTTCGCTCGTGCCGATGCCGCGCTGCGCAAGGTCCCGCTGCTCGTCGTAGTCCCGCAGAAAGTTCAAGCAGTCCACCACGGTCACCAGCGTGTCGAGCCGCGCGATCTCCGCCAGGCGGTCGCCGCCCGGCAATTCGAAGTGGAACGTCGCGGCGACCGGCAGCGGCTCTCCGATCCCCGTTGATTCGACGAGCAGGTAGTCGAAGCGACGCCCCGCCGCGAGCCGCGCAACCTCCTTTAGCAGGTCGTCGCGCAGCGTGCAGCAGATGCAGCCGTTGGTCATTTCGACGAGTTCCTCCTCGGTCCGGCTCAGCTCCGCGCCGCCGTCGCGCACCAGCCGGCTGTCGATGTTGATCTCGCTCATGTCATTGACGATGACGGCGACGCGCCGTCCCTCACGATTGGCGAGAATGTGATTGAGCAGCGTCGTTTTGCCCGCGCCGAGAAAACCGGAAAGCACCGTGACCGGCAGACGCGCATCAGAGGCGGAGACAACCACAAGCGGACTCCAAAAACAGCGGCACACAGCTGCCGCTGGCCATCATTTAATCATTCAAGCAACCGAAAAACAGTCAATCCCGCTCGAACCAACGAGCCTCGGCCGAGAAAACCAGGGGCCCCGGGCAGCGTCGGCTGCCGCGAGGCCCGGTTCTCCTCCCGGATGGCGGTCGGCACGTCCTCGCCCGGGCAGGCCCGGCCGCACCGCCCCCCCCGGGGCGCTCCAGCAAACGCCCGCCCGTCTTTGGCTACGCGCTGCGCCGGCGGATCGCCACCAGGCCGCCGAACGCCAACAAGGCGAGCGCCGCCGGCTCCGGCACAACCTGGAAATCAAGGAAGAAGCGACCCGACTTGCCGTAAACATTGGCAACGTCGTCGAGCTGGAACTCGGCCGTGAAGGTGCTGCCGATCGCCGCGTCCCCGTCGACCCAGAACGTCGGCAGGACGCTGAACAGCTCGTCGCCATCGCCGACGTGAATTTCGCTACCGACCGGCAAGCCGTCGGTCGGCGTCGACCCCAAGGCAATCTTCAGCCCCGGCGTCGCGCTGTGCAGCTCGAGGTGGATGTGGGCGCTGTCGAAGGCGCCGTTCCAGCGCCCGCCCGAGCTGTTGTAAATCAACTCGTCCACGCCCGCGAGAGCGTGCACGTTACGCATCTGCAGGTCGCCGTACTCGACGTCTTGCGGACGGGCACTCGCCAGCCCGCTGCGGAACGTCCCCGCGAACGCTCCGCTGCCGGGCTGCAGCGAAATCGGCGGCAGCCCAGTGTAGCCTTCCGGCAGGCGGTTGTTGCTGTTGGTGTTGGTGACGGTGGCGGACTCGGCCGGCCCTTCATACGAGTACGTCCCGATCCCGTGGAAGTGGTCACCGTGATGAAAGAGCAACGTCAGGCGGTTCTGATTCGGGTTGTCGAGCCCGGCGTAGGCGCCGAACGTAACCGTGTCCGAACCGTCTACGCCGATGAAGTACGTCCCCACCGACGAGCTCGCCCACGCACTCGACGCCGAGCCGAGCGCGACCGCCGCCACCGCGGCGACAACAGCCAAATTAAAACGCTTCATGTGAGAGCCTCCTTAAGTGTAAGTAACTGAGGTGCTGCTGCGAGGACGCCCATCGGCCCCGCAAACCAGACATCAAGTGACCACCCGGCGATCGACCCCGTGCAAGACGCCGGTGGCAACCAAACGACGTCGCTGTAACTACCGGCCGTCCGGCCGCTCGGAGAACACGCGGCCAGACCACAACGGGGTCTGCAAACGTTGATTGCACTCTTCGATAAGGCAGTTGCTGCAGGTACACTCGCTGCGCCACTTTGATCCTCGCTTCCAAATGCTGTCCTCGCAGCGGCGGCGCCGGACGCTGAATCAATCTTCATGCACGGCCGCGCGGCCACAACGGCAACTCGAGTAGCGATTCATCAGGTGCGCCGCCACAAGCGACACGCCGCCGAACGGCGTCACCCATGGCCATGCCGCGCTGAGCACAGTTGCTTGCGTCACTTCAGCGACGACGGGGGATGCGGCTATTAACTCGGCTTCCGTTAGTGCCGGGAGTTCAGCTGCGCCAGACGCTTCGGCTTCACGGCGGCATCCCGCGCAGGCCGTCGCCGTACACTGGGCCGCCGCGTCGGTCTCCGTTGGCTTTGGTGCCACTTCTGCCGACGTGGCGCTCACGGCAGCCGCCTTGGCGGCTGCACCATGCGTCGGGCAGCCGTTGCAGTTGTGGTCACCTGAAAACGCCGCAACGGCGATGAGCGACAAGCCACCGGCCGCGACCAGCGCCGGGGACAGCCGACGATGGCGGCACCAGCCCGACGCGAACGCGAGCACAGCCGAAGTCACGCGCGAGGGCATGTAATCTCCCTGTGAATGACGAACCGAAACAAACACGCCGTCACCCACCGACGGCGCCTACCGCGCCTCGCCGTGCGTCCACGAACGACGCAAGACAGCCGCCATATCACTTTCGACGTCGCCGTAGTGCCAGCACGCCGGCGCTCACGAGCAGCGTGAGCGACGCCGGCTCGGGGATCACCACGACGAGGTTGTCGTAGTAGACGGAGTTGGGGATCGAAAACGTGCCGAACGGCGTCTCGAAACTCTCGGTCCCACCCATAAAGCGAACGGATTGCATGCTGGGCGTGGCCGCCTCAACAGACAGGGTCGCCCCGGTGAAGTCTGCACCGCCGCCCGGCAGTTGGTCGGCCGCCTGGTCGAGCAGGTCGCCCGTCGCATTCAGACCGGCGAACCCCTCGAGTAGGAGGTCGTCGGCATCTTGGCCGAAATCGCCCATGTCAATCGACACGAACTGCACCGGTTGATCAAAGTTCACCACGAACGCCGTACCGTCATTGCTGAACCACGGACTGATCGAGCGCACGCCCCACGAGCTCGGAAGCGTGAGGTTGCCGATGTCATTGACGTCGTAAAGGTCGAACTGACTCGGGTCGCCCGGCCGGGTGATGTCGATGGTCAACCCGCCCGCCGTGAGCTGCAGGCTGGTCAGCGCGCCGTCACTGAAACCCGTCTCCGCTTGATCTTCGAAGTTGAAGATCACCGCCGCCGTGGCCGGGGCGCAGAAGAGGACGGCGCTTGCGAACGCTGCCAGTGTGATGCCTGAACGGTACATTGCCTTACCCCTCGTTAGTAGGATCATGAACGAAACGCGGAAACAACCTGCCGCGATCGCGCAGTGAGGCCCGCGCCGCCGCCAGCCGGCCGCGGCGCGGGCTCGAACCAATCAGTTGCGGCCACGCCGCAGCGCGAAGAACCCCGCGCCCGCCAGCAGCGCCAGCGACGCCGGCTCGGGGACAGCGATAAAGCCGCCGAAGCTTCCGTCCAGAGCTTGGTAATATCCAAGCACCGTCCCGTCGTTGCGAAGGTCGTAACCATACGTTTCGAACGCCCCCGGAACGTTCAACTGGGTGAGCGTCCCCTCCGAGGCGTCAAAGACGAAACTGCTGACATCAACATAGCCCGCGTCAGCGTCGGCCAGGCCAAAAACAATGGCATCGCCCGATTCATTGACGCTGCTGACGATGTAGTTGTCGTCCGGCGTCGGCTTGGGTACTACCGTGAACGTCTTCATCACAAAATCGTAAAGAAACGGCGAAATGCCCCCGGATGAATCCCAGGCGGCGCCACCGACGAGCCCGAGATCGCTGAGGGCGTAAAGCTGCGTCTCGGCCGCACCGGGGAACTCGACGGTCTGCGAAAGCGTCCCGGAAAGGTTCCGCACGAAGCCCTTCCGGCCTTCGTCGGTGAGGTAGAAGCCGCTCACGACATCGTCGTTGTTGATGCCAAACGGGATCGTGCCCAGTGCATCCGGGAAGTTGTAAGGTGTTTCAACGCCTGCCGACGAGCGAACGAAGCCTTCGGGGAGCCCGCCGGCGACCGGGATGTTCACGCCCATGATCGTTCCGGCATTGTTGATCGCGGTCGGATAGGCGAGGTAGTTGGGCGTCGACCAGAAGAAGGTCGATCCGTCGGCGGATCGAAGGAATCCGTCGAGGCCGCCGCCAGGTATACTGGGTACGCTACCGACCATGTTGCCCTGATCATTGGAGTCGAGCAAGTAGCGAATCGGCTGGCCATCGGCAGTGAGCACCTCGTACTGGTACTGCGCTGATGCGGCAGTGCCCATGAAGGTGAGGCAGGCCACCAAGGCGATAGCAGCGCTGAGCCGTGAGAGCATCTTCTTTCCTCGAGCTGACAGTGAATTTGACCAAAGAACAAACAGATTGTGCACTGCCCACAATCCGATGCTCGGGCTGTCTTGCGGCATCGCGGGCGTACGTTGACCTCCTCACCGGCGGCGAAGAAACAGGGCCGCCGTCGCCAACAGCGCCAGCGACGCCGGCTCGGGGACCAGTGAGATCGAGCGCAGCTCGAAGCTGTTGCCCGTGACGCCTTCGTCACTGAGGATCGATAGGACCAGCGTGTTGACATCGCTGAAGTCGATCGCCGGAATGCCGAAGTCGACGAACGGATCGGTGAATTCGCTGAACGGTACGTCCAAAATGAACGGCTGCGTCCGGTCGCCTGGAATCGTCGCCTGCCACCGCGACGCCCCCTGCGGACGGGTGTTCGTCGGATCAACCAGGTCCCTGTTCCCAAGGATCCAACGGACGAAAAGCGGCTGGGTGCTGTAGGCAAACTCAAGCCGAATTCCCGTGTACCCGGTGAGGTCAGCGCGCAACGGGTTCGGAGGAAGCGGGGCGCCGCCAAAGGTCGTGCCGTCGCCCGAGCCGTCCCATTCCAGATTCATGTTCACATGGATGTTGGGATCAGAATCCCAGTACAGGCCGCGCGCGGGATCGACGCCGAAGCCCCACTCCTCTTCTTCCGGCCCGAAGCCGACCCAAAACTGGCTGTCCCGTTCGCCGCCGAGGATACCTGCGCTAGAGACCGGAAACTGCACACCGGCCTGGCCGTTATCGTCAAAGGGGTCATCCGCATTGGCCCCGGTCAGGGTGTGGTGGGCGATCGGTGTGGTGAAATCATCGATCGTCAAGAACTCGGCCGATGCGGGCAAAGCCATGACGGCCACGCACAGTAGCGCGAGATGCGACAAGTTGAGACGCAAAGATAGATTCACTGCCTTGCTCCTCGCAAAGGACTCCCTTGATTCGCTGGACTATTCACGCGCGTTGCCGATCCTCACCGGCGGCGAAGAAACAGGGCCGCCGTCGCCAACAGCGCCAGCGACGCCGGCTCGGGCACCGGTGTCGAGCCGAAGCCGAAGAAAATCACGCCCGGGTTCGTGCCAACCAGCTGCCAGGTCCCGTCGCTCAGGTCAAATCGCGCTACACCACCCAGCCGCAGCGGACCAGTGCCGTCGTTGACGAAGTTCACCGCCCCGAACAGCGCGTCGAACGCACCATCAGCGTTCTCGTCGACGCCCGTCAGCGCCGCGAAGCCGCTGTACGTCGCTTCACCGTTGGTGACCGCGCCCACCGCGCCGACGGCACCCACCACGGCCGCGCTGCCGGTGTCGGGATCCAGCGCAACCAGCGAGTCCGTGTCGAGATCCACGCCGTAAAGCGTGTCACCGACCGCCCCCAGGCCGATGATGAACGGCGCGGCGGTTCCCAGCGGATTACCCGCGGCCAAGTCGAGCGCGTCACCAATCGCCGTCGGATTGCTTCCGATCGGATTCGCCGTCCCGCTGGCGATGTCCAACGCAAAGAGTTGCTGCGTGTCGAAATTGTCGTTGAACGGCGTCAGGAATCCGCGGCCATCCGTCAGGACCTCGAAGCCCGTTGCGTTCAGGCCATTATCCGGCCCGATCGGCGTCAGCCCGGCCGTCGTGGGATCGAGCTCAGAAAGCTGCCCACTTTTGAAGCCGAGCAGGCGTTGATCGATCGTCCCCGCCAACGCGCTGGGGAGGCCGCTGGTGACCGGTGAGACGGGCGTTGCCTCGCCGGTGACGGTGTTTATCGCATAGACGAAGTTCTCGCGGGTGTCGTCGTGGCCGGGCTGGCCGGCCGGGATCGCAGGGTCGCCGGGGGTCAATAGCTGCCCGCTGGCGTAAATTGTTGCTGCTACTGCAGTAAAGCTTCCGGCGCCCGCCGCCAGGCTCGCCGCCAGCACGTAAAGGGTTGCCCGCTTCATTCCCACTCCTTTGCCCGTTCAGATTCGTAGGCGATAATGCACATTCATTATCATCTGGCCGGACTATATGCACGTGAGAATGCATTTGCAATAAGAGGCGACGGGCAATATCGTGAAATTTCGGTTCAGGCGGCAGTCGGCCGCTACGGACCACCCGACAGGACGGGGATGCCGCCCGATGACCGGATGGCGAAACCAGGAGGGCGCGGACGCCACGCGCCTGGGGTGCAGGCATGTTCCGCATGAGACGTTTTTGGCTGGCCAACCGCTCAGGGGACACCCGAGCGCTGGGCAGCAGCCCGGCCTTACTGATTGTGATCCTCGCGGCGCTGCTCGTCGCAAGCCTCGGCTTTGCCCTGCAGCCGCGCTTGCTGCTGCTATTGCCCCCGCTCGCAGTCGTGTTGCTGCTGGGCGTGGCGTGGCCTTGGCTGAGCACCATTGCCGTCCAGAGCGCTCTGCACTTCAACACGCCTCGCGTGTACGAGGGAGAAACCATCTCGGCGACGCTGCGCCTGCGCCAGCGACTTCCCTGGCCATGCTGGGGGGCGCGATTGGAATTGATCCCCGGCAGTTCCGACGGCGCCGCGTGGTGGCTGCCGACCCTCTTGCCGCTGGTTGACCGCGAACTGGCGTGCGATCTGGCCGTTCCGAAACGCGGCGTTTATCCAGCCCAGCCGCCGCGCCTCGTGACCGGCTTTCCTTTCGGCTTGCTGAACGCCACCCGGCGCTGTCGGGTCGACAGTCGCCTCGTTGTCTGGCCGCGTGTGTTTACGGTCACCGCGCCGCCAGCTTGGGCCAGCGCCGACCAGGCTGCTGGACATGTCGAGACCCGCCGCGTCGGCGCTGAGGGTGACACGATCGGGGTACGCGCTTACCGGCGGGGTGATCCGATGCGTTGGATCCATTGGCCGCAGACGGCACGCCATGGCCGCTTTGTCGTGCGAGAGTTTCAGGCTGCGAGCACGCCGCGGCTGCGGGTTGTGCTGGATTGCGATCGCAGCGTCCACGTCGGTCGCGGCACAGATGCCTCCTTCGAGTGGGCCGTACGGATTGCCGCCAGCCTCGCGGTTGGCTGGTTGGACCACGGGGCCGAAATCGAGCTCTTGGCTGGGAACCGGCACATCAAGCTCGCGGGAGGTCTGGCCCAACGCCGGGCGTTGCTGGACACGTTGGCGGAGGTTCAGCTGGATTCCCACGGCCCATCCCCCTCGCCGCCAGCTGAAACTCCAACTGTCTTGATCAGCACCGATCTGGGCTGGGCACGCCGTCCCGAACCGCTCTGCTGTGCAAGCCGCGGCTTCGCACTGCAGGTCGCGGGTTTCGGAGCCGTCGACGCCGTGGTCACGTCGCTGCCACGCGGCGTCATCCGGATCGCCACCCCTCAGGCGGTGCCCGAGGTCCTCCGCCGGTCGAAGCGGGGCTTGACCGATGCTGCGTAGCAGGCTGCTGGGTCCGGGCACCGATTGGGCGACTCTGGCACTGGTCGCCATCGCCGCCGTTGCCGCCCAACTGGCGATCGCCGACCCCGCAACACGCTGGCACTGGCCGCTGCTAATCGTCTTGTGCTACGTGGCTGCGGCGACGCTCCTGATGATGATCGACCGCCGGCACGCGTGGCTGTGCCAGCCGGGTCCGCGCGGGATCACGCTGACCTGGTCAGCGACCGGCTTGGCAGCCCTGCTGGTCGCAGCACCCTTCGTAGAAGGCTTTGGCCGGGTCTGGGCGTCGACCTACTTTCGTCCTCTCGAGCAAGTCACGATCGTAGCGCTCACGAACCTGGCGTTCTTCGCGGTTGCCGTGCCACGGGTGCCGCGCAGCGCTGCGACGGCGGTCGCGATTACGTTCGTCCTGGTGCTGGCGGCCGTGACGCTTGGCGAGCATCCCGCCGTCGTCCCGGCGGCCGCCGCCTGGGCTGGGCTCGCCGCGGGTTGGCTCGCGCAGCAGTACTGGACACGGCTCACAGCGACAACGACCGGAGCGCCGGCGCGACCGCTTCCCATCACGCCGCTCGTCGTCGTGATGGTCTTGATGGGGGGCGTCACGGGCGGCG
This sequence comes from uncultured Planctomycetales bacterium, assembly GCA_964499235.1. Taxonomy (GTDB): domain Bacteria; phylum Planctomycetota; class Phycisphaerae; order UBA1845; family Fen-1342; genus JAFGRR01. The sequence goes on along the minus strand of CAZCKC010000013.1, from coordinate 12,281 downwards.
CAGCAGGCATCGCGTCCGGACTGCCCGCAGTCTGGAGCGAATGGGCGCCGTCCTCCGGCGGCAGTCGCTGGGCGCACCCGGCTGCGTTGCTCGGCGTTGGCGCCGGCGACGGCATGGTGGCGGGCCCCAACGCCCAGGGAACCGGGTCGGTCGACTCGCCCCACTTCTTGGAGTCAGACCTGCCGACGCTCTACGACGTCATGACCGAAACGTATGGCGAGCCCAAGCCGCCAGACGAGGTGCGCAAGGCCATTTTCGTCGACCAAGAGCAATTGATTCAACGACCGGGACAGCTTGCGCCAGACCATGGCGAAGCTGGCCGGCAGTTCTGCGTGTACCGCCAACCGCGTCGCCGCGCGCGTCCCAACACGGGTAACACCGCGACGGCCCTGCTGTACGTCGCAGGGCCCGTGCCGGTCCATCTGGCGCTGGCGGTCTACGACCGCTTCGACGGCGTCAGCTGGCATCCCGCACCCCCCAAGGATGCCGTCTGTCGCGTGGACACCCGCAACGCGGACGTATCGTGGATGTGGCTGGCCGACCGCACGAGTCAGCGCTATTTCGGCCAGCCCGAGCGACGCCAGCTTCGCTTTGGACGGTTGAATACGGAGCGGCTCCCATTCCCCAATCACGTCGAGCGCTTTCGGCTCGGAACAGCGGGGGGAGAGCACCTCCGCCGCTGGGCCGCCGAGACTTTCCGATGGGCCCAAGATGGGATTGTTGCGAGCCGCCGCTGCCTGCCGGCGGGCACGTATCTCGAGGTCGTCTCACGCCCGGTCGAAAAGGCGGCGCTCGCTGCCGAGAACCCGTTTGCTTTTCCCGCGCCCTCCAGCCGGCCGTTGCACGTTCCCGCCCATCTCCGGCCCAGCGTCGCGGCCTTCGCCGCGCGCTTCTCACAGCTGCCGCGCGGCTGGTTCCAGGTGGCGACCCTCGTGGATCACTTGCAGCAGCACTACACGCACGACCGCGATGCCACGGTGCCAGCCGACTGCCCAGATCCGATTCACCATTTATTGCAGGAGTCGCGCCACGGTCCCGCCTATCAGTTCGCGACAGTGGCCGCATTAACGCTTCGCCACCTCGGCTACCCCACCCGCGTGGTCTCAGGCTTTTACGCCCGGGCCGAGGACTACAGCACCCGCACCGGCCAAACCGCTGTCAATGCTGATGACCTGCACTTCTGGATCGAGGTCCAGTCGGCCGACGGGACCTGGTTGACGACGGAGGTGACCCCCGGCTTCCAGACACCCTGGTACCGCCCGACCTTGCTGGCACGCGTGAACCGCGGTCTGGGTGGTCTCCGGGACCTGCTCGTTCAGAACCCGGTCCCAACCATCGCGTGGGCAGCCCTGATCTTCGCCCTATGGCGGTGGCGCCTGCGGCTATGCGAGCGGTGCTTGACAACTTGGTGCCTGTGGGCGCCGCCTTGGCTAAGAGCGCGTCGGCTTACCACCACGCTGCAGCTACTCGACCTACGGAGTCAATTGGCGGGGCGACCGCGCCCACGCAGCACCACCCCCGGCGCTTGGTACGGTGTTCTCGCGGAGCCGGCCGCGCAGCAATTCGTCACCAAGTTGTATCAAGTTCTTTACGCACCGGGCGCGTTACCGCGTGCGACCGCCCGCCCAGCGGACGGCCGCCCTATTTGCCGGAACGTCGTGCGAGTGCTGAGTGCCCATCGGCTTCGCAGGGAGTTTGACCGTCAATGAACCGAACCGATGACGGGCTGCAACTCTCGGGACGCCCAATAGCCCCGGCTGCGGCGGCGCCCCGGTCTGGACCGCCGTTGGCGGCCCTCCGCCGGCGACTCAATGCGGCCCTCCAGGGAAAGGCGGAAGTCGTCGAGCATGTCCTGACGGGTTTGCTCGCCCGCGGTCACATCCTTTTGGAAGACCTGCCGGGCTTGGGGAAGACGACCCTGGCACGGGCATTGGCGGAAGCGATCGGCGGCCGCTTTGCCCGCCTGCAGTGCACGCCCGACCTCTTGCCGAACGACATCACGGGTTTCAACCTCTTCAACCAGAAGCTGCGGGAGTTCGAGTTCGTGCCCGGTCCGGTGTTCGCCGATGTCCTGCTGGCCGACGAAATCAATCGAGCCACCCCCCGCGCCCAGAGCGCCCTGCTTGAGGCCATGGCGGAGCGCCAGGTGACGGTCGACAACGAACGCCATCTACTGAGTTCGGAATTCTTCGTCATCGCGACGCAAAACCCGATCGAGCACCACGGTACCTACCCGCTGCCCGAAGCCCAGCTGGATCGGTTCGCCTTGAAGCTGAGCATTGGCTACCCGCTGCCCGACGACGAGGCCCGCTTGCTCGCCGCGGCCGTGGGACCGACCGAAAACCCAGCCGCCGGCCAGCAACCACTGCTTGAGCCGGGCGCGTTGACGCGCATGCACGCAGCCGTCGCGGCAATCGCCGTCGCGCCGGAACTCCAGCGCTACCTGGTCGACCTCGCAAATGTGAGCCGTTCGAATTCCCTATTCCAGCACGGCCTGAGCCCGCGGGCCCTGCTGATGTGGCAGCGCTTGGCCCAGGCGCGGGCCTATCTCGCTGAGCGGGACTTCGTCACACCCGACGATATTCAGCTCGTGGCCGAGCCCCTACTCCGGGTTCACACCACGCTCAGCACGAACGACACCGCCGACGTGGCGCCCCAGATCCTCTCGCAGGTCGCCGTGCCGACCGCTTGGCCGCACCGTACCACCGATTCCCGCCGCCGAGCGCGACGATGATCGCCCCGCTGCTAGCCCACGGTGGCGGCGACATCTTCGGCCCCTTTTCACCCTGGACCTTCGTGCTGCGCGGCGGCCAGTCGCTGCTCCAATCGGCCCCCACGCTCCTGGTCGGCGTGGTGCTGGCGGCGCTCATCGAAACGCCAACGGGCCGCCGCTGGATACAGGCGGTTTTCAGCGGTCCACCGTGGCAGCGCTGGGTCCGGGCAGCATTGCTGGGGCTCGTAACCCCAGTCGGTGCCCTCGGTGCGCTGCCGATCGCCATCGGGCTGTCGCGGCTCGGCGTGCACCCAGCTCTGGTGCTCTCCTTCCTCGTAACCGCCCCGCTGTTCATGCCGTGGTCGTTCGGGCAGGCGGCCGATACGATGGGCTGGCGCCCGGTCGTGATCGTCATCGCAGCGAGCCTGCTGCTGGCAGCCGGGGTCGGCGCGGTTGCTTCGATCTTTCAGCGGGCCACGTCAAAGACCTGTCCGGCGCCGGCAAACAATGATCGCTCACCGCTCATCATCACCGTCCGCAACGCGGCCCACCATTGCGCGGGGTGGTTGGCGGTGTACGTCGTCACGGCCACCGCGGGATCCGCGTTGCTGGCCGCCGTCCTCGAGCCCGGCGCCGTTGAGGCCCACCTGGGCGAAACAGCGACGCTGACCCTGCTCGAATTGGCGGTCCCCCTGGCGCTGGCCAGCATCACGCCGGAAGTCGGGGCTGTCTTCGCGGGCGAGTTCTGGCGGATCGGCGTCCTGCCCGGTGGCGTGCTGCTCGCGTTTCACTTGGGCGCCGGCTGGACGGCCGGGACGTTGATCTGGGCCCTGCACCGGCTGGGCCGAGTGGGAGCAACCGCCATGCTGGCGCAGATCGGCTTGGCATTCGGCTTGGCGGTCGTGTGCAACCCCGCGCTTCCGGTCCCCCGCCCCGGTGAGGCCGACTCGCACGCCTTTGACCGCCTCACCAAGCCCTATCAGATTCCGGCTGATTCCGTCAGCGCTGGCCTGTTCCGCCAATGGTCGCGTGAGGGTTCCGGCGCGGCCATCGCGCTGCTCACCTTGGCGGGCTTGGCCGTGGTTGGTCTGCTCCAGCGACGACCTCGGAACCACCCGTTGACGCCGCAGCTTAGCGGTGGCGAAGCAACCGCCGTGCCCGCGCAGCGCGTGGTTCGATTGACACTCGGGGTGGCGTTTGCGGCCTGCGCGCTGGCCAGCACCTATGGTTACTTTCCCCCGCCACGCGAGATCGATGAACGCCTGCAGCTCCAGTCTGGGAACCTGTTCGAGGCCGCGCGGCGATTGGAGCAAGCCGAGCTCGACGCCCCGCCGCGTGCCGCCGCGCGGCGACAGGCACTCAACGCCCTCGACCAGATCGAAGAGTTGGTGGCCCGCCGCGGGGTCGCCCGGAAACTCTACGGGGCTTGGAACAAAGCTCCGGCACCAGATCCGCAGGTGATCCGGGCGAGGGTGTCTCAATTGCGTGCACGTCTCGAGACCAACGGCACGGATGGAATCAGCCAATCGACGCTGGCACTGACGGCGCAGCTGACAACAGCTTCGCAAATCGCGCCCGACTGAGGCATGGTTTCCGCCCGGCCCGATTGCGACCCGTTCCCCAGCAGCAAGCTGAAACCGCGCGCGTCAGCCGCCGCAGATCGTTACTGTCCGGCGACAACGGAACCATTTTGAACCCCCGCCCAGGCGCGAGCACTCGACAGCTGACCGCTGCAATCGCATTCTGCGCCAAGGCGATCGGCGCTTCATCACCCGGATCGCCCCCTCCCGCTCGATTCGTTGCTCCCACCGCGAGCCATCCCCCGCGTCCGCTTCCGGCGTCTCCCGCACCTCCGCGAACGTCCCAGCGTCCCGTAACCTCTGCCGCCAGACTTCCGCCGCACGCAACGCCAACCCGCGATTGTCAAGCTCGGGGACCGTGCTGATTTTAGGTTTCGCGTCGCCGGGCCGGGCGAGCGGCCGGACGCCTGGCTGCGTCGGCCGTTCCCCGATTCGGAAGTCGAGGACCCAGTGTTCACCGCAAATGACATGGCGTCATTCAGCAGTCAGTCCGCGGCGCGCTTCGCCCTGGCGCGCCCCGCCGGCTCAGCTCCCCACGCGATACACCCCCGTCGCCCGCACGATCAGCACATCCTCCGTCGGCCGCGGCCCCACCGTCCCCACCAGCACCACCTCATCCAGCGGCTCCAACCCGTCATCCGCCGGGCTGCGCGCGATCGGCGTCCCGTCCGCCCCAATCAACTGCACCGTCGCCGAGTGCGCCTTCATCGACTCCGGCGTCTCGCAGCAATAATCCCACGGCGTCGGACACGCGTCACCCTTCATCTGCCCGCAATGCGGGATCTCCAGATCCATCACCGTGAACACCCCGCTCTCCTCCGAAATCGGCGCCTTCCGCCCCCCAATCCGCGCTCGCATCACCAACGCATCTCCCTCCTGCGCCGCCGCCTTGGCCGCCGTGACGCTCACCGCATCTCCCGGCTCGGTCGCCAGCAGGTACGTGTTCCGCGTCTCCGTCGCCGCTGCCTGTTCCGGTGCATCATTGCCCCCGCACCCGGCCAGCGTCAGCCCGGCCACCGTCAGCCCGGCCAGCCCGAGCAAACCAATCCCAATCCGCATCATGAGACATCCTCCATTCACAACGTGAAAACTAGTGCGCCTTCAGCGCTTCGGTAATCGGAAGTCGTAAACACCGGATTGCCGGCGGGATCGCCCCCACCACCCCCACCAGCAACCCGCCCAGCACCCCTGTCAACACCACCGGCGCGTCGAGCATCAACGCGAACGCCCCCATCGAGAACCGCACCGCCAGCCCGTCCAACAACAGCAGCCCCAGCGCGACCCCGATCAGGGCCCCGCACGCCGCCGCGAACACCGACTCCTCCGCCAGGTTCGCCACGATCGCCTGCCGCGTGTAACCCAGCGACTGCAACATCCCGACCTCGCGCACCCGCGCCGCAAACGCCGCGTACATCGTGTTCAGCCCCCCCAGGATCCCCCCCGACGCGATCAGCAACGCCGTCACCACCACCATCAACCGGATCGGCCCAAAAAACGCCGCGATCGACGCGTAGTACTCGCGCTCGCGCAGCGCCGTGATCTCCAGGTCCAGCCGGCTCTTCGCAAACAAGTCCACGTCCGCGAACGTCGCCTCCTCCAGCGTCACGATCACGCACGACAGCGACGCCTCCCGGTTCGTCGCCACCTGCAAGTCCGTCAGCGGCAGCCAGACCTCCGCGTCCATCACCGTGTTCGGCGCCGCAAAGTGCCCGACAATCGTCCAGTCGCGATCATCAAAGTAAAGCGTCTCCCCCACCGCCACCCGCGCCGCCGGCAACCCCAGCCGCGTCGCCGCCAACGACCCCAGCATCAGCTCGTCCCGCCCCGCCCGCGGCGCCCGACCCGCCACAATCTCCACCGCTGGGTGTACCAGCAACGCCACCGGCCGCACCCCCCGCATCACCGCATCCAGCGGCCGCTCCGCCGTCGCACTCGCCCGCACCGGCAGCGCCGCATGAATCTCCGGCGACGCGTACACCACCCCCGCCCGCGTCTTCAGCCCCGGGATGCTCGCGGCCACAATGCCCGCCGCCGACGCATCGATCTGCGACCGCTCAACCCCCTCCTCGCTACCCGTGCCCAGGATCATCACGTTCTCGTGCAGCCCCGTGTCCTGCGTCAGCGTCAGCTGCATCCCGCGCACAAAACCCCCTGACGCCAGCACCAGCAGCACCACCAGCGACGACCCGATCAGCGCCGCCGCCAGCCGCACCGGGCTCCGCCCCAGGTTCCGAAACGCATAATGAAACGGCAGTTGACGCACGCCCGCTCCCCTACGCCGCCCGGAAACACGCCGCGATCTCGCGCCGCGACGCCTGCCACGCCGGCACCAGCCCCGCCAGCACCCCGATCACCGCGCACACCACCAAGCCCGTCGCCAGCAGCCCCGCATCCGCCACGATCGGAATCGACGTCCCCTCCACCGACAATGCAAAGTTCCCGTACTCCGCCACCGCGATCGCCGCGACCGCCCCGAAAAGCCCGCCGATCACCGCCAGCAACACCCCCTCCGCCACGATCAGCCCCGCCACCAGCCGCCCCGAAAAACCCAGCGTCTGTAACACCGCGTGTTCGGCCACCCGGCTCTGCACGCTCAAAACGATCGCGTTCGCCACCAACGCCAACACCGCCGCCAGGCACCCCAGCCCCAGCCACTGCGCAAAGCCCACCAGCTCGATGATGTCATCCGCCACCCGGCCAATGAACGCCTTCTCGCTGAACGTCGCCGTCGGCTCCTGCGCCGCCGCGAACAGCGCGTCGATCGCCTTCGCCACCGGGTCCAGCAGCGATGCCTCCCGTACCTGCACGTTGAACTGCGTCACGACCCCCAGCTGATCCCGCCCCGCCAGCTGCACGAACTCCAGCGCGGTATAAGCCACGTTCTGATCCTGCGGGTCATCCGACCGCACCACGCCCGCCACGTACGCCGTGATCCCCGCCGCATCGAACCGCATCCCCGGCCGCAGCCCCCGCCGCTCCGCCAGCGTCTCCCCCAGCAGCGCCGCATCCGTCCGCCCCTGCCACGCCTCAATCGACCCCGCCACCAGCTCCAGGTCCCGCCCGCGTCCCGCCAGGAACGCCTCCTTCGGCACCCCCCGAAACGTCACCACGTCCAGGCTCGTCCGGCAGTTCGACACGCGGATCTTCATCGGCGTCACGCTCACCACCCCGTCGATCCCCGCGATCCGCCGCTCGTAATCCTGCGGCAGCTGGCTCGTTGCCGGGCAGTACCGATCCTCCCGGTACACCACCAGCGTCGTATCGTTCGCCGTCATCGTCGTCGCCGCCGCCACCCCCCGGTTCATCGCCTGCACCGAGACGAACAAGAACATCGCGATCGCGATCCCCGCTACCGTCAACAGCGACCGCACGCGGTGCCGCGTCACTTGCTTCCACACGTACGACCAGCATCGCAACGCCATCATGCCACCGACTCCTCGAGCATCGCCACCTGATCCCCCTCCACCAGCCGCCCCTTGTCCAGGTGCAGCGTCCGCCGCGCGTATTCCGTCGTCTTCGGATCGTGCGTCACCATGATCACCGTCTTGCCCAGCGCCCCGTTCAGCTCCTGCAGCAGCAGCATCACCGCGTGCGCCGACGGCTTGTCCAAGTCACCCGTCGGCTCGTCCGCCACGATGATCTCCGGCTCCGTCACGATCGCCCGCGCGAGCGCCACCCGCTGCTCCTGCCCGCCCGACAGCTGCCGCGGAAAATGATCCGCCCGGTCCGCGATCCCCACCCGCTCCAGCGCCGTTACCACCCGCGCCTGCCGCTCCTTCCGACTCAGCCGATGCAGCAGCAACGGCAGCTCCACGTTCTCAAACGCCGTCAACACCGGCACCAGGTTGTACAGCTGAAACACGTACCCCACGTGCCGCGAACGCCACGCCGCCAGCTGGTTCCGACTCAGCGTCGCCAGGTCCGTCCCCCCGATCACCAGCGACCCCCGCGTCGGCGCGTCGATCCCCGCAATCAAGTTGAGCAGCGTCGTCTTTCCGCTCCCGCTCGGCCCCATCAACGCCAGAAAGTCCCCCGCCGGCACGTCCAGATCCAGCGCGTCCAGCGGCCGGATGACGTTCTCGCCCTTCCGGTACTCCCGCGTCAGCTCCCGACATTCAATCAACGTCACGCCCCACCTCCCATCACACCTGCACGCACCAGCGCGTCTGCACGAATCTCCACCGTCTCCCCCGCCGCCGCCTCCGCAAAGTCCGGCGTCACCAGCGCCCCCGCCGCTAACGCCCCCCGCACCACCAGCCAGCCCTCACGCTGTCCCAGCAGCTCCACCGCCACCGGCCGCAAGACCCCCCGCGCCGCCCGCCGGTCCGTAACCACCCATACTCGCGGCCGCTCACCCCGCTCATCCAGCGTCGCCACCGGAATCAGCACCCGCGCCTCGGCCGTATCACCACCGCCACCATCCGCCGTGACGCCCCCACCCGGCGGCAGGAACTTCACCCGCGTCAGCATCTCCGGCCGCAGCACCGGATCCGGATCGATCACCTTCACCTTGAACTCCAGCGTGTTCTTCTGCAGGTCCGCCTCGTGCGTCGACCGCAGCACCTCCCCCCGAAACACGCGATCCGGCAACACCTCGACCACCACCTCGCACGCCTGCCCCGGATAAACATGCGCCGCATCCGCCAGCGGCACGTCCACCCGCACCTGCAACCGATGCGGGTCATACAAGTGCACCAGGTGCGCCGAGTGCCGGACGTCCATCATCCGAACGACCTTGTCCCCCGGCGCCTTCAGCCGCCGCTGCACGTAACCCGAGATCGGCGCCCGGATCACCATCCGGTCCAGCTCGAGCAGCGCCACATCCCGCTCCGCCCGCGCCCGTGCGACCTCAGCCTCCGCCGCGGCACCCGCCGCCCGCGCGCTCTCCAGCCGCCGCCGGTCCTCAATCCGCAGCGCAAGATGACGCTCCGCCGCCCGCAGCTCGGCCGCCAGCCGCTCGACCCGCGCCGCGAGCAACGGCCGCCGCTTCTCGAGCGCTTCTACCTCGGCTTGCTGCGCCACGTAACGCTGCCGCGCGATGATCAGCTCGATCGCCGCCGAAGCCCGCGCTTGCTGCGTCGCCTCGACCCGCTCGTACTCTTCCTGCAGCCGCGTCACGGTCGCCCGCGCCCCGGCAACCAACGCCGGCAACTGCTCCAGTTCCGCCCGCGCTTCCGCCAGCGCCGCCCGCGCCGTCTCGACCCCGCGCTCCAGCTCGACCGGCTCCGCCCAGTTTCGCTCGGCCGCCGCCAACTCCGCCCGCGCGAGCCGCAGTTCCGCCTCCTTGTCCGCCACGACGGCTTCCGCCTGCCGCAGCCGCAGCTCCGAGTCCGCCGCCACCAGCCGCGCCACCACCGCCCCCTGCTCGACATACTCGCCCGCGAGCACGTTGATCTCTTCAACCACCCCGTCGGCCAGCGCCGTGGCCGCGACGTAGTACGGCTCCGCCTCCAGCCACCCCGCCGCCTGCACCGTCGGCACGTCACGCCGCGCGTCGGCGTCGGCATCCGCGCCGTCGTTCACCACGGCCGTCGCTGGATCAAAGACCACCTGCGTCACGCTGACCGCCCGCGCCGGGCGCAGCATCGGCCATGCGCTCCAGGCCACCACCCCGAGCGTCGCCAGCCCCACGCCCACCGGCGCCACGATCGCCAGCCGACGCCCACGCGTCGCCGCCCGCGGCGGCACGCTGCCCTGCTGTTCGGAATTCACGGGAATGCTCCAAGAAGTCATCGACGAGGTGCGCACGCGCGCACCGCCTCAATCAGGCGCTCGTCTTAGACTCTCGGAGGACGCTTCAAACCACGGAGGTGGGGCGCCCCATGCGGGCGCTCAGACGTGAAAGTGGGAACGCCGGAATCGTCGGAGCCAACCCAGTCGCCGGCCACGTCCGCCGTCGCGGCCGGAACCTTCACCACGCAGCCGCAGGTCGGCGGGCAGTCGCAGTCATGCCCACAGGATCGGTCGTGCTCGGGACACGCCTCGCGCGACTCAGATGCATCGGACGGCTTGTCGCAGCAGCGATCGGAATTCGCGTCGGCCAACTCCTCCGCCACCGGCAACGGCTTCTGGCAATCGCATGCCTCGACCGCCCCCGCCGTCAACGGCTGCACGGCCAACAGCACACCGCTCAAGATGGCAATTATCTGTCCCACGTCCCGAGTATAGCGATCAAAACCCCTGCGATGCGACCCGAAGCTACCGCGCAAAAGTCAGTTACATCTCTCCGCATTCGACGCCGTCGCGGGGCGTTGGATCACAGCGGAGACGTGGTCATCATCGCTGCGCACACACCGTGAACGCGGTACTCAGCCCAGACAGTCGGCAAGTGCAGTATGACCTGACCGTGAGGGGGGCGTCGCTCCTATTACTCCGCCGCGAAAGTCGCCGTCCGGTCCTGACAACCCCTGTGGCACTCTCGAAAACGCGGCCGCGGGCGGCGGCGCTACCCCTCTGCGGCAGGCGGCTAAGCAGGCGCTGAGATATTGGCGTTAAAAGCGCTCATAACCCGGAGGGGCCGACTGATAAGAACGGCGTAGACCGCCAATCCCGACCATTTGCTTAGAAACTGCCACCTGGAGTTTGCCCGCGGCGACCGCGATTTCTCATGCTTCACGAGGCGAAACTCTCGCCGCGTAGCAGTGCGTTGCCGGTGGGCCGGCTGACAGAAACTCGGGACCGTAGAGGCGGAGCGGCAGATGAGCGGAAAAATGAATTGGACGACGATCGGGCTGGTAGCGGCGGTGGTGGGGTTGACGACACAGGCGGGAGCCGGGTTGATCTGGTTTGATGCAACTCGCGGCGGCGATGGCTACGAGGAGTTTGGTGCGCTGACGGAGGCCTACGAGGATTTCGTTGGCTTGCCGGAACACGTGTTGACGTTCGAGGAGTTTGGCGAGGGCACCAAGGTCACCGACGAGTATGCCGCGTCGTTTGGCGTTACGCTGCTGAACACGGCGAACGGCCGCTACGCGCAATATTCGGGGGTGCGCAAGGAAGGCGGTGCGATCGCCGAGCACATCACCGGCTACGACGGCACTTACCAGGCCCATGGCAGCAAGGTCTACACGAAATTTGACAACGACCTGGCGGACACGCCGTTCACAATACAGTTCGATTCGCCCGTCGCGCTGGTTGGTGCGTTCGTTGGGATGGGCGTGCAGGGCAACGTGCATTCATTGAGCATCTCGGCGTACGGCGCGGACGACACCCTGCTCGGCAGCACGACAGTGGATGCGTGGCTGTGGGAGAGTAAGTCGAAGAAACAGAACTACGAGTCGTTCTTCGCGCTCGACGCCGGCGCACCGGTGGTGAGCAGGGTCGAAATCCGCAACGATGCCAGCAACAACTTCGCCAACGCCCTGCTGATCGACAATATCGCCTTCGACGCGGGTACCCGGGTAACGCAGGTGCCCGAGCCGGTCAGCCTGGTGCTGATGACGGGGATGGCGTTGCTGCTGTTCCGGTGGCGGAAGGCGGCGCCGACCGCGCGCGCGGCGTAAACGCGCAGCGCAAACAGGTGTCGTTCGGGAGAACCCAGGCCGTCTGGGCCCACACCGCGGCTGGTCGTGCCGACCTCGTGCCGGGGCCGGCGGCTCGAATGTTCACGAGCCCCCCGGCTGCCGTTCTCGCGGCCCGATTGTCGGACTGCAAGCTTGGCCTAGTCTCTTCCACCAACCAACCGTCCGATCCGATTGCGTCGAATCACGAGCGCTTCAGCGCAGACGCCCGTGACGCGGCAAAGCCAGCGACACATGGCCAAGCCCCCCCCCGAGTTTGAGGGCGTCAGAACTGCCGAGAGGACGAGAGTACGAGCGTAGCGGTGCCGACAATGTTGGCCCCCTCTCCGGAGTCGCCGCCCACCCGAGGGCCAAACGACGGGCCGGGCCCAGCGTGCCGCTGACCGCGAGGGGACTGACTCGACGAAAATCCAAGCAAGAGCGGGATTACCCCCTCACTCCCCCCGCTCCTCCAGCGCCCCCCGCTCC